>CAZUHM010000202.1:0-1504 GCA_964620575.1 uncultured Methanobacteriaceae archaeon | reverse complement strand
ATCTAATATTGATATTTCTTTTAGTTAAAACTTACTAAAATAGTTATGGAAAAAATAAAAAAGACAAAAAACAAGTGAAAACTATAAAAAAAGAATAAAAAGAAGTAAAAAATAAAAAATGGAAAAATTTAATAAAATATTCTATAAAAATAAAATGAAAAATTAAATAAAACTAAAATTATTTAAATCATAAGCCTTGATTTTAAAATAAATATAATATATATTATTAACAAAACGATAATGTTGCCTATCTTTTGGACCTACATGATATAATAAATCATACTCAACCATATCTTCTAAAAAATTATCTAAAATTGTTATTTCATGATTATTTAATTTATCTTTTAAAGTTTCTTTATTAAAACTATATAATTCATTATCTCCTAATTTTAAAAGTATTGATCCATATTCAAAATCGGAAATTATATTTAAAATATGTCTTAGTTGTTTATGACCAATTTCATCAATAGCACTAATTACTCCTTTTAATGCAATATCTTTTGTAATTAGATTATTTTCAGCAATCCAGAAACTAGATTCACCCATTTGTTGCATGATTAAAGGAAAACCATATGAAAATGATGTGAAAATTTCCAATGCATCTTCACTACATTTAACATTCGCACTACTGAAAGTTTCAGTAAAAAATTCTTTTATTTCATCATCTGTGAAACTTTCTAAGTTTTCTTGATTAAATATTCGTCCAAATGATGGTTCCTGACAAACAAGATTATCAAATTTCACAGGATATCCTGCAAATAAAATATATAATTTGAGATTTAATTCATCATTTACTGCAACAGTATCTGCAAAATTTTTATACCAATCTACAAATTTCTTTGACTCAGATAACCCATTAATATCATCAATTACTAAAAATATTCCTTTTTCTTCGTTTATTTCATTTATTAAATCTTGTAAGTAGTATGGGAAATCTTTGATTAAAAATTCTGATTGTTCTTTACCTGCCTTAAAAGTGATTTTAGTATTTTTAATTTCTAAACTTTCTATTTTGCCAAAAATATCTTTAACTTTTTCCATTAAATGATTTTTTGGCATTTTTTTAAGCATTCCACTTATTATGGAGTCAATTAAAGATTCAAGTGTTTCATTTCCCTTATTTGAAACATAAATACTAGTCATATTATAATTATTTTCAATTAAATTCATAACATATTTTGCAAGAGATGTTTTACCAATTCCACGTTCTCCTGTTAAGAAAAAGTGTTGAGTGTTACCTTTGGTTGCATTATTAGCATATCGTATGATTTTTTGAATGCTTGATTTTCGACCTTTGAAATTTTCTGGTGAAACTGGTCTTCCTGTTTCAAATAATGTATCTCTTTCGACCCATTCATCATTCATGTTCATATAACTCCCTAAAAAAAAATTCTAAAAAAAATGTTTTCCTTATAATATAATTATTTATTATAAATTTATATAATTTATCTTGACAATTTTTTATAAATCCAGAAAAAATATTTCATTATGTTACTGTTACACG
>CAZUHM010000201.1:0-1528 GCA_964620575.1 uncultured Methanobacteriaceae archaeon | reverse complement strand
TTAAACTACCACATCCTGTAGAGGATGTGGATTTGTAGAAGGTTTATCTACGAATTCACTGGTTTAATAGACTAA
The DNA here is from genome assembly GCA_964620575.1 of uncultured Methanobacteriaceae archaeon. GTDB lineage: Archaea > Methanobacteriota > Methanobacteria > Methanobacteriales > Methanobacteriaceae > Methanosphaera. The sequence goes on along the minus strand of CAZUHM010000201.1, from coordinate 1,453 downwards.
GTACAATTTTGTACTACGTTACCAACAAATATTATAGGTACCTATGGGTGTTTAATCCTAGCCTGTAGCTCTACGGAGTATTATTAAACAATTCTGGGATGGTAGGAATAGTGTAATATTTCATAAAAAAACTGTTGGATAACATTGTCGAAGGATAAACTTACTCAGGAATAGGAGGTAAACGATTATATGTTCGTTTATGTACTAAACAAACATGACAAACCATTAATGCCATGTAAACCAAGAAAAGCAAGAATATTATTAAAACAAAAGAAAGCAAAAGTAATAAAACAAACACCATTTACTATCAAATTATTATACGGTAGTTCTGGTTATAAACAGGACATTACATTAGGTGTTGATGCTGGAAGCAAAAATATTGGCTTATCTGCCACAACGGATAGCTATGAGTTGTTTAAGGCCACTGTTGAACTTAGAGGTGATATTAGTAGCTTAATGGAAACTCGGAAAAATCAACGCAGAAGTCGAAGAAATAGAAAAACTAGATATAGACCTGCAAGATTCAATAACCGAGGAAAAAAAGGCAAACTAGCACCAAGCATCCAACATAAACTAGACAGTCACATCACAATCATCAATGAAATATATAGTATTTTACCAATAACTCGATTAAATGTTGAAGGAGGCGAATTTGATCCACACAAACTAAAAAACCCAGACATACATGGTGAAGATTACCAAAATGGTGAGGGCAAAGGATTTTATAATATTAAACAAGCAGTTTTACATCGTGACAATTATACTTGTCAATCATGTCTTCAAAAAGACACAAAACTACAAGTACACCACATAATCTATAAAAGCAAAGGTGGTTCCAATAGTATGGATAATCTTGTAACTTTATGCAAGCATTGTCATCAAAAAATACATAACGAAAACCTGAAATTTGACAAAAAAGTCAAAACATTCAAACACGCAGCACATATGAACATAATGAGAAAACAATTAATAAAAAGATTAAAAAAAGAACATGAAAATGTCCATGAAAGCTATGGCTACGAAACCAAATATTACCGGGACAAACAGGGTATCAACAAATCACACAGCAATGATGCATATATAATTGCCCATAATTTCAATGCCAAAACATTAAATCAAGAATATCTATATAAAAAAACTAGAAGACATAACCGACAAATACATAAAAGTAAACCAAGTAAAGGAGGCAAACGTAAAAGAAACCAATCACCATATATAATTAACGGTTTCAGAAGATATGATAAAGTCAAATACAATAATCAAACCTGTTTCATAACAGGCAAACGCAGCAGCGGATATTTTCAGTTAAAACTCTTTGATGGTACTACAGTCACACAAGGAGTCAACAGCAAAAAGTTAAAATTAATAGAACCCGTTAAAGGGTGGATAAAAGATTGGAGGACGGCGATTCCTCTGTGCCCTAAAGAGGACACAGTATCCTCGCCGTAAAAAA
>CAZUHM010000200.1:0-1574 GCA_964620575.1 uncultured Methanobacteriaceae archaeon | reverse complement strand
TCCACATTACCAAACCATGTATTTTTCATCATTATATTTAGTTGGTAAGAAATATTGATGAAACATGAGAATTAGTAATACGTGTTTTTAATGCTAAATGCAAGTGAAAAAAAATTCAGTAATTAAACTTAAATAAGAAAAAATATGTCCCTCCAACTGTCTAAAATACATTTCCATAATTGTGTTCAAATATTTATACAAAAAAACACTCTATTATTCAGAATGTAATTTAACCGTTAATAGTACGTTTATTTGGAGTAATACAAAGATAAACATTATTATGAATATTTTGCATACTATATTGTATTTGTAATAAATATTCTTACAATTGAAATATTTAATAAAATACACATATAAATGTTTTCAAATTTTAAGAAAAAAAAGTAAAGTATTTGTAGATAAATTATAGATGTATCAAGTAAGTATTAAACAAATAAATTTTAGTTTATACTAAAAATTTTTTTAAGTCGCTAATTGTTAAAAACAAATATAAATAATCAAAAAAATGAAAAAGTATGGGGAATTAAATTATTAGAAAAATTATGAAAAATGTTGAAAATAATATCATTCAAATCGATGACATTGAATATTTTATGAACTTAAAAAACATTAAAGAACTTACAGATTTATCACATAAAATCCATAGGAACAAGAAAAGCAACATTAATCTTGAAACTAACATTTATTATCCTGCAATATATCAAATAGAAGACAATTGCCCCACCTGTGGTTACAGAACAAGCATTGCCAGACAAAAGTATACAGAAGAATTTATTACAAAAAACGTGGCACACAAACTTAGTGACATAGCACAGTATGATATCTCCGGAATAAACTGTTACAACAAAGATATTTCAGGCATTAGAGAACTGCTAATAATATTGGACTTTTTAAAAATGTACCCCCTAGAGATAAATGTCAGAGTGTCAAATGTAGAACATCTGAAAAAATTTGTTAATTACAACATCAATTCAATAATATACCCAACATCATTAAATCAACCCAACTCTTTTAATAAACAGATAGATGAAAATAAATATAAATATGATCAAGAAGTACTTGAATACATTAAGCAAGAATTAAATTTAAAGATAACATACGAATTTTTAATTGGATATGGAGAAAGTCATCATGATATCTACCATAAAATTCTAGAAATGAGAAAAAATGATATTGACATGATTGAGATAAAAGGTTTCGATCCATTTCTTGATAGCCCAGAAGAATATCATCCACAGTATTCTAAAGAATATATTCTTAAAATAATTTCCATTCTGAGAATATATTTTCCCAACAAAACAATTAAAATCCAATATGCCAGTAACGGAAATAATTACATAACAGATTATATTAAATGTGGAATAAACACTATTTCTGGAATATACACTCCGAATATGAACAGTAAGTTACAGAATATTGAAGAGATATCTGAAATTATCAAAATTAAATAATTTTCTTATTGTATTGAAAAATAAAAATAGTAAATTATTTTCCTAAAATAAAAAAGCATAGTAATCAGTAGTAAAAGAAGTTACTAAAGATACTATGTTCCCTAAGTATTATTTTAGTCATAA
>CAZUHM010000199.1:0-1605 GCA_964620575.1 uncultured Methanobacteriaceae archaeon | reverse complement strand
TTTTAAAAAAAAACATTATAATTTAATAGGAGGCTAATTAAACAATGACAACAGCATTCGATGTACCTGCTGAAAGTTTAATCAGCGCAGTAAGTGAAGATCTTAAAGAAAATGATAAAATAAATGCACCAACATGGGCTAGATTTGTTAAAACTGGAGTTCACAAAGAACGCAGACCTGAAAACCCAGATTGGTGGTATGTGAGAACAGCAGCATTATTAAGAAGAGTATATGTAGACGGTCCAGTAGGACTTAGCAGATTACAAACCAAATACGGTGGTAACAAAGATAGAGGAACCAGTCCTGAAAAATTCAGAAAAGGAAGCGGATCTATCATAAGAACTGCATTACAACAACTCGAAGAAGCAGGATACGTACAAAAAACAGAAGAAGGTAGAACTGTATCACCTGCAGGTCAATCTTACTTAGATAAAAAAGCTGCAGAAATCATTAAAGATATTCCTGAATTATCAAAATACTAATCGTATTATTATTGGATATGATAAATAAATTTAAAGGAGTTGTGTGAAATGAGTGAACTTGACGAAATTAGGCGTAGAAGAATGGAAGAACTTCAAAAACAACAGATGGCTGCTCAACAGCAAGGTCCAACTTACGAACAGTTACAACAAGAAGAACAGATGAGACAACAATACGAAGAACAAAAGAAGAACGCACTAAGACAAATCCTTTCACCAGAAGCACGTCAAAGACTCGCAAACTTAAGATTAACTAAAGCTGAACTTGTAAATGCTATTGAAAATCAATTGATTCAAATGGCACAAGCTGGAAGAATACAGATTCCAGTATCAGATGATACGTTAAAACAGATCTTAAGAGAAACAACCAATACAAAACGTGAAATTCATATCACAAGAAAATAATCTTTTCAATATGATATTAGTGTATTTTTATGAAAACAGCTGTATTATATAGTGGCGGTAAAGATAGTTCATTGATGGCCGTTATTCTAGACAAGTTAGGCTATGACGTAGAATTAATAACCATAAATTTCGGAATTTTTGATTCAAGTATTCCGGCAACAGAATCGGCAAAAAATTTGGGTTTTAAACACAGAGTTTTAAAGCTTGATAAAAATATCCTAACTGAAGCTGTTGATATGATTATTAATGATCAGTTTCCCAACAATGGAATAAACCATATTCATCATAATGTAATTGAACTATTGGCAGAAGAATATGATTTAATAGCTGACGGTACTAGACGTGAAGACAGAATACCTAAACTTAAACAGAACGAAATTCAAAGTTTAGAAGACAGAAAAGGTGTTCAGTACGTTAATCTGACAGGTATTGGATATAAAACAATTAACGATACCAGTGACAGATTGTTTAAGCTTCAGAAGGCTGAAAGTGATATTCATAACAGTTCCGATTATGAAATGGAAATAAGAGTATTGCTTGAAGAAAAAGGACAGGACATTAATGATATTTTTCCAAAACACATTCAATCAAGAGTTATAGGATGGAAATAAAATGAGTCGTAATAAAAATTTACCTAAAAAATTAAGATTAGCTAAAAAAGGCAAACAAAACAGAAGAGTTCCTATATTTGCAATGATGAAAACATCAAGAAAATTAAGAA
>CAZUHM010000198.1:0-1683 GCA_964620575.1 uncultured Methanobacteriaceae archaeon | reverse complement strand
CACTTGACTTAATATAGTCTTTCTCCCAGTCATTATCGGAGTCTAGGTACATGATATACTTACCTTTTGCTTCTTTTAATGCAATATTACGTGACTTGGAAACTCCGAGGTTTACAGGGTTTATTATGAATTTTATACGTTCATCCTCAAATTCATTCATAACTTGTAAAGTATTATCAGTACTGCAATCATCTACAAGTATCAGTTCAAAGTTCTTATAACTTTGTTTTAACACAGATTTTATTGCATTAGATACTAGTTTTTCCCGGTTATACACGGGCATTATAACAGATACAAGGTCTTTTTCATCTGCATTTTCTAATAAATATTTGCCAATGTTGTCCATTAATGCTAATATTTTCTTTTTAGGTTCATCGGGTGGCAGAAGCATCTCTGGTGATGTCATAGATTTTGAGAAAAATCTTTCAATATTGTTTTCATAATCATAGTTGACAAAAGAATGACTGAACTTGCCCATGACATTATTGTTTGGTCCGATTAGTTTGAATTCATGTTCTCGTCCATCTACGAATTCCTCTGGAACATTAAATTCAAAACCATGATATCCAAGATTAACATTATTTTTTTTAAGATCTTCTCTGTAAATATCGGCAGTGATACTATATTTTTTTCCATCAATTTCAATACTTGCCGTTATAGGATTCAAATTTCCAATTTCTGCAATCCAACCTCTTATTAGCGTGTCTTTAATATTGGATTGGAATGTTCCTTTGATAATTCCTGCATTACTGGTATTTCCTTTTAAGTTGTTGTATGTTATGGTATTAATTTCCATACTGTCTTTTCCAATGAGTTTAATTGTGTGATCTTTGTTATCCTGATATTTTGAAGGAATTTCAAATTCAAATCCGTGTTCACCATTATTTATATTATTACGCTCAAGGTCTTCTCTATATATGTTTGCTGTTATTGGATATCTGTCATCATCAATCAATAGGTGTGCTTTTACTGGATTATTGTTTCCTATCTCTGCAATCCATCCTTTCAATATGTTATCACGGATTATGGTCTGGAATGCTCCATGAATATTTAGATTTATTTTTCTTTTTTCTTTCTTTCCATATAAAATATAGTGTATGAATGGATTATATGTGATATTTTTCAGGTCAGTATTTGCTTCCAGATACTCTTTGTTACTGAATGAGGGGTTTGGGTTGGGATATGATTTGTTATACAGGTAATGTAGGTATACATCATCACATTCCTCTACATTATTTGTTCTTAGGTAGTATCCAATGTTTAAATTATTTCCTTTCTTGAGTTCTTTGTATCCTTTAATGTTTGTTGGTAAATTTCTAATTCCACCAATTTTTTCTGTATTAAGTAGTAAGGATAATGGAAAAAAGGATGTGGTGGATGAAGATTCAATGTAATGCTTTTTATAAACATCATCTAAACACTCTGCTATACTGTCTGACATTGTGCTGTCATTATCAATACGTGATGTTAAATTTTTAAAAGTGTATATGAGGGAATAATCATTACTTAACTGTGTAATAGATAAATTATGGGATGGAGTATAATCTTTAGGTATGATTGAAGAATTAATTATTAGTAATGGGAAGTTTTCACACTTTTTGTTTATTGATTCTATTATGTTGTCTTGTGTTGTTTTATCAGAATCTATAATAATCAATTCATAGGAGTTATTAGATAAGTATT
>CAZUHM010000197.1:0-1720 GCA_964620575.1 uncultured Methanobacteriaceae archaeon | reverse complement strand
GAATATTCTTCTTAAGTGCAAGGAATGACTTTATGACAAGCATAAAATCTAGATAGTAAACTTAAGAATAATAATATAATTTATGTAATCTGTTACTTAAATATGTTATGATAAGCATATTTTTAAAAATAAATATTACTTTGGAGTTTATGAAAAAAGAAAGCAAATTAATACTAGTATGATAAATATTATTAATACTAGTTTAAAATAAAATGAAAAAGAGTAAAGTATTAATAGTTAATCTTTCCTAACAATACATCTTCAATGAAAATTATAGCCAACCAATATATTCACTTAAATAATCAATCTCACCAAGAGGAAAAACAACCTCTTCATTCATAATCCTAACAATAACATCAGCTATTTCATCAACAGAACAAATGCTGGTATCAACTTCCTGAACCTTATCACCATAACTATCATAACTTTCAGAAGTACAAACAGCCAAAATCTCTGCAGAAACATTCTCATCAATCTTACTATCTTTCCAATTTCTGGTGTTCAATCTTTCCCTTAAAATTTTAGGATCACATCTTAAGACAACAACCAAATCCGCATTAGGATAATCCTGTGCCAAATGGCCCTCAAAAACAATGTCTTTACTGGTTTTTTTCTTAATATCATCAACAATCGGAATCATACTTTCAGTATCAACGATTTTATACCCTCTTTTTTCATCAGTACCAAGATTCAAATCGTAATCTTCCAATAAACTATTAATACTGATAAATTCAGCATCAACCATCTTTTTTAGCTTTTTGGTAACGGAAGTCTTTCCGGTTCCAGGAGTGCCTGTAATAACAATCATCATAACTATCAACTCATAAACTCTTTTTAAACAAAATCCTGGCAGTTAAATGACCAATGATAACAATGCAGGTGTAACGGCCGCTTCAATTATTGCAGCAATCACAAGAAATATGAATGAAATAATAAAAGTAACCAGAACATCTTTAGCCATCGTTACCGAATTTCTAATTTCTGAGACAAATTCATGTCTAAACAATGCTCTGATGAGATTTATTTCAATTTTAGTAATGATGAATGCTCCCATCAAGGACATGCAAATTGCAGTTAATTCAAATATTCCATGAGGAAAAATTCCGACAACAAACTGTAACGGATTCATAAGGGTAAAGGTATATCCCAGGATAAGACCATTAACAATAAGTGAAAAAATACTGAAAACTGAAAAAAGAAATCCTCCTAACATTATTAAAATATATGCTCGTAGATTATTATTAAACAGGTGTAATGCTTCTTCAGTTACAGTACTCTGTGGATAGGAGTTAACTATTTCCTTCAATAGTTCTATCATATATCTGCTAATGAAATCACTGATAAAAACACCAATCACTGTTGATATAACAAGTATAGCCAATGAAATAATAAATAGTTTCTTGTTTCGAGAAATATACCCTTTCAAGTATTCTTTGATACTTGCTTTACTAAGATTCAATGTCATAAAAATCAGATTTTATAAAAAAGGGGTATTCTATAGAAAGCTTTACATTGTCTGTAAAACTTTTCTAATTTCTTCAGGATCGGAAGATACTTGTGTTGGTTCTTCACATGCATCTATTGCAACGTTAGGGTCTTTAAGAACATGTCCTGTTACTACACATACTACACGTTCACCTTTGTCTATGTCTCCATTTTCCACGAGTTTTCTTAGACCTGCAATTGATGCTGCACTTGCCGGTTCAACACCTATACCTTC
>CAZUHM010000196.1:0-1781 GCA_964620575.1 uncultured Methanobacteriaceae archaeon | reverse complement strand
ATAGGATAAAATAGGTATTTATAGAACACTCCATCCAACAAACAGAATATACACAATACCTGAACTGGAATACTTCATAGAAGACTCAGGAGCAAAACTAATCATAACAGATGAAAAAATACCTGAACTGAATATTGAATCATACGTTGTACCAACACTTGATAATCACAGAAAAGATGATGTGCTGGAAGCAGAAAATACTTCATGGGATGACCTTTGTCAATTACAATACACAAGCGGAACAACAGGAAAACCGAAAGGAGCAATGCTCACACACGGAAACTGGTTCAGTGCAATACAGAACGAATGTGACGTACTGAAAATGACACAGGATAGTGTGATGTTCTGCATCTATCCTATGGCACATGTCGGAATATCATGGGCTATATCCGCACTTAGAACGGCAGCATTATGCATAACAAAAAGTTCATACACCTTCCCGGAATACCTTGACATAATATATGAAAACAGAGTAACACATGCAACAGGAATGCCACCGGTAATACATTCCATTATCTCAAACCCTGACATGGTATCAAACAAGCTGTACACGGTAAAAAGCATGATATCCGGTGGAGGACCATTACACCAGGAAACATGGAAGAAATTTTATAAAAAATACGGAATACCAGTACTGAATGCATACGGATCATCAGAAACAATAGTTATTGGAACAGGAACAGTAATAAGGCCGGAAGACTACGCATCTGCAGACAGATATGAAAGTGTTGGACACCCAGTATGCTTTAGTGAAGTAAAAATAGTCGACACAGACAATTATAAGATAGAACTTGGAAAAAACGAGGCAGGAGAAATTGCTCTAAGAGGACCATCCACAGCTAAGGGATACTGGAATAAACCTGAAGCAAACAGTGAAACATTCACACCGGACGGATGGTATCTATCAGGAGACATAGGATACATTGACGAGGACAACAGACTCTTTATCACAGACCGTAAAAAGGACATGATCATAATGTCCGGTTGGAAAATATATCCTACAGAAGTGGAAGAGGTACTGCTTGCATATGACAGTGTTGATGAAATTGCAATATTTGGCCTTCCCCACGAACACAGGGGAGAAATACCTGTAGCAGCAGTTATCTGGAAGGATATGGAAGATGAGGACGGATTACTTGAATATGCTAGAAATAATCTTGCAAGATATAAGATTCCTAGAAAAATCATTACTGTTGATGAACTTCCAAGAGTGAATAATTGGAAATTACTGAGAAGAAAATTGAAAGAAAAATATTTAAAATAATTAATAAAAATATTTAATCATAGTGAAAAATGTAAGTTTATATTTTTATTCATAAAAATAATATTAATAAACAATGTATTGAATTCTACTTGAGTGTTAAAAATGCATGGAAAAGTTATAAGTGAAAACGTAGAAGAATATCTGGAAACCATATACAAGAAAAGCCAGACAGATAATATGGCAAAGACAACAGAGATTTCTAAAGATTTGGGAATAGCACCGGGTAGTGTTACTCAAATGCTTAAAAAATTAGAAGAGGATGGTTATGTAAACTATTACCAGTATAAGGGAGTTAAACTCACGGATAAGGGATATAAAATAGCAAGAAGTATCGTCCGTAAACACAGATTGCTGGAAAGCTTTTTATACAACACTTTGGGTATTGATATTGAAGATTTGCATGATCAGGCATGTGCAATGGAACATTCATTGTCTGATGAGGCAGAAAGGAAGCTTTGTCAACTGTTGGAATATCCTGATCAATGTCCTGATGATCATAACATTATTCCGGTATGTG
>CAZUHM010000195.1:0-1834 GCA_964620575.1 uncultured Methanobacteriaceae archaeon | reverse complement strand
GCTAAATCATTAAATATACACCCAGCATCAACCACTTACTCACAACTTACTGAAGAACAACAAAGAGCAACAGGAGTAACACCTGATTTAATCAGATTCTCCGTGGGAATTGAAGATTTGGAAGATATATTAGCAGATGTCGATCAAGCATTAGAAAAAATATAATAAAACTATTTTTCACCTCCCATCCACTTTTTAGATTTTTTTATTTAGAAAATCAACTAATTTTAATCATTTGTAACCATTTTTTATGACAAATATTAAATGTAACAAAAGATATATAACTACTTGATTATTAACGATTGTTCAGGAGGTAAATACGTTGGCACTAAGCAAATCATTAGGAAGTGTAAAAACACAATATTATACATTAGAAGAAGATTTAGAACTCGAAACAGGTAACGTATTAAAAAATCCAACTATTGCCTATGAGACATACGGAACTTTAAATGCCCATAGAAGTAATGCAATATATGTTTGTCATGCATTAACCGGAGATGCACATGCTGCTGGATGGCATGATGGTGATAAAAAACCGGGATGGTGGAATATAATTATCGGACCTGGAAAACCACTAGACACAAATAAATACTTTATAATATGTTCAAATGTTTTGGGAAGTTGTAAAGGAACAACAGGACCTGCCGATATAAATCCGGAAACAGGAAAAGAATACGGTTTGGAGTTTCCTATCATAACGATTCAGGATATGGTAAATGCCGAGAAAAAACTCATAGACCATCTGGAAATACCTCAACTATATGCAGTAATTGGAGGTTCAATGGGTGGAATGCAGGTTCTCCAGTGGACATTGTCCTATCCTGATATGATTAGAAATTCAATAATGATAGCATCAGGAGCATATTCAACACCGCAGCAAATTGCATTCAATGCAGTGGAGCGCAGATCCATTATTGAAGATATTAACTGGAATAATGGTGATTACTATGATAGTGATAAGAAACCAGAGCAGGGATTATCAGTAGCCAGAATGATTGGACACATAACTTATCTAAGCAATGAATCAATGTATGAAAAATTTGGAAGAAAGTTGCAAGATAAAAACTCATTTAGCTATGATTTCAGCAACGAATTCCAAGTTGAAAGTTACCTGGAACATCAAGGTTTTAGCTTTACAAAGAAATTTGATGCAAACAGTTATTTATATCTTACAAAAGCTTTAGATTACTTTGATGTTAGAAAAAATAATTCATTGGAAGAAGGATTGAAGCCTATTAGATCTAGGATGTTGATAATGTCTATCACATCAGATTGGTTATACACTCATGAACATATGGAAGAAATAGTTTTAGCATTAAGGGCAAACAATGTGGATGTTACATATTCCAGGTTAAATTCAGAATATGGACATGATGCATTCCTAATAGAAAATGGGCAAATGAATTATATTATCAGTAACTTCTTATCCAAGGCTAGTGTTAAAGATGTAATGAGTACGAAAGTTACTACGATAAGGGACAATAAAAGTGTTAAACAAGCTGCTGAATTAATGCTAGCAAATAACAAAACACATATTCCTATTGTTAATTCTAAAAATAAAATTATAGGGATTGTGACGGCATGGGATTTATCAAAAGCAATCGCTAAAAATACGGATAACATAGAGGATATTATGACAACTGATGTTCTTACATGTTATGAGGATGATTCTATTTACGAAGTCGCTCATAAAATGGAAGAAGAACGTATTTCCGGTTTGCCTGTTATTAATAAGAATAAGGAAGTAATTGGAATAATATCTACAACTCATTTATCTAACTTATTGGACTTAGAATAAGTTAGAATATTTCTTTTTCTATAATTTTTTTATTAT
>CAZUHM010000194.1:0-1875 GCA_964620575.1 uncultured Methanobacteriaceae archaeon | reverse complement strand
ATCATTTCATTAAAGCCATCTTTATCATCAATTTCATGTCTTAATGGTGCATCAGATAGTACTATTGGTTCGTGTCCTAGTTTTTCAAGAGTACTTATAGCTACTTTAAGTGTTTTAAGACTTGGAGTTACTTTGCCTGTTTCTTCATCGGGTTGTTGTCCGTAGTATGCTACATTTGACCCATCAACAATTATTTTCAAAAGATCACCTGTTTATTATTTTTTTTCATATTCTCTGTTCGTTTATATCTAATTAGTTATTTATTTTTCTTAGTATTTATCTTTATAATTCTACTTTTTAAATGATAGTATAATTGTTTTAAAGTATTTTGAAAGTAATTTCAATCTTTTACTTGTTTTTATTTTCTCTATAAATAAATAATTAGATTTTTAGATTATCGTTTAAGATAATCTCATAATAGCTTCTGCTAAGTCACCATTAACTTCTCTAAGTATGGTTTCAGCTTCTTCTTTGCTTTTTCCTGTTTGGGAAGATACTAAATCAATATCTTCTGCTGATATTTCAATTTCTGCATCTTCATTTGCATCAGAACTTTTTATTCTTTCTTCAGCATTACCTGAAATTTGATAAGTTTCAGAACCCATAGCTTTCATAATGCTAACTTCAGCATTTTTTATTACTATTTCCTTGTCTTTAAGGGTAATAACAACTTGTTCAACTCCTTCAAGTTCTTTCATGTTCATACCCATTTTTTTCATCTGTTTTTCCATTTGTCTTAACTGTTTAGGGTTTATTTTACCACCTGGGAACATAAGCATATCCTCCTATATATTATAAAATCTCTATATTTAAACATTTATTAATTCTATATATATTATGTAATTAGTATATAATTAATTTAATTGTTACCCTTTATTTTAATTGCTGTGATTATTTTACAAAAAATAAATAAATTATACATATTGGTGGGGAAATACTTATATAGCCTTCTTATTCTTTTTGTTTGAATTAATATGTTATTTTTCAAATACATAATTAATTTAACTTTTTAGCATGTTTTTAATTTAAAATATATGTATTTAAAAGATAAAATCAAAAAAAAAAGAAATCCCCTTTCTATTGGGAATCTTTTTATTCATCGTATTCTTTAAGTGCTAATTGACTTACAAGTTCATTGATACGTTTTTTCTGTTTTTCCATTTTATTATATAATTTAAACACAATATAAAATAAGAACAATATTGAAATGATATAAATACTGTCTAATCCTCGACCAATTCCAAAAATATGTGCTATTGTTGTAGTCAGATGAGGAAATAGTGCAAAGATTATAATCATCAGCCAAACAAATGACCATAAAGAAACAACTAGGTTGCTAAATGAATCATTTTTATACTGATAAATACCGAATGCTATTCCAATTACACTGATAATTAATAGAACAATCTGATATAATAACATTTATAATCACACACCTACTTCTTAAGTGTTTCGTTGATAAACTCTAAAATAATCTTTATACCCACAAGGGTATTGGTTCCCTTTTGAATTGTACGTTCATCATAAATTGTTGTCATAGGAACCTCTTTCATTTTAAGTTCACGCCGTTTAATTTCACCAATAATTTCACTAGACACACCATACTGTGGGCTTTTAAGGTGTAGTTTTCGGGCTGCATTGGCAGTAAAACCCCTCAGACCAGACTGTGAATCAGTAACCATCTTTCCCTGAAAAACATATGTAATATAATTCATCACAGTATTTCCAAAACGTCTGCCCATAGGCATGTCATTAAAGTCCCTTGAAGCAATAACAACATCTGCTTCACCATTTTGAAGTGGAGGATACATATTATACAAATCATCAGGATTATGCTGACCATCAGCATCAAAGGTAATCATGATATCAGCACCC
>CAZUHM010000193.1:0-1980 GCA_964620575.1 uncultured Methanobacteriaceae archaeon | reverse complement strand
AAACTTTTAAGGTATTTGTTTAAAGTTGCTGTGGACAAATCATTGTTTGATTCTAATTCTTTCCATGAAGATTTTTCTCTAGGTAACATTGAACATATAATTTTTCTTTCAGAAGTATTTAATGAACCCCATATTCTTATCCACATGACTAGTATTTGGTCCATATTTTTTATGAATGTTTCTTCTATCTTTTTATCATCATATTCTTCATCAGAGGATAAGATATTATAAAAACTGTTTAAATATAAGGGAATACCTCTTGTATATTCATAAAACTTATCAAATCCTGTTTTAGTAAATTTAATTTCAGAGAATCGTTCTTTAAAATATGATGAAGTTTCCTCTTTTGTAAATGGTTTAATGTCTATCTGTATCATTCTACCACCAAAAGCTCCAGAAGCTCCATTTATCATGTTGATTATATCGGCAGTATGTGAAACAGATCCACTGATTACATAACTTACATTAGATTGAAATAGATTATAACTTCTAAGTAACCAGAAAAATGATTCTGGTTCTTCTAATTTTTTCAGTAGTTGAAATTCATCGATTATTATAATAAATCCATTTATATCTGCATTATTTTCTACTATTTTTTGTGGATATTCCATTACAAATTTGCTAATTTTCTTATAGTTTTCTTTAGTTGATGGAATTGGAATTTCTGCAAGCTTTGTGCCATTACTGAAATCATAATCTTTAATTTTAAGTTTATTAAAAAAATCGGTTATTTCTAAATTTATTTTTTCTAAATTATTATTTGTGTTTTCTAGTATTGATTCATTCATTGCATCTAATAATTCAAGTAATATACTTTCTGCACTTAATTTGTTATTATCTACTCCAACCACTCGAGAAATATCTAAATAAGTAACAATATGTTCCTTTTTAGCATCTTGTTTTATTTTTTGTAGTAAGAAAGTTTTTCCTACACCTCTGTATCCTGTAATTAATAGTCGTTGTGAGATATTTTTTTCTAATGAATCTAAATAATATTCAATTTGGGTAATATCATTTTTTCTATTAAAAAAATATTTATCTATTTCATTTATTGGAATAAATAGTGGTACTGTACTCATTTTAATCTTATAATCCTTTCTTTTGTTTAATTGTTTATAGTTTTTAATTTATAAACTTTACATTATTAAAGTACTTTATTTTATTAAAGTTATTTTTTTACTTTAATTTTTTAAAGTACTTTATTTTAAAAAGTTAGGTTTATTATTTTCAGTATAGATCTTATATTTTCATTGTTATTTAACTTTTTCTATAAGTACTATATAAGGTTTTACTTACAAGTCTCTTAATAGACTCATAAGAAAGTCCTACTAAAAAGTATGAAAAAAATTGATGAAATTTTGGTCAAAAACGGGTAATTTTCGGACATTTCAATATCACTAAAATAGTGTTTTTAACATATTACATGTACATGTACTAATATAAAAATTGAAAAGTAATTAAAAATCATAAAAAACATATCATAAATTATTACTCATTGATATTCGTACCAAAAAAGCCACAACTTTTAGTACTAAAAATAATTTTCATGTACGAAAAAATATAAAAATTACCTATGAATCTAGAAAACATGCTAAAATAACATTTATAATATACTACATGTATATGTAATTATGTCAAAATGATAAAGTAATAAAGTAATAATTATGATGATCTAACAAAATTAAATAATAATAATAATATGATTAAAAAACTTAATAATCTATAACTATGTTCTCAAAAATATTTTTAACTAGTTAAATTTTATTTAAGTTCTTTATTATTAAAATTATATTTAACTAAATAATATAAAATTTACTAGTTAAATATTATTTATAATTTTTATTTTTAAATTTTTACTATATCAGTTAATTTTTATTTAACTTATTCATTTTCATTAACAAATATAGGGTACTTGAGTTAAGCACATTCAAATAAGGTTACTTGTTTCTCTATTTTCTTAATTTTTAATTTCTGTTACCC
>CAZUHM010000192.1:0-1990 GCA_964620575.1 uncultured Methanobacteriaceae archaeon | reverse complement strand
TTAAACTTCATAATAATTTATATTAAAAGAATCCATTATTAAATATTACCAAAAAATATTCACATAAAATATTTTAGATAAAATAATTCATAATAATATCATTGAATAACCAATAAGTGTTAAATTATGAAGCAAAAGATAACGGGAACAACATTTATCCTGGCAAGCCTATATTACCTCATTGCTGAAGCAATATGCGTAATCAATTTCAAGGATACGATAGTAAACACATACATTTATCATACAATATCAGAATTAGGAATACCAGGATCAAATTCACCGACATATTTCCTAATGAACACAGCATTCATATTAATTGGCTTAGCACTACTATTTGACAACTATTATAAAATCAAGGATTATATAATTAAAAATAATATAATATTCTACATATTAACACTAATAACATCACTTGGAGTGATTATTGTAGGTCTTATCCATGGAGGAAATCCATTAACCTCCGGCTATCATACATCAGGTGCCGTGATGGCAATATTAGGTGGAAACATCCTGCTAATAATAACAAGCAGATCCATGAAAGAGTTCGGACAATACCAACAAATTACACTGGTACTTGGAATAATAGGATTATTAATGTTCTGGATAATGTTCTTCAGTATGGGTTCTCCATATATGCCAGTATATGAACGATTATCCGTTTATACCCTTATAATATGGAGTTTAATTACGGGAATATACCTGCTAAAAAATAATATTGAATGATAATAACAAGAAAAAATGATTTAAAAACCTGATAAATGTGATTCAGATGTATGCAGAAACAAAAAAAGAAGTATTGGTTGAATATTCAATTGATATTGTTTATGATTGCTTAACTTATATTTTTCCGGTTAAATATTATAACTTAAGATATGATAATGGTATCAAACACAATATTGAAGTATATGATTCATTTAATTCCGCATTTAGAATGAAAATTAGTTTAAAAGAAAAAACACCTAATACTACCATCATAACGTTTTTTGCCGATTATCCTCATGCTATAATGGATTTAACTCATGGTGGTGAACAAGCAATAAATACTATTCTGGAAGAACTATTAAAAGAGCTGGATAAACAACCAAAAACAGCTGCCAATGAGGTAATTGACAGTGATATTGAAATTGTTAATGCAGATAATTTTGTTAATTCCACAAAAAACAAGAAACATACTCTGGCTATTGTTTTTGGATACATTTTATGTTTATTAAGCTTTGTTCTGCCATTTATTGCTTTATTTAATTATGATTCAGGTAATGCAATTATGGCCATGTTTTTTGTCGTAGGTATTCTATGTTTAAGTTTTGAAATTTCAATATCCATTATACTGCAATATTATGAAGATAAAACATCAATACTACATGGAAGAATACAATTATGTCTTTGTGGACTTCTCTTATTCATTTTAGGTTTAGTAATACATCCTGGTTTAGCAGTTGCAGGTATATTAATTCCACTTGTTGCAATTGTTTATTTCGTAAAAAGAGAGAAATCTATTGAATAAAATACTAAAAAAATGATAAATGACTTCACTTTATAAAACGGATGAATAATACTTTCTTCAAAGAAGATAAGTACCAACATCTTTAGTATCCAAAGAAGGCAAAAATAACTAAAATCCACTTTTTATCTTCTTTTTATTACGGATATACCCAAATGATAATATTCTAGATAATTCTGATAGTAAATTTTTCATCATACAAAAGGCAATAGCACTGATTCATAAATTGAAGAATCAAAAGAAGATTCTATTTCCACGTTTGAAATCTACATCAAACTTACAATCTGTAATGATACTTACAGATATTGTGCTTTAATTAGACTTGATATCTGAATATTTTCTTTAATTTTTTGCTTTTGTTAATGCTTTTTTTGTAAACATATTATCTAAATTGATATATACTGTTTTTAATGTAATTATATTACACTTAATTAATTATACCACATTTTTTTATAAATGAGAACAAACATAATAGATAATATAGTTATA
>CAZUHM010000191.1:443-2054 GCA_964620575.1 uncultured Methanobacteriaceae archaeon | reverse complement strand
AGTATAATTTCCAGTGTTAATAATATTATGAACCTAATAAATAAAGGTTTTTATTACAATATTGTAAAAAGTTAATAAAATTGACAAAACATTGAAAAATTAATTTTCTTAAAATCATTAAAAATCAAATTAACTCCATAATTATTTGTTAAGTGTTAAAATATAGTTAAATATTCCATTTTTTAAAAATTAAATCGTGAATACTAAGTTAAATTTAAAATATGAAATACTACTATTTCAAATATAAAATAATAATTTCAAGTGTAAAAATTAAAGATAAAGGGTGAAAATACGGCCTTATATGGCTTAAATAAGACAATTTTTGAAAAAATTATCATGATTTGTAATCAAGACAGAGAGGTCCATTGCAAGTGTAAGTTATTTCATGCACGAAGCAAAATTGAAGAGGTGGGTTGCAAGTGTAAAAAGGATGTGAAATTAATTTCACTTAATGAAATTTTTGAAAAATAGAAAATTTTGGTATAATCATAAAATTAAGAAAAATGAGAGAGATAAATTTCAAATGTTACAGTTGAAATATACCCCTTCAGTCTTAATATACCTTCGTAAACGTTTCAGTTGAAACGCACCTCTCCCTCTTTAAATGAACATGTCATTTTGATTTGAAGGTGCAGGAAGAGATCCGAACTTCTTATCGATTAGCCAGATACAATGTAATTTGGCCTTGAAAACTCTTTTCATTGTTCTAATTAACATGTCTTTAGTCAATCCATCTTCAAATATCTGTTCTGTGATAACAAATTGACGTAATATATCATTATTAACCTGAAGCTCAAAATCAACTAAAAATGTGTTTAAACCGAAATTCAAATCTAAAATAAACTCTTTTTTTGTCTTCATGTCAGCGGATTCTATCAGTGAAACATGTTGTGGAGCTACCTGAGTAGCGCAAGCAATAATAATTGAATCCTTGTCTTTTGGCTTAACAACATCCATTATGTTTTCTTTTGGAAATTCAACAATGAAATGAAAATCGGCATTTTCATCATATTTTACTTCACGAAGTAAATCTTCGTCCTGTAACCATTTTTTAACATTTTCTTCCATTGACATTTTTTCATCTCAAAATTATTATTAATAAAATATTTATTTTTTTATTATATATATTAAACTATGAATAATTTATTTTTATTTATTATATTATCATTGATATTTTCACTTGCAATAGATGTCCTCTTTGGTGAGTTGCCAACAAGAATCCATCCAGTTGTAATAATTGGTAATATGATAAATTACTTTAAAAAATTATTTATTAACATTAATAACAGATTGTCAGGATTACTAGTTGTAATTTCAATGACATCAATTTCATTTGTAATAATTTATTTATTATGTTTTATTTTATCAATAAATATTTATTTATTATTTATTATTTATACAATATTGTTATCCACAACTTTTTCTATTAATATGCTTTTAAAAACAGCTATTAGTGTTAAAGATGATTTAGATGAAAGTATTGATAAGGCAAGACAGTCTGTTTCATACCTTGTAAGTCGTGATACTGATGAGCTATCAGAAAGCATTATAGTATCAGCAACAATTGAATCAATGACTGAAAACATTACTGACTCATATACTGCAGTTTTA
>CAZUHM010000191.1:0-433 GCA_964620575.1 uncultured Methanobacteriaceae archaeon | reverse complement strand
GTATCTTACATTACTAATACCTTTCTGGTATAGAATTTCAAATACGCTTGATGCAATGCTTGGATATAAAACTCCTGAGCTTAAAAATATTGGTTATGTACCTGCCAAAATCGATGATATCTTAAATTATATTCCCTCAAGGCTTTCAGGTCTATGTATTGTTTTATCTGCTTTTATTTTAAGATATGATTGGAGACGAGCTTTTAAAATAATGATGAGAGATGCTAGAAATTGTCCATCGCCAAACTCAGGTTATACAATGGCTCCAACAGCAGGATCACTTAATATTCAACTTGTTAAGAAAAATACTTATGTTTTAGGTGATGATGTGAAAAAAATCACAAAAGATGATATTTCAAGAGCTGTTAAACTATCCAAGTTAACTATTTTTATATTTACATTAATATCTTTGTTTATTTTTATTTTACTTTAA
>CAZUHM010000190.1:0-2164 GCA_964620575.1 uncultured Methanobacteriaceae archaeon | reverse complement strand
TGTTCAGGAAGCAAGTGAAGAATCCGGCGTAAACATGGCAGTAGCACCACAAGCAGTAGACCTTTACCCAATAATCAGTGAAGTAGACATACCAGTCTACTCCCAGCACATGGATGCAATAACACCTGGGGGACACACAGGATCAACACTACCTGAAGCAATAAAAGAAACAGGAGTAACAGGAACACTAATCAACCATTCAGAACAAAGATTAACCATAGCAGACATAGATGCAGCGGTAGAAAAAACAAAAGAACTTGAACTGACAAGTGTACTGTGCACAAACAATGTTAAAACAAGTGCGGCAGCAGCATCATTCAACCCAGACTACATAGCAATAGAACCACCAGAACTAATAGGAACAGGAATACCAGTATCACAGGCAAACCCTGAAATCGTAGAAAACACAGTAAAAGAAATACATAAAATAAACAAAGACATAAATGTACTCTGTGGAGCAGGAATATCTACGGGAGAAGATATGAAAGCAGCACTAGAATTAGGAACACAAGGTGTACTCTTAGCATCTGGAATAATCAAAGCAGATGACCAAAAACAAGCACTACTAGACTTAGTAAGCTTAATATAATATTATAATACTATAAAAAATGAGGGGATAATAATGGATTATGATTTTGACACAATGGACGACTACGACTTTGAAGGAAAAACAGTACTACTAAGAGTAGATGTAAACAGTCCAGTAGATCCATTAAGTGGTGAATTATTAGATGATACAAGAATGGTACTACACTCAACAACAATATCCGAACTATCAGAAAGAGGAGCAAAAGTTGTAATACTAGCACACCAGAGTAGACCAGGAAAATCAGACTTTACAACACTAAAACAACATGCACTAGCACTATCAAACATAATCGGAAAAGAAGTACAATATGTAGATTCCATATTCTCAAACGAAGCAACAAATGTAATCTCAAACATGGTAAATGGAGAAATAGTGCTACTTGAAAATGTAAGATTCTTCTCAGAAGAAATGATGAAATTATCAAAAGAAGAACAGACAAACTCTGTGATGATACAAAAACTATATCCATTAGCAGACTACTTTGTCAACGATGCATTTGCAGCAGCACATAGATCACAAACAAGTCTTATAGGATTTGCATCAGTTCTACCATCAGTTGCAGGAAGAGTAATGGAATTGGAATTAAGTTCATTATTTGGAATCATAGACAATGCACAGGAACCAAGAGTATATGTATTGGGTGGAATTAAAGCAGATGATTCAATAAATGTAATGGCAAATGCACTTAAATCAAATCAGGCAGATTACATACTTACAACGGGATTGGTAGCAAACATATTCATGGTAGCAAAAGGATATGATATTCAGGAATATAATTTAAACTTTATTAAAGAAAGAGGATTTGAAGAGTACATAGATATTGCAAAAGAATTACTTGCAGATTATGATGAAAAAATTATTCTACCTGTAGACTTGGCAATACTAGAAAATGATGCTCGTGTGGAATATCCGTCAGATGAAATACCAAACTTACCAATATATGATATTGGTTCAAAAACTATCGAAATGTATAAAGAAAAAATACTTATTGCAAAAACATTATTTGCTAATGGTCCTGCAGGAGTATTCGAAAAAGAAGGTTTTAATTTAGGAACTGAAGATTTATTAAATGCTATTGCTCAATCAAATGGATTCTCAATTATTGGTGGAGGACATCTAGCAGCTGCAGCTAGTAGTATGGATTTAGATGATGATGTAACACATATTAGTAGTGGTGGTGGAGCAAGTATCAGTTTAATTGCTGGTGACGAATTACCTGCTGTAAAAGCTTTAATTGAATCTGCTAAATCAAATAAGTAGTTACAAATTTTTTAAAATTTTTTTAAGATTAAACTGGTTGAATTTGATTAAATACTTCCATTTAATTAATCTTTTTTTTCTTTGAATATTTTTTATAGAAACATTTATATATGATTAAGAATTTAAATAATAAATGGCTTCTAACCAATTAGGTTAAAATTGGTTGGGAAATAAAGGGTGCCTCAGTAGCTCAGTCGGTGGAGCGCGTGACTTGTAATCACGCGGTCGGGGGTTCGATTCCCTCCTGGGGCTCTGTTTTTATTTATGCATTGGGTCCGTAGGGTAGCTTGGTCGATCCTTTGGGCTTTGGGAGCC
>CAZUHM010000189.1:1130-2200 GCA_964620575.1 uncultured Methanobacteriaceae archaeon | reverse complement strand
CGCCAGAGGATCTTAAGTCCACCCCCTTTGGCCAGCTCGGGCACCCCTGCATATACAAAATTAAAATAATTTCATGTTCAATTATCAAGAACAATATTATATCTACATTAAGTTATATTTATACTTAATGGTAGAAAATTTATAAATTAACAACAACTTTAATATGAAGTAACTATAGATTATTAAATTCAATAAAAGAAAAAATAGGAGATAAGAATAAATTGTCAAAAGCTCAAGTAACTGATATAGTACTTTTAGCTTTCATATCTGGTGTAGTAGCCATATTAACATCTATGATGGGAATAAGTGGTACAATAATTGGGGCTGTAGTAACTTCGCTTATAGCTGAATCTCTTAAAGCATACTTTAAAGAGCCGATTAAAGATAGAATTAATGATTATGAGCAACAAAGCAGATCAAGTCAAGGTATGAATAATAGTCATTCTTTCGAAACATATGAGTACATTGATACTCCATCACATAATAAAATGCCTAGACCTAGAACTACTAACCGTACCAGAACTAAAAGATATCAGCAACGTACAAATGAATCTGATGGTTCATTTTTAACCGCAAAAATACTTTTTATTTTCCCGTTGGTAGTTATATTAATTATTGAGTTAATTCATTTCTTAGGTGCTATTAATATAATCCCATATGATATATTTTATTCACTGGAGTCTATAACTAATTGGACTTTATTTAGAACTATAGGATATGCATTGATTGTTATGGGTATTTTCCCGTTAGTTTCTAAAAAGTTCCGCAGTTCAAGTGGTATAATTTTAATTATTGTTGGAATTATAGAGTTAATATTTGGATATGCAGATATAAGCATGAATGCTATGATGTTAACATCATTTATTAGTTCTCTTAGAGAATATGTTAACATTGGAATTATATTAGCAATACTATATACAATTCTTACAATTCATGAAGAAGGTACAACTGAAAAAGAAGTACAACATTATTATTAATTTTTTTAAAAAAAAAGAAATTGATGGTTAAACACCATCTAACTATTTTATTAACTATTTTTTGTTATGTCATAAAGAAAAGCTTTGATGAAT
>CAZUHM010000189.1:0-1120 GCA_964620575.1 uncultured Methanobacteriaceae archaeon | reverse complement strand
ACTATTTTTATAGGCTTCTATTACGCCTCGACCTGAATTTCTAAAGGCTCTTGCAACTCCACCCTGTCCTAATTTTATTCCACCGAATATTCTTGAAACCATTATCATATATCCGTCTAATTCGTATTCATGTAACAGTTCCAACAATACTCTTCCAGGAGATCCTACTTCTCCGTCATTACGGGAGTCTTCCTGATTATTAATTAGTGCTGCATAACAATGATGTGCTGCTTTTTTATATTTTTTATTATGGATTTTTTGAATTTCTTCTATGTCTTCATTCAAGTTTTCTATTTTGTATAAATGAGCATAAAACTTCGATTTTCTATCGACCAATTTTCCTGCAAATACTTCTTTTGTGGACATGTTTTTCACCAATTATCTTACCGGGTACTTGAGATTTTTTTTAGAACTTGATTCTGCATCCACAACATCATTTTCTGTGATGTCTAGAAATTGCATATATAAGTATCTTCTGATGTATGTTTGAATTTTTCCTAAGTTTTGTAGTTGATTGTTGATATTTCCTTCATTTGAATATTCTTTTCCAGGCATGCAGAATTCTGTTTCTTCCTTGTTTTCCAGGTCATATACTTTTAATGCATAATGGTTGTTTTCATATGTGAATCTTGTTGCCAAATCCAGTTGTAGACAGATTTCGATTGCTTCCGGAATAATATCTTTTAGTTCATAATATGCAAAATTCTGAAATTTGTTATATCCTGATTTTGTGATGCCCTTATCTTTAAATTTTTTTCTTGCTTGCATTATTTTGCGATATAAGTTTACGGGCATTTCTTCTTTTTTATAATTGTCTGTAAACATTAAAATCAGTCCTTAAATATGTTTTTTATTAATATAATTTATCATAAATTTTTGTAATTTTTTTTCTTATTTAAAATTTTATAATGATAAGATAATTAAGATTTTTGAAAAGATTAATTATTTTATAAAATATAGTATTAATTATTAATGATATATTTTTTCTAGAAATTTTTTTAAGTGAACTTTATGCCAAAGAATATTAAGAACAATACGCTGAAGGAAATATTGGATATTATTTTATATGAAGCTCCTTCAACACAGGATGAAATTGCTGAAAAATTAAATATTAGTCGTC
>CAZUHM010000188.1:0-2217 GCA_964620575.1 uncultured Methanobacteriaceae archaeon | reverse complement strand
CAATGCCTTCAATCGCATTCGAAGCCTCGGTGCTTTGAATTTTTGCAATTTCTATGAGCCTGTTCAGCTCATCGGGTTTCTGCTTTAAATATAAAGATTGCTTGCCCTTAGCTTCATGAATTAATGACAAGTAATTTACAACCTCATTATCCCATTTTTTATCTTTCAAAGTATTATAATTAAACCCGCGCATTTGCCTCACCTCGTTTCTATTCTCGTCAATCATATCATAAATGACGAGAATAGTCAAGGCATGACGAGAAAATAATAAATTAGTACATACACTTCTTTCACGCATCAAAGCATAGTATCAGATACATTCAGCATTGGCAGAGATCAACCTACAAGACACAGAAAAAAGAACAGAAGTATTTAATAAAGAGAATGGAACTGATTACCACAAAGTAGGAAAAAGGGAGTTTAAACAAAATCAGACCAGTATAAATTATATCTTCTCTCAAAGGTCAGCAGAGAATATTGCTGAGAAGTCAAAGAATTTTACAAGGTTTCTGAAAGAAAATTACAATGTGAAAATGGTTAGGGATATTACTCCCCAAATGTGTATGGCATATTTAGACACAAAGCAAGGTTGCAGTTCTAAAACCATTTCAGCATATAAGAATATGATTGAAAAAGTATCTATTGCTTGTAGTGCAAAATTCCACTGTGAAAATTTTTATACCCAAGAAGTGAGAAATTACAAGGTAGCAGACACCCACAAGGCAAATTCAAAGAGAATATACACCAATCAGCAAATAGAACAGATTTATAATTACAAGAGCACCAGACAAGCAGAGATAAAAACAATGGCATTTATAGGTTGTAGGGTTTTTGAATTGATAAATATAAAAGTATCTGATATAAACCTAACCAAACATATTTACACCACCACAATTAAGGATAATAGGATAGACACCTACAACACAATAAAAATCATTGGCAAGGGTGGAAAAGTGTCTTACAGACCTATTTTACCCCAATACAGAGAGTTTTTTATGGAATTGATAAAAGATAAACCACCACAAGCAAGATTATTTGATTTACCCAAGAACACCAAACAAGCAAGACTTATAATGAGTAATGAAATCAGAAGAATTACAAAATCTCTTGGACTTCCACAAACTGGAAAAAACCACGAATTCAGAAAGTACCATTGCCAGTTTGCAGTAGAATATTATGTTTCTTTGGGTTGGTCAAGGGATAGAGCAGAGAAATTTGTGATACAAAGGCACCTATCCCACAGTGCAGAAAGAAAAGATTTGAAAGAGATATATTTGTATAGTTAGTCTTCTTCTGTGTCTGTCAATTTACTGACAGATACACCTAATGCCTTACTGATTTTATAAAGAGATTTCAGTGAAGGAACATATGGGGCACTGGGTCCTTCAAGTTGAGATATAAAATTAAGTGACATACCACTGTATTCACTTAACTGTTGCTGTGTCATATTTGCCAATCTTCTATAATAACCAACTCTCAACCCTATTTTTATGATAAACATATCATATTCTTTTTCATTGTAATAACTCATATATAACACCATAAATAAATATTTTATATTTATAATTATAAACTATTGACAAATAAAGTTAAATTTATTATAATTAAATAAAACTTCCTTGTGTCGGTAGTATTTGTAGAAAGGAGTATGATTATGATTATACTTAGTGTGGGGATATTTTTTTTAGTGGTTGCTTTTTTTGTTACTGTTATTGGTTTAGTAATAGGTTATATTTCAATTAAGAATGAGAGTAAAGCATTTGAAAATATGATTATGAACCCAAATAACAACACAGTTGCTCAGTACATAAAAGTATTAAAACATTCAAATAAGGTAATAGAAAAATATAATGTGTTTGAAACAAGAATAAGATTATCACAAGGTTTTATAGAAATCTCTGATTATACCAATGTTTCAACAGAATTAAAGGAACAATTAAAAAATGCTTTAATGATAAAAGGCATTCCTGTTTAATTTTATTTATGCAAAGGGGTTGATTGTAATGGAACAAAATTTTTTTTCTATAGGCTGGATTTTTATAGCTTTGGCTATTATATATACAATAACTAATAAAACAATAAAAAGTGCAGAAAAAAAAGCATATGAAACTATGTTGATTTCACCCAATGATACAACTGTATCAAATTATATTAAAGCATTTTGGAAATCAAGTGGTAGAATTTTGAGGGTAGGACCTGGTATGGGAACAAGTACAG
>CAZUHM010000187.1:0-2286 GCA_964620575.1 uncultured Methanobacteriaceae archaeon | reverse complement strand
ACAATCACAATCAACGGAAAAAAATACACAACAAAAAGTGATACAAACGGAACATACACACTTAAGCATAATACAAATACGGTAGGAACAAACAGCGTAACAGTAACCTATGCTGGAAACCTTAAATACAAAGCAACCACAACGAAGACAACATTTAATGTAATTGCAAAGGTATAATAACAATATAACAGTATTAGTAAGCTAAAGTAGGAAAGAATGTAGTAAAAATAAAATAGTGAAATATATTAAATCTTACATAACCTCCCCAAACATCCTCTTTTTTTAACAAAAATTTAATATACAATTTAACATAGATCCTACCACCAATAGCTTATTTCCAAACAACACATACAAAAAATAATAAAGCTTTAGAAGAAAAATAAAAAAAGTATGGTTGAGGGTCTGGGAAAATGAAAGAAAAAAAGAATTTTCAATTTAATAATTATCATATTAAGGGTTTAGGACTTTTACTAAAATCTTGGGGATAATTCTTTGCAGTTAAGCCTTTACCAATATATTTTAAACGAAGATCCAACATATTACGACCAACATCAGTAACCGCGTATAATGGAACTTTATTACCTGCATAGTATGGTTTACGTTCTTCTGCTACTTCACGAATATATAATGAAGAACAACCACTTATAACATCAGCATATTCAAACAACATTTCAGCCTCATCTCTTGTCACACTAGTAGTATGAGCAACAAAAATGTAAATATTAACATCATCAACAGGATACTCCCGAATTTCCTTTATAATTGGTGATGGAATAATGGTAACAGCTATGTTCTTATAACCTCGTTCAATCGCCATTTCCAATCCTTTTATAGGATCTAATTCAGCAGCATCTGGATTTAACACATTGTCTTTTCCTACTTTTTCTATAACTTCAGGTATAGGTGTGGTACTTATTAATGCAGACACTCTTCCACCAACACCCTGTACAATATCCGAATCAGTCATAAGCAAAGTACCAACACCATCACAAGCACCAACAACACAATCAACATTACCCTCCTCCATATTTGTACGTAACGTTTCACTAGTACCAAAACTCATAACATCATCAACTTTAACAGAACGATTGGAAGTGCACATACCGAATTCATTAATTCTTTTTGTAATGTTTTTTCTAATAAAATCCTCGGTCAAATCACCATTATCCTGATACTTCTCAAAAATTGAACAGTAATCTACAACAGGATTACCAATACTAGTTATAACACCATCTTCAATAATTACTTCCGCTTTACCAAGAGCTTCTATTACATGTTTATCATTGCTCATATTAATTCACTCCACTAAAAAATATTACAATAACATTGTTATAAGATGATATTTAAAATATTATATAAAAGAGTTTTGTAAGCAAAAACTCACAAAAAACAGGAGAAAAGATAATTTATGAAAACAATAAAGGATTATGATGACAATTGTCCCATAGACGACACACTAAAACTGATATCAAAAAAATGGGTAATCTTCATCATAAGAGACATATTCATTGGAAAAACCCAATTCAGCGAATTTTTAGAAGAAAAAACACTAAGCACACGAGTACTGACAGACACACTAAAATTTATGGAAACCAACCATTTAATAAAAAAACAAAACAAGGAATACCACCTAACAGAAAAAGGATACAACCTAAACCAAATATTATACCAAATGCTAGAATACGGACTAAACGAAGTAAACAGTGGAAACTTAAACCAAAAACAACAAGAAGAACTAAAAAACGAATACAAACAAATACTAAAAATCTAAAGTATGAATTTAATAAAACATACTACATAGATGTTCCTACTTCAATCAAATTACCATCATAATATAAAAACGTACAACATTCTGTCCCCAACTATACGTATAAGCCTGTTAACATACTGAACATAGATAATAATCTTCAAACTTATCAACAAACCATTCAATGTCTTCGTCCTCTAAATATAGTTCACAAGAATTATATTATGGAATAATCTCTTTGCCAGTAAACTCTTTCCAGTACTTTTCCTCCTGCAATACAAGTCCATCAGTTAGAACCATATTTCCATCATTATCAACCATATTTCAAGACCAAATAAATCATGACAAAACTACAACTTAAATTAAAAAAATATAGAAATCACATCACTAAATAATAAATATATAACAAATTATATAAAAGATAACCCTAATTAATAATTAAAAACAAGATTAAAATAATCAACACTTATAATACATACCATGGAAATAAATAAAGCACTAATTATTTAAAATAAAGAAAATACAATAAAAATAATGAA
>CAZUHM010000186.1:0-2286 GCA_964620575.1 uncultured Methanobacteriaceae archaeon | reverse complement strand
AAATCATAAACTAACTGAAGAATGGTATATAAAATTTATAACAAAAGTTTGGTAACTAACTATAAATTCAAATAATTATTACAAAAAATAGAATTTATAGAGTAAAAGCAGGTTTTACTCTTTTTTACTTCCACCATACACTGCATTTGAATAGTATTTCCATATTATGTCAATTTCCTGGAATCCTACGTTATCAAGCATTTTTATATGATTATACATTGTTGTTGGAATGTCATTAGCATCCCGTTTTTCCTTATGTTCTGCAATTTCCTCTTCGGTTACACCATTGTCTTTCATGTCCTGAATTGCTATTTTATCGTTAAGTTCATTATTGTATGTGCTGTTTGCTTTTATTACATCAGCGTTGTAGAATACTCCACCCTTTTCTAGTGCCTGATAAATGTCTTTGTACATGGCTTGTTTTTCTTCATCGTTTGGTATGTGATGCAGGGCCAGTGATGAAATGATTGCATCATATTTCTCAGTAATTTCCACTTCTGTAAAATCTCCGACAATGTATTCAACATTATCATATTCTGCTAGTTTGTCCTTTGCTATGAGTATCATGTTTTCTGACAGGTCAAGACAGGTAACCTGTGCCTTTGGAAATCTTTCAAGTACTTTTTTTGTGATGTTTCCTGTTCCACAGCCCAGGTCCAGTATTTTCGGACTTTCTTTTTTGTCTGGTATTGCATTTATTAATGCTTCCAACATCTGGTTATAACATGGAATGTTCTTAAGTACCTGTTTGTCAAATGCTTCTGCTTCGTTATTGAAATGTTTTTTTAAATCTGGCAAAATATATCACCTTATATCAGTTCGTAATTAAATTTCGTTTCTACTGCTATTACTATTATAACTCCTATTACTGCAATTACCAAACATACAGGTAAAGAACTTGGCGGTGCCGTTACTATGTGCTGGGCGGGAACTCTCATTGAACCCAACATTATTCCTATGAGTGTTGCCACTGTCAGTTGCTTATGGTTTTCCAGCATGTACTTGATTATTCTGCTCATTGCCATAAATCCTATTCCTGCCCCTACGACAAATACTATTATTTCAACTATTGAAAACTGATGTAAGGCATTTATCATGTATTCATACTGACCTAAAAGCAGTAGAAGTGATGATCCGGATATTCCAGGCAGCAGCATTGCACATATTGCGATGAATCCTGATATGAACAATATTGGAAGTGAATGTGATGCCTGCATAGGATTTAATCCTACAAATATGTATGCCAACACTGCAAAGACTACCGTGGTAGTTATTGCCGTAAGATTAAATGCATCCAACTGTTTGTAGAGTACGTATATTGATGCAAGTATTAAACCTGCAAAGAATGAATATGTGAATGCAGCATAATTTCCAAGCAAGTAGTTTATTACGCTTGCCATTAAGAGCATTGCTATTACTATACCCAGTCCTAATGGTATGAAGAATTCGAAGTCTATTTCTTCAAACAACTGCTTCTTAAATTCCCTAAAATCTCCTTTTAATAATGGTCTTAAAAACATTAGCTTAATGTTACTTATAGAACCTATTAACTTATCATATATTCCCGTTATCAAGGCTATTGTTCCACCAGATATTCCTGGCATTATATCAGATGTTCCCATCAGTAATCCCCGCAGGAATATTTTAATAATTTCCAAATAATCTAACATTATTTTTCTCCCAAATAATTTTCTTTCATATAATAATTATTATGTTTAAAAAAAGTTAAATAATTTTTAATTCAAACTAATATTATAATGATTTCGAGGTCCGTTTTTATGTTAGGTGAGGAAGAATTAAGAAGATTATTTCCAGAATATGATGATACCATTCAGCCTTCAGGTATTGATCTTAGAATGGACAAGTTATATAAACAGGCGGGAAATGGTTCTTTAATTGATAACGAGAAGAATTTACCACCGCTTGAAGAAGTAGAATGTGTTGATGGCATCTATACCCTTAAGGCCAAGACTAGTTACAGTGTCAGCATCATGGGAAAAACAAAGATTCCTGTCGGTTATTCCATGTTATATCTGCCACGTTCAACTCTTCTGAGAAGTTTTATATGTGTTCATACTGCTGTTGGAGATCCCGGCTTTTATGGAACACTGCAGTTTATGATAGTCAACAATGGGGATTATGATTATCAGATTAAAAAGGGAGAACGTATTGCACAGGCTGTTGTCTTTAAAGTTACTGGTTCAGGCAGGTATGATGGCAGCTATCAGGAAGTTAAACTACCACATCCTGTAGAGGATGTGGATTTGTAGAAGGTTTATCTACGAA
>CAZUHM010000185.1:0-2410 GCA_964620575.1 uncultured Methanobacteriaceae archaeon | reverse complement strand
GTAGTATAGCGAGCGAACATTCCCGAACACAGGTGCGCGGAGAACAGAACCAGGCTTCAAACATTGTTTGTAATTTATTTGATATTTCTCCATAATCTTCTTGTGTATTATTAAACATTCTAGTTACCCCAAAGAATTTTCATTTAAATAATATTATTTTATTATTTATTACTATAATATGTATTGATTGAAAAAATAACGCTGTTAATTGTTTTGAGTAAAACATAAAGTTAAATGCATTGAAATAATAAATCTATAATCTTTTATAATTAAATAACACATATAATAATTTATATTAAAAATATTACCGTTAGCTAAAATCAATGATTTATTCAATAAGAACGATACTTCTTTTTATTAATATAATGCAGGTGGTTAAATGGAAAACAATTCCGATTCAGAAAAATATTCCGATTTAGAAAAAATACAAAATGATGTAAATTTCTTAATGAAACAAAATAAGAAATTAGAAAAAGAATTGAAAGAACAAAATGAAATAATAGATTCATATTATGATATACTAAACATTATCATATCAAATAAAATTATTAAAGCTAATGGTACATTAAGAAATCTTCAGTTAGTGACCCTTGAAATGCTGAAATTTATTGATAACATATGTAGAAAATATAATTTAGAATACTGGTTAACTTTTGGAACTTTGTTAGGTGCTGTTAGACATGAAGGTTTTGTTCCTTGGGACGATGAAGTAGATCTTGCTATGCCCCGTATAGATTATGAAAGATTTATGGAAGTTTTACCTGATGAAATTGATCGTTTTGAAGGTTTAAAAGAGAAACTTACTGTTAGAAAAGGTAGCACTGTTTTTAAAAATGCCGAACTTTCTGAAAATAGTTTAACACCCGTACTTCAATTTATTTATAAGAGACCTCATGCAGGACTTGAAGTTTATCCTATGGATTATATTTTCATTGAAAATAACGATTCAAAATCCCTTAATGAAGTTCGAAGAAAAGTAGGTCAACTTAGAAAGGATTTTAAAAAGGATTATAGTAATAACGTTGTTTCTTTTGAAGATGGAATAAATAGAGGAAATGATACTGCTGGAATAACTTTAGAAAAACAGGATTTCATTATTTGTTCTCTTGATGGTGCTAATGTAAAGCCAATCCATGTTTCCAATGTTTTTCCTCTTAAAAAAACTAAATTTGAAGATTATGAATTTTATATACCAAACAATCCTATAAATTATCTTGCAACATATTATTCAGGAAACGTGATGTACATTCCTAAAAAAATACATAGACATTACTTTATTGAGGATATAGAAAAAATAGGTACTAAGGATGAGTTAGAGTTAATGTATAAAGAAATTTTAGAATTTTGGAATGAAATAAATAATTCTTTCTAAACTTTTTTAAAAGGAACATTTTCACGGTTTTCAAGCAAATAATAACCACAGAATTAGAAATAATATTATTACTTGAACTGTTTTTATATTGGAAATGTTTTCTATAATTTAATTTTTTTGTAGTTTTTTGTTAGGGTGTTGTTGAAATACCATTAAATTGATACGAATTTTTAGATATTCTTTGTTTTCTATTTTTATAATTTTGATTACTGAATACATACCGAAATGGATATTTTTTCTGTTGGTTTAATCAGTGTTTTTTTGTTACTCATTTGTAGTATGTTTTTTTGACTATTATCTTGATTCTAGCAACACATTTTATCTAAAAAATTGTGGTGTATTCCATATATTCTAAATAATCTACTTTTAATTATTTTTTTACATTTTCAGCTTTTTATGATAATTTTATACATTTTATATAAGTATAATCTAATTTCTTCAATATTTGTTCTATTTGTCTAATACTATAATCCACATGAATATGTCATTTAATCGCTTCATGAACTTCTTTAGCAGTTTTAAATTATTCATTTAATCTTATTTCATTTCTAATTTCTTTATTTCGACTGAACTTCTGAAATAATGTCCATATATTCTTTAATGAGTATTTGTTCTGACATATTACATGCATATCATATTATTAAATTTAATTTTAATGTCAATTACTATAAATTTATTAGATAAAAATATTAAATATATATTTAAGGAGAGACTAAAAAAATGAAAATTAAAATTAATGAAGGGAATACATCTTTTTTTCAAAAAAATACAACATATTCAGAAGATAATAACATTATTTTTGAAGAGAAGATTAATAAATTAAATGATGAAATTAAAATTCAAAAAGATATTAACTCAAAATCAAAAGCATATATTTCAGTTCTAGAGAATTTAATTTCAGACCTGAATAACAAGGAAAAAAAATATATTAATCTAATAAACAATAAAAAAAATGAGATAAAATCTCTTGAAAATAAAAATAGCAATCTTTACAAAAAAAATCAAAAGTTAACGAACAAAACCCAGAAGCTAACGAAC
>CAZUHM010000184.1:522-2421 GCA_964620575.1 uncultured Methanobacteriaceae archaeon | reverse complement strand
TTTTTCATATAAAATCTTTCCGTAGTAATTTAATGCTAATAATATATTACTAGTCACTGAATTATAACTATACTGTTAACATACAAAATGAAAAAAACATATGAAAATTAAGAGACAAAGATAATATTAATTAAGAATAATCTAATTAAAACAGAGTTTGATATAATGCTTGATGAATCACCTGTAAAGTATAAAAAGTCCACTCATAGAACAATGAGTCCTGAGGAAACATTAGAAAAAATTTCTAAAATAACATTAGAAATCGGATTAACCAGAACATCCAACATTACACATTTGGATAGAATTAAGATTCCTGTGTTTACATCTGTTCGTCCGTTAGCTGATGAAGGTGCTGTAAGTATTTATGCCGGTAAAGGTCCTACCCAGATACATGCCAAAGTTTCTTCTATAATGGAGGCTATTGAAAGATATTCTGCCGAGATGCAGGACTGTGATAAGACAGTTATCAGGGAATATGATGAGAATGACTGTCTTAATCCCGAGGATTTAATATTGCCAAGGGACAGTTATCATGGTGAAGAGATTGAATGGACTGAGGGTTATTCTGTTGTAACAGGTGATAGTATTTATATTCCGACAAATGCTGTTTTTCATCCGTATAATCATGAAGGTGTTAAACATCTCTTCCTATCCAATACTAATGGTTTGGCTTCAGGTAATAGTCTGGAAGAGGCCATATTTCATGGTATGATGGAGGTTGTTGAAAGGGATTCTTGGAGCCTGTTTGAAGCGTTCAAAGAAAATAAACGTGAGATTAATTGTGATAATTCAAGCAATGATTACATATTGGAGTTATTTTCTAAGTTTGATGATGCCAATGTATCTATTAAGCTTATTGACTTAACCAGTGAGAATGATATTCCTACCATTGGTGCTGTCAGTGAAGATTTATCCCTTAAGGATCCTGCATTACTTACATTAGGTATTGGTACGCATCTTGATCCGGAGATTGCTGCTATTAGGGCTATTACTGAAGTTGCCCAAAGTAGAGCTACGCAGATTCATGGTACGCGTGAAGACACTACCCGTGCCAATTTATTAAGAGAAACTGGTTATGACAGGATGAAAAGACTCAATAAACACTGGTTTAGAGATTCTGAGGATAGCATTGATTTAAATGATATGACAGATTATTCGCAGGATACTTTTAAGGAAAACATTGAAAAGAGTATGGACATGTTGGAAGTTTCAGGAGTGAAAGATGCTTATTATGTTGATCTAACAAGAAATATTGGTATTCCTGTTGTTAGATCAGTTATTCCAGGTATGGAAGTTTATAGTGTGGATTCTTCCCGTGTTGGAAAGCGTTTGATTCCTGACAAGTATGTTATTGATTAAGGGAGATTTTTATGAAGCAAGTTATTGTTATGAGAACTGATTTGAAAATGGGTAAGGGAAAAATTGCTGCACAGGCTTGTCATGCAAGTTTAAACAGTTATAAAAGAGCTAGTAAACGAAGTATTAAACAATGGGAAGCTTTTGGTCAGAAAAAGGTTGTTTTGAAGGTTTCTTCTGAGCAAGAATTACTTAAATTGTATTATATTGTTAAGGAAAATGGTTTACCTTGTGCTTTAATCACTGATGCCGGTCATACACAGATTGATCCTGCCACTAAAACATGTATCGGTATTGGTCCTGCCAGAGATTCTGAAGTTGATAGGTTAACTGGTCATTTAAAGTTATTATAGGTTTTTATTATGGTTACTGTTGTTAAGATTGGTGGTAGTTTATTTCCAGAATATACTGAGGTATTATGTGAGTCTTTTTCTAAATGTGATGAAAAGATTGTTCTTGTTAATGGTGGTGGCAGTTTAGCCAATAATATTCGGGATTTTAATAGTATTTCTTCTTTTTCTGATGATGTTAATCATTGGACTG
>CAZUHM010000184.1:0-493 GCA_964620575.1 uncultured Methanobacteriaceae archaeon | reverse complement strand
ATAATAAATGTCTGGACATTATTGGTAATTACTTTGCTGATAAAAATAATGTTATTGAAACTGTTACTAGTCTAGATGAGATTGATGATGTCCATAAGAAGAATAAAATTCCATTAATTCTCTGTTATGAGCTTTTAAAAAAAGAAGATCCATTGGAACATAGTTGGGATGTGACTAGTGATTCTATTGCATGTTGGATTGCTCATGTAGATGGTATATATAGAGGTAACATTTCTTCAAATAATAAAATACTTATTAAAAGCATTAGTGCGGAAAAACTATTATTTTTTAAAGAAACTTGTATTGATAAATGTTTACCAAAATTACTAATTAAATATCATTTAGACTGTTTTATCATTAATGGGAGATACCCTGCTAGGGTTATGGCTCATTTAAACAGTAATAATAATATTAACAATTTTTATACACATATAGGAGGAAAATAGCATGGCTGATAAAATGACTTGCACATCATGTAAACAAGAAATTTCAC
>CAZUHM010000183.1:0-2504 GCA_964620575.1 uncultured Methanobacteriaceae archaeon | reverse complement strand
ATATACTCTAAATTTCATATTATTATATAAGTAAATAATATTGTTAGTCACATTTTACATTACAAAAAAATAGTTGGTGATAAAATGAGTTGTGACAATGATAAAGAATGTTGCAAAGAAAAAAAAGATCATGACGAAAAAGAATGTTGTAAAAACAAAGAAGATAAAAAATGTGAAAAAAAGCATGGCAATAATGAAAATTGTCAAAGAAGACAGAGATGTTGCCATGGACATAGAAAACAAGCAATGCGTTTAAAATTTAAAAACGAATTATTGTAAACAATATTATAACTAATCTTTTAATTCAATTATTATATTATATAGTTTAGATATCCAATATCTTAAACTATTTTTAAAAACTATTTCTATTATAAACATTTATCCAAATCTTAGTTCAGGTATTTAATTTTATCTTTATCTATTTCAGAGATATCATGAGCTTTAGGCCTGTTATCTGTCATTCCTAATGATAATATTCCTACAACCCGGTAATTGTCACTCATTGAACAAATGGTTCTAACAACAACTTCTGAACTTTCCTCATCAGCAGAGTATCTTAAATGTGATTGACACCAACAACTACCAACATCTTGTTCTGTAGCCATCAAATCCATATATGTAAGTGCAATGGATGAATCTTCAATCCATGTGTCTGCTTTATTTGTATCTGCAAATACCACTATTGCTGCATTTGCCTTTTCAAGCATACTGGAGCCTGATGCTTTTGATTTTGAAAGTTTTTCTAACGTGTCTTTATCTTTAACTACAATAAATTCACAAGGTTTTCTATTTCTGCTGGTGGGAGCTAAAAGTCCTGCTTGCAATATTTTTTCAAGTTTTTCTTCTGGTATTTCTTCGTCAGTATATGTTCTCACGCTACGTCTTTTGAGTATTGTATCTAATAATTCCATCAAATCATCCCTATTTTATATTTGTCTACAATTTATTTCTTATCCATTATAAACACTTTTACAATTATTTATCTGTATTTGAAAAATGTATTAACATTTCAACGTATTTTTATTCAATTTTACTATCATTCTCTATATATCCAATTACTTTATTAGTTAAAGAATTATAATCTTGAATGATATCAACAAAACCATAGTGGAATAATCAAAATAACTATTCTTATAAAGATCTCATCCTTGACTGATAATATATAACGGCTTTTTCAGATTTGTAAAATCAAAGAAGATGGTGAAAATATGTCATCATCAAAGAAAATTTTTCAAATAATTAAAAAAATAGTAAAAAGTTGTTTTCTAGTTAAATTGAGCTAAATAACTTTTGAACAACTTTGTCTGTTTCAGGAACTGCATTTTTTGATCTAACAATAAATGTTTTATTATTATGCCTAAAATAATATTTGGTTATAACTTTTGTTCCATTCTGGGCTTCAGTTTTAAAAATTTCTTGTTTATTATTAGTTTCCATCTTTTGGATGGTGATATTAAATCCTTCACTGTATTTTGCCTTATACTTAGCAGTTTCAGCTTCTAAATCTTTAGCTTCAGAAGGATAAATACTTAATTGGTTAGTTTTATTGGAAATTGTTGTACCTACTTTTGTAGTATTTTTAATAGCATATCCCTTAGGTATTTTCATAGATTCTCCATTTACTGTAATCTTATTCAATGGTGAATACGGACTAATTAAAATTATTACTGATATAAGCATTAATATAATAATTATACCAATCAATTGTATTTTTTTCATATTGTTCCTCCATGAAATTATTATGTTATTATCTTTGTTTTTATTAAATATTAATTTTTTCATAAAGCAGACAGTTAATTCTGTTAACTGATAAAAAAAGTTTAAAATAGGGGAAATTATAAATGTTTTTTATCGAAAATTATAATTTAAACCTGTTGCAAATTAAAAAAATATATTTTATAGTTGAAACTTTTAAGATACTCCTCCTTCAATCTCAAATTGATTATATAATCCCTTGTAGTAACCATTTTTAATGTTAATTAATTCATTATGTGTTCCTTCTTCAATAATTTTTCCATCATCCATAACCAATATTTTATCAGCATTTTTAATAGTTGATAATCTGTGTGCAATTATGAAACTTGTTTTATTCATCATTAATCTATCCATAGCATCTTGTATTAATTTTTCTGTACGGGTATCAACACTAGATGTAGCTTCATCCAATATTAGGATTTTTTTATCGGATAATATTGTTCTAGCAATTGTTAATAATTGTTTTTGTCCAATGGAAATATTATCAGTATCTTCATTTAATTCAGTATCATATCCTTCAGGTAAATGAGTAATGAAATTATGTGCATAAGCAATTTTTGAAGCTTGAATTACTTCCTTATCATTTGCATCTAAATTACCATATCGGATGTTTTCTCGTATTGTATCACTAAATAACCATGTATCTTGAAGAACCATGCCCACCATAGATCTTAAGCTGTTCTTATTATAGTTGTTTATATTTATACCATCAATCTTAATTTCACCACTGTTAATATCATAAAATCTCA
>CAZUHM010000182.1:0-2682 GCA_964620575.1 uncultured Methanobacteriaceae archaeon | reverse complement strand
TTAACTATTGATATAATTAGTAATAACAATAAACAAAAAGCACACGAATTTCACCAACAAAAATACAGACAGTCCAGATTCTATGAAATTGAGAAAAAAAGATTCAGCGCAAAAGATGATAGCGTTAAATGGGAATTAGATGATAAAGTAAACGCATACTCCTTTGTAGAAAAATATAACATAACACATCCGGAAACAATAGCAAAATTCACAGACATAACACAACTAAAAGAATATCATCATAATGGCAAACTACCCGAGAAATTCGTTCTAAAAATATCAAACAGACATTCATGTATAGGAGTAATGCTTCTAAGACAAATAGACGAAAATTCCTACTTTGATGATCTTTCAGCAAAAACATACACAATTGATGAAATAATAGTCCAACAACAAAGGATAGATTCAACAAAGGGTCATGTACTGCGAGACACTTATTTTATAATTGAAGAATTGGTAGATAACTTCGTAAAAGAATATAAAATCCCATATGATTACAAAGTTTTCTGTCTTCACGGAATTCCAAAGTTAATACTGCAGGTGGACAGGAATGTTTACCACAATACAATGACATTCTTTGACGGAAACTTCATACCATTAAAGGAAGGAATAGACTGGTTTATTAACAATGACATGGCACAACAGTGTATACCTGTCATTCCACCATCAGCAAGCCAGATATTAACACTCTCCAGGAAGATGGCAATGGATGCAGATGAAAAACTGGTAAGAATTGACTGGTTTGACACGGGAGAAAAAGCAGTATTCGGAGAGTTCACATTCTGTTCTGGAGGATTCTACACAGGAATGCAATCATTGTCTGATGAAATACTTGAAGAGTTTGAAAAATCATTCGATACACAACGTTTCAATGATTATTCCACCAAAGGATATCATGTTAACACTAAAAAGTTGCTTGAAGCAATGGAAGAATATGACTTGGACTTTAAAAGCATAGTCTATGATGAGCTACTGAAAAAATGTGCTATGGGAAATCATGAAGCAATAGTTAATATGGCAGATTACTTCCATAACCTATCATTAAACGAGAATAACAGGACAAAAAAACAGTTATATGAACATTTCATGCTATGCTGGCAGGAAATTAATTATTTGCATGATGACACAACTTTGGAACGACTCTGCAAACAAGTACGTGCAAAAAAAGCTTTCATAACATCAGAAAGCAAGTATTATAATAACAGGGTATTTGAAGCAAAGAACGCTCTAAAACAGTTGTCAACAAAGAGTGACTGGTACAAGATTCGTTGGGCACAATTTGTATTGGACTTCGGTGGAACGGACAAAGAAGTTAAAAAAAGCAGAGACTATGTGAATACATTGGCTGCTGATGGATTACAGTATGCTGTTGATGTAAAGAGAATATATGGATTATAGGATTATTCAGGATCAAAATCCCATTTTGCCCTTTTAAAACCATATTTTTCCTGTTCTTCTTCTGACCACCTGTTTTGAACATATAATATGTCATGTTCAGTTTCTGATTTTTCCTTCAGGATAGTGGTTGACTGTTGGAGCTTATGATAAACTCTTGCATTGCTTACATGATATATCTTCTTGTTGAGAACACTTCTTACATAGTTACAGTAAATCATATCCGAACGGAAGTGTCTTCCAAGTTCTGCATCTAGTCCTATTGACATATTGTATGTGTCCCTTTTTATGTAAACACAGAAGAATGGTGCAAAGCTGATTTCTGTGTATTCTCCGTTATGGAAGAGGGGAACATTGATGATGTTTTTATGATGTGCTGATAAGTTCACGTCACATGCCATATTATTATTTGCAAACGGAACATGAGTGTTAATTGTCTTAGTATTTGCTGGTAATATCTGTTGTGGAACAGTCATTCCACAATCATCCAACTCATAAGCTGCCTTTTGAAGTAATTGAAGAGCATTTTTTGTAACAATAGCATCGTTATTTAATAAAACAATATCATTATCTTTCTCGGCAATTTCAATTCCTTGATTCACAGCATAGGTAAATCCAAGATTTTTCTGATTCAATATTAACTTAATCTTCTCTTCATCCTTCAATTCAACAAGATATCTTATCACGTCTTCACTTGAATTATTGTCCACAACAATTATTTCAAGCCATGGAGCATTCAGGGATAAGAGAGAGTAAATACACTCACGTATATCTTCAAGTGATTCATAACTAGGAATAATGACACTTATTCCTTTAGTTACATTATAGTCTATTTTCTGCTTTTTCAATCTTTTTTTATGATTTCTGATTAGTTCTTTTCTCTGTTTAAAGTGTTTTGAATTATTTGATATTGTGTTTTCTGCAATGTTAAAATTATAATTTGACATTAAAAATGGAACTGAATAAATTCTACCCTTTTCCATGTATCTGAGTATTAAATCCCAGTCAACAAAACGATTTAACTTTTCATCAAAACCTCCAAGTCGTTCATAAATTTCGCGTGTATGACAGAAACAGTTCAAATCAACATAATTTCTATTAGAAAGTAAACTCCTATTTATCGTACCATAACGAATATATTTTGGATTTTTCTGATCTTTTTCATAGATATATTGACCAGAATAAATACAATCGGCATCATCTACGAGATTAAATGCTCCAACACTTGACTTCTGCTTGAACCATCTGGTCGATAGTACGGTCTCCCATCTCAAGGAAATGGTGGGC
>CAZUHM010000181.1:0-2690 GCA_964620575.1 uncultured Methanobacteriaceae archaeon | reverse complement strand
ATAACATTCATGAAAAACAAAACACTAAAAAAAGTGACCGCAATGTAATAGTGCCTCAAAACCACAAAGTATAAATACTATGATGATAATACTTATTATTACAAAAGGTTATTAAAAGAAATTTTTTTATCGAAGATTTTAATAACCTTTATATACTAAAAAAAATATACTTATTATTACAAAAAGTAAATAAAGAAAAAATTATTTTAATCATGTTATAAGAAAAAGAGAAGGAGGAATAGAGATGGAAAGTGAATTAAAATTAAAAGTAGCTGAAGCATTCTCACAATCAGACATTGGAAGGTCAGTAGCAAGAATTGACCCAAAATGTATGGAAAAATTAGGTTTACAAGATGGTGACGTAATAGAAATAGAAGGAAATAAAATAACAACAGCAACACTAGTAGCTTCCCAAGCAGATGCAAGCCTAGGTATATTAAGAATAGACAGTTACCTAAGAAAAAATGCAGGAACATCAATAGGTGAAGAAGTAACAATAAGAAAAGCACAAATCAAAGAAGCAAAGAAAGTGAAGTTAGCACCAGTTGATCAAGAAATTGCAATCCAAGGTAACCTGACAGGAATATTCCTAAACAGAATTGTCAACAAAGGAGATATCATAGTAACTGGAGTACGCAGACAACAAGCACCAAAAACTTCAAACATGCTATTCGATGACATATTCAACCAGATGATGACAAACATGACATCAATAGGTGAAATCAAATTAGCAGTTGTCAACACAAAACCATTAGGCCCAGTAAAAATTACTGAAGACACCCAAATAGAAATGGAAACAAAACCTGTTGATCCAAGCAAATTTGAAGGAGTGGAAAATCTCATAGATGTATCCTATGAAGATATTGGTGGACTTCAAAATGAAGTTAAAAAAATCAGAGAAATGGTAGAAATACCACTTAAAAGACCTGAATTGTTCAAACAATTAGGAATATCAGCTCCTAAAGGAGTATTGTTACATGGTCCACCAGGAACAGGTAAAACATTGTTAGCTAAAGCCGTTGCTAATGAAACCAACGCACACTTCATAGTTATCAATGGTCCGGAAATCATGAGCAAATATGTTGGAGGTTCAGAAGAACAATTAAGAGAATTATTTGAAGAAGCAGAAGAAAACAGTCCTTCAATCATATTCATCGATGAATTAGACGCAATTGCTCCAAAAAGAGCTGAAGTAACCGGAGATGTGGAAAGAA
Source organism: uncultured Methanobacteriaceae archaeon (assembly GCA_964620575.1). GTDB lineage: Archaea > Methanobacteriota > Methanobacteria > Methanobacteriales > Methanobacteriaceae > Methanosphaera. Next base: position 1,476 of record CAZUHM010000181.1, on the reverse strand, counting down.
GAACCGTTGCACAACTGTTAACACTCATGGATGGACTTAAAAGCAGAGGAGAAGTAGTTGTTATAGGAGCAACAAACAGGCCAGATGCAATTGATGAAGCATTAAGAAGACCTGGAAGATTTGACAGAGAAATAGAAATTGGTGTACCTGACAAGGATGAAAGAAAAGAAATTCTTGAAGTACACACAAGACGTATGCCCTTAGATGAAGATGTAGATCTTGACGAATTAACAGAAGTAACCCACGGATTTGTAGGAGCAGACCTTGAAGCATTATGTAAAGAAGCTGCAATGAGAGTACTTAGAAGAATCCTACCAGAAATCCAGACAGACAAAGAAGTACCTGAAGAAATACTTGAAAAGATGGTGTTAAACAAGGAAGATTTCAAAAATGCACTTAAGGAAATCCAACCATCAGCATTAAGAGAAGTATTAGTACAGATACCTGACGTAAACTGGGAGGATGTAGGTGGATTATCAAATGCCAAACAGGAACTTAAGGAAGCAGTTGAATGGCCATTAAAAAATCCTGACAAATTCAAAAAATTCGGAATCAACCCACCTAAAGGAGTAATATTAACAGGTATTCCGGGAACTGGTAAAACATTACTTGCAAAGGCCGTTGCAAATGAAAGTGATGCAAACTTCATATCCGTAAAAGGACCTGAACTATTATCCAAATGGGTAGGAGATTCAGAAAAAGGAGTCAGAGAAGTATTCAGAAAAGCAAGACAAACTGCACCTACTGTAATATTCTTTGATGAAATAGATGCAATAGCATCCACAAGAGGTAATGGTGCCGGAGACAGCGGAGTAACCCAGAGGGTAGTAAACCAATTACTTACAGAGATGGATGGAATGGAAGAATTACATGACATATCCGTAATTGCTGCAACAAACCGTCCTGACATTATTGATCCAGCTTTACTAAGACCTGGAAGATTTGACAGACATGTTAAAGTTGGATTACCTGATGAAAAATCACGTGAAGCAATATTTAAAGTACATACAAAAGACATGCCACTTGCAGAAGATGTTGATATAAAAGAATTAGCTGAAAAAACTGAAGGATTCGTAGGAGCAGACATTGAAGCAGTATGTCGTGAAGCTGTAATGTTAACCCTAAGGGATGACATTGAATCCGAAGAAGTATACATGTCCGAATTTGAAAAAGCAATGAAAAAAGTTAAACCAATCAAGGAAAATGAATTGGTTTCATACAACTAAAATCCCTGAACTAACCTTCATACAAAAAGAGATGTAGAATCTTTTCTACATTTCTTTCTCCATATCATTATACTATTTTTTGAATATCTAATTTTAATTAAATTAATATCCATTTAATATCAATCATTTCTGACATAAAAATTATTAAGTTAATGGAATAAAACAAATACTATAAATAATAAACTGTTAGAGGCTAAATATATGGCATATGATATTAAAGATATTAACTTAGCACCGAGTGGAGAAAAAA
>CAZUHM010000180.1:0-2697 GCA_964620575.1 uncultured Methanobacteriaceae archaeon | reverse complement strand
AACGGTGAAATTGACAAAGACATGATTAAAATCAGAAAAATTCATGGTGAAGGAACAGCTGATACCGAAATCACTGAATCAGTTTCAGTAGATAAAAACGTATTAGAATCTGAAATGCCTAAAGATGTTAAAAATGCTAAAATCTGTTTACTTCAATACCCTATTGATGCAAGAGAACTTCAAAACAGTGCAAAAATTAAACTAACAACACCTGGTGAATATCAAGCATACCTTGATAAAGAAGCAGCAATGTTAGAAGAAGAAGTACAAACATTAGTTGATGCCGGAGTAAATGTTCTTTTCAACAACAAAAAAATCAGTGACCTCGGTCAACACTACTTAACAAAAGCTGGAATCCTATCAGCAAAAAGAGTAAAAGCAGGAGACCTTGAAAGATTATCCAAAGCAACCGGAGCAAACATCGTTAACAACATACGTGAACTAACAAGCGACGACATTGGAGAAGCTGGACACGTATATGAAAAACGTGTATTCGACAACATAGAATACATCTTCATAGAAGAATGTAAAAACAAAGGTACTTTGAACATAATGGTCAAAGGAAGTACAAAACACATCACTGACCAATTAGAACAGGCAATTAATGACGCAATAGGTGCTATCAGTCAGGCAATCAAAAACAACAAAGCACTTCCAGGAGGAGGAGCTTCTGACGTAGCAGCAGCAAAAGCATTGAAAAAATATGCTTTAACCTTAAAAGATAAACAACAGTTAGTAGTAAATGCATATGCAGATGCTTTAGAAGAAATTCCAATGGCACTTGCTAAAAATGCAGGTATGGATACAATTGATGTTATCACAGAGTTATTAGCCGCTCAGGAAAAATCAACAAACATGGGTGTAAACGTAATTAAACGTGAAGTAAGAGATATGGAAGAAGATCACATCCTTGACTCACAAGTATCTAAAAAAGCAATTATTGAAGCATGTACTGAAATTGCTGAAGAAATATTACGTATTGATGATGTAGTAGCATCAAGACCAGAAACTCCAGTCGGAGGAGACATGCCCGGAACACCTAACCCATGGACATAAAATAAGATAAATCCATTTTTATCTTATTTAAACTTCTTTAAACTATTTTTAAACAATAACATCTTATTTTTTTAATCATTTAATTTAGTTATCTTTTAATATTATCAGAAAGATATACTATTAATATATAAAGTATTGTTTGGAGGATTAAATTGCTAGAAATAATAGACTTAAAAAGAGAAGACTTTTCCAAATACACAGAAAGAATTAAAATGGATTCTAGTGATGTACTACAACCTGTTCAAGAGATAATTAGTAATGTGATAAAAAACAAGGATAAGGCTTTACATGATTACACCTTAAAATTCGATAAGGCCGATATCACTGAACTAAGAGTTCCTACAGAAACAATTGAAAAAAGTATTGAAAACATAGATCCAAAACTGAAAAAAGCATTAGAAAACGCTGCAGAAAACGTCAGTAAATTCCATAAAGCACAAATCCCATCAGACTGGACGATGGAGGTTAAAGAAGGAGTTAAGGCAGGACAAATAATCAGACCATTAAAAAGAGTGGGATGTTATATTCCAGGGGGAAGAGCAGCTTACCCTTCATCAATTATAATGACAGTAATTCCAGCAAAAATAGCTGGAGTAGAAGAAATCATCTGTTGTACTCCACCGGATAAGGATGGAAACATAAGTGATGAAATATTAGCAGCAGCATACATTGCAGGCGCAACACACATTTATAAGGTAGGTGGAGCACAGGCTATAGCAGCAATGGCATATTCAACAGAAAGCATACCTTCAGTAGACAAAATAGTAGGTCCAGGTAATATTTTTGTAGCAACTGCAAAGAAACTGGTATACGGTACCGTGGATATTGAATTTCCGGCAGGACCATCCGAAATGTTGGCATTGGTTGATGAAACAGCAAATCCATCATATATTGCAACAGAACTACTTTCACAGGCAGAACACGACCCTAACGCAGCAACAATACTGGTTTCAACCTCACGTAAAACAGCAGAAGACATTGTAAACTATGTAAAAGAATACCTTGAAATTCAGGAAAGAAAAGAAATAATCGAAGAATCATTATCCAAGTACTGTCATATACTAGTAGCAGAAGACATTGAACAAGCAATAGACTTCACTAACGCATATGCACCGGAACACTTGGTAATAGTAACAGAAGATTATTATAAAACTCTTGAATCAATCAATAATGCAGGTTCTATCTTCTTAGGAAACTTAACACCAGTAGCAGGAGGAGACTATGGGTCTGGAACAAACCATGTTCTTCCGACAAGTGGTGGAGCCAGAATGTATTCTGGTTTATCAGCAGAATCATTTATTAAAAAACCAACAATACAAGAATTAACTCCAGAAGGAGTAATTAACATAAAAGACATGGTAATTAATCTTGCAGAAGCAGAAGGTTTATATGCTCATGCCATGTCCATCAGAAAAAGAGCAGAAGATGTTGAAAAATAATTATATTTTCAACTCATATTATTTTTTAAATATTAAAAAAACTTAAGAAATATAAAAAATATAATTAAATATTATTACTTAATGATTATGGAATAATTATCTAAAAAGTATACAGGTGAAAAAGTGACAGACATATTTGAAAAATCAAAAAGAACACATTATTAAACCGAAATTACTCCAGAATTAGCAGGAGAAACAGTAA
>CAZUHM010000179.1:0-2955 GCA_964620575.1 uncultured Methanobacteriaceae archaeon | reverse complement strand
ATTCCTCTGTGCCCTAAAGAGGACACAGTATCCTCGCCGTAAAAAAAGATGAAAAACATTATAAAAACATTTAAAAAGCAAATCCCAACTCTAATATTAATCGTTGTATTTTTAATAATAGAAGTGTACTGTGACCTTACACTGCCATCATATACAGCAAATATCGTAAATATAGGTATCCAAAATACTGATTTCAATATCATAACAAGCACGGGAATAAATATGATGATAATGGTTATTGGATCCATAATTGCAACACTTATCGTATCCTATTTTTCAAGTATACTCTCATCAGCATTTTCAAGAGATTTGAGAGAAAAAATATATGAAAAAATATTAAACTTTTCAAACCATGAATTAAACAAATTCTCAAGAGCATCACTGATAACACGTTCAACTAACGATATTAACCAAATACAACACACAATAGGAATAATGCTAAGAACATTACTTTTTGCCCCCATATTAGCCGTAGGAAGTATTATTAAAGTATTTGAGATTGGATCAAACTTATCCTGGATTATCTTCATAGCATTTATATCAGTTGCTATACTGTTATCTCTTGTTATATGGAATGTTTTACCATACTTTAAAAAGACACAGGAAATTGTAGACCAGATAAATCGTATTTCTAGAGAAATACTTATTGGTATTCCAGTAATCAAAGCATTTGTAAGACAAGACCATGAAAATAAACGCTTCAACAAATCCAATCAAGAATATTATAATGTAAATTTACATGTTTATAGAATCATGTTGATATTACTACCTGCAATGAACCTTATAATGAACCTTATGATTGTAATAATACTTTATTTCGGAGCATTTGATGCATTAAACGGTTCATTACTTACTGGAGATATTATTGCCTTTGTGCAATACTCAACACAAATGGTTTCATCATTTATTATGATTGGTGGATTTACAATTTTATTACCAAGAGTGCTTGTTTCTGCAAGACGTGTGGAAGAAGTATTAAGTACGGAAATATCTATTGTAAATGGAAACTATGTTGATGAATCAGACGAATCTGTTTTAGAATTTAAAAATGTTTCATATACTTATCCTGGAGCAGAAAAAGAAACATTACATAATATTAACTTTAAGTTATCACCTGGTAAAACCACAGCCATCATTGGTGGTACAGGCAGTGGAAAATCAACAATATTAAACCTTATTCCACGATTACAGGACGTTAGCTCCGGAGAAATACTTCTAAATAATGTGAATATCAAAGAGTATAATTTAGAAAATTTAAGGAAGAAATTATCATTGGCACCTCAAAAGGCTGTTCTGTTTAGTGGTACCATAAGAAGCAATCTTTTACAAGGAAAAAGTGATGCTAGTGAAGAAGATATGTTTAAGGCAATTGAAAATTCCAAATCAGAAGAATTTGTTGAAGATTTAGATATGAAAGTAACACAAGGAGGAAACAATTTTTCTGGAGGACAAAAACAAAGACTTTCAATTGCTCGTTCAATAATCGGCGAACATAGCTTTTACTTATTTGATGACTGTTTCAGTGCTCTTGATGTAAAAACAGAAAAAGAAGTACGAGAAAATATGAAAAACATTACAAAAGATAGCGGAGTCCTAATAGTTTCTCAGAGAATAAGTTCAATTAGTGATGCAGATGAAATAATTGTATTGGATGACGGAAAAATAGTGGATAAGGGAACTCATGACGAGTTGAAAAATAGATGTTTAATCTATAATGAAATATTGTCATCACAACTGGAAAACATAGGTGATTCATTATGAGACGTGACAGAAGAGCAGTATCTAAACCTAACGATACTAAAAAATCACTAAAACAGGTATTTTCTTTACTTAAAGATTATAAGTTAAAAATACTCATTACTTTCATCTGTGCAGTAATAAGTACCAGTTTCACAGTAATCAGTCCATTACTAATTGGACAGGCAACGACTGTAATCTTTGATGGATTAAATAATATGATGCATAACACTGGAACTATTAATATAGAAATGCTGGTAAACCTGTTAATACTTGCAACAATATTATATGTAGTCAGTGCCATCTTCACATACTTACAAAGTTGGTTCTTAACACAGATATCAACCGATATAAGTTATAAGCTAAGAAAAAGATTGATTGAAAAGATTAATTTATTATCCATGAAAGATTTCGATCAAAACAAAAGGGGAGATATACTCTCAAGAATAACAAACGATGTTGATTCGTTACAAACAGGGATTACATCTACATTCCTACAGTTTATGACTGCAGTTATTACTATTGTAGGCGTATTTGTAATGATGTTAAGCATTAATATTACTTTAACTGTTATTACAGTTATATTAGTACCTGTATCTTTCTTAATCATTATGTTCATAATGAGAAAATCTCAAAAATTCTATAAAGAACAGTTGAAATATAAAGGAATAGTTAATGCAGAGATAGAGGAAACATTTGGTGGACAGGACATTATAAGAACATTTAATCAAGAAGAAAAATCATTCGATACATTTCAAAAAGATAATAATAAATGGTATGATTTTGATTGGAAATCACAGTTCTATTCAAGTTTAATGGGGCCTGTAATTAACTTCATATCAAATTTATCCTATGTAATTATCGCAGTAATAGGTGCTATACTTGTTCTTCAAAGAGCAATTCTTGTTGGGGATATTTTAGCATTCTTCCAATACATTCAAAATTTCACCCAGCCGATACAGCAAATAACAAGAGTAATGAATCTTGTTCAAACAGCTCTTGCTGCAACAGAACGTATTTTCGAATTCTTGGAAATAAATATTGAAGAAGATACATCAACATTAGAAATAAATGATATTAAAGAAAGTATTAAATTTGAAAATGTCAAATTTGCTTATGAAGAAGGTGAAGAAGTCATTAAAGACTTGACCTTTGATGTTAAAAAAGGAGAAAAATTTGCCATCGTAGGTCATACAGGTGCTTGAAAATCAACAATTG
>CAZUHM010000178.1:0-2959 GCA_964620575.1 uncultured Methanobacteriaceae archaeon | reverse complement strand
GCTAATACATCTTCTTTGGTTAATGGTTCGAAGTATAATCTGTCAGATATGTCGTAGTCAGTACTTACTGTTTCGGGGTTGTTGTTTATAAGTATTGTTTCTACGTTTTCATCTTTTAATGCTAATGCTGCATGTACACAACAGTAATCGAATTCTATACCCTGACCGATTCTGATTGGACCTGCACCAAGTACTGCAATTTTCTTATTGTCACTAGGTTTTAATTGTGATGGTGAATCATATGTTCCATAGTAGTATGGTGTTTTTGCTTCAAATTCTGCTGCACATGTATCTACCATCTTGTATTCTGGTGCAAGGTCTATTTCATGACGTGCTTTTGATACTTCATCTTCAGAAATGTCTAATAATTGACCTATACGTTTATCTGAGAAACCGTACTGTTTAATTTTCCTGAAAGTTTTTGCATCTTTAAGTATATCTGTTCCCTGTTTTTGTATTGCTTCTTCACATTCTACAATGTTTTTTATTTTGTTTAAGAAGAATGGGCTGATTTTTGTAATCTCTGCTAAATCCTGGATGTCTCTTCCGTCTTTAATTGCTGAGTATATTTGGAACATTCTGAGGTCAGTTGCATGTTCTAAATCATAGTCTGTGTATTCTGTATATTCGAATGCTTCTTGGTCAATATCTAATGATCGGATAGATTTTTGTAATGCTTCTTCAATTGTTCTACCGATTGACATTACTTCACCAGTTGATTGCATCTGTACTCCAAGTTCTCCGGAACTTGTTTTGAACTTGTCGAATGGCCATCTTGGTACTTTTGCAATTACATAGTCAACTGCCGGTTCAAATGATGCTGGTGTTTCCTTTGTGATGTCGTTTTTAATTTCATCCAATGTCATTCCTAAAGCTATTTTTGATGATACTTTTGCAATGGAATAACCGGTTGCTTTACTTGCCAATGCACTACTTCTACTTACACGAGGGTTTACTTCGATAACTTTGTATTCTCTTGTTTCAGGATGTAATGCAAACTGTATGTTACATCCTCCCTGTATACCTAATGCTCTGATAATTTTTATAGAAGCGTTTCTTAACTTCTGGTTATCGGCGTCGGATAGTGTTTGTGTTGGTGCTACTACTATACTTTCACCTGTGTGTATACCCATTGCATCAACGTTTTCCATGTTACATACAATGATACAAGAATCGTTTTTGTCACGCATTACTTCGTATTCGATTTCCTGCCATCCGAGTACTGATTCATCGATAAGTACCTGGTTGTTGAAACTCATATCCAATCCGTGAATTACAATTTCCTCAAATTCTTTTTTGTTGTTTGCAACTCCTCCACCGGTTCCACCAAGAGTGAATCCTGGTCTTACAATTACTGGAAAACCAATGTCTTCTACAGCTTCAAATGCTTCTTCCAATGAGTTTACTGCATGACATTTTGGAATAGGTTCATCTAATCTGTCCATGAATTCTGCGAATAAATCCCTGTCTTCCACGTCTTTAATTGTTTGGACTGGTGAACCCAGTACTTTAACACCATCAAGAGCTCCAATTTTCTCCAGATCTACTGCAATGTTTAAACCTGTTTGTCCACCCATTGTTGGAAGTAATGCATCCACTTGTTCTTTTTCTATGATTTTTGCTACAACTTCTGCTGTTAATGGTTCAACATAAACTTTGTCTGCAGAATCAATATCTGTTTGAATAGTTGCTGGGTTACTGTTAACAAGTACTGTTTCAATGTTTTCTTCACGTAATGATTTACATGCTTGTGAACCAGAATAGTCAAACTCAGCAGCTTGTCCTATTTGAATAGGTCCTGATCCAATAATTAATACTTTTTTAATACTTTCATCCTTTGGCATTTTATTAACTCCTCAAAAAAATAATGTTTACCTCTAGTTTCCCTTATATTCCTTAATTGTGTTTACAAAATTGTCAAAGAATACTTTAGAATCATGTGGTCCGGGTCCAGCTTCTGGATGGTATTGAATACATTTTATTGGTAATTTTCTGTGTTCAATAGCTTCTGGTGTACCATCATTTAAGTTTATTTGTGTAATTTCTAAATCAGTATCTGCAATAGAATCAGGATCTATTGAAAAACTATGGTTTTGTGATGTCATATATACTCTACCTGTATCTAAGTGTTGTACAGGCTGGTTTGAACCTCTGTGTCCAAATTTCATTTTGAAGATTTTTGCACCGTATGTCAGAGCGATAATTTGTTGACCTAAACAAATTCCTGCAATTGGCATTTTTTGTGCAATTTCTTTGATAGTGTCCTGTATTACATCCACATTTTCCGGATTTCCAGGTCCACTGGATACCAGTACCCCATCCACATCCAGGTCCAATATTTCCTGAGCTGTTGTTGTTGCAGGAACTAATGTTACTCCAACATCTTGTGCAACCAGATGGTCTGTGATATTCTTTTTAACTCCACAGTCCAGAACAGCTACATTGTATTCTTTTCTTTCCTGAATAACTTTTGGTTCTTTAACTGTTACTTCGCTTACAAGATCTCTATCTTCTATACGTGGATGTTCTTCGAGTATTTTAAGTAATTCTTCATCACTTATGTCCATGTTAGCAACAACTGCTTTCATTGAACCTAATTCTCTTATTTTTAGTGTTAATGCTCTTGTGTCAATTCCACTAATACCTGGAACATCATTTTCTTCCAGGAATTCCGGCAGTGATTTTTCAGATTTTGGATGACAAGGTTCGTAACATACTTGTCTTACCACATATGCTTCAGCTTTAATATCTTCTGATTGGTACCATTCAGATGATACTCCATAATTTCCTTCTAATGGATAGGTTGACATCAATATTTGACCCTTGAATGATGGATCTGTTAATGACGCAACATATCCTGTCATTGATGTTGAAAAAACAATTTCTCCAGCTTTAACAGTTTCTGCTCCGAAACCTTCACCTTCTAAAATTGTACCATCTTCCAACGCTAATTTTGCAG
>CAZUHM010000177.1:0-3056 GCA_964620575.1 uncultured Methanobacteriaceae archaeon | reverse complement strand
GTCAATGAGAACATCCTCTCGGAACAGATAGTCTATACTAAATTTATGAGATGAGAATATGGTAAATTCTCTTGAAGATTTGTTTCCACAACTAAAAAAATACAGTAATTTAAAAATAGATGAAGATATAGATTTAAATAAGAATAGAATTTCTTTAAAAGATATGCTAAATCGTTTTGGGGTTCATATTGAATGTAGTGAAAAACTTTTAAATATTTCTTTCTTAAATAAATATGAATGTTATGAAATAGATGAATTTGGTCGACATAAGTTTTATGGGGAAGATCAAAATGCATTATATGAAATATTTATTGATACGAATGATTTCCACGAATTCTTAGAAAATCATATAACTAGATTAGATCATGCACCGTCATTGATTTATATCTATAATATTAAAGGAGAAATAGTATTCATGACTTAATGGAGATGATTGCCTATGAAACCTCATAAATTTTTAGAAGACACGCCAGATAATGGAACAGTCACACTTCCACGTAACTTAGTGGATGAATCTAAATTGATTCGTTATCTTGGTTGTTTATCCAACCCTTATTTTTTTTCTTTATTTGCTATGTTTTAAGTATTTTTCTTTGACTTTTAGATGGTATTACTTGGAAATCTATTTTATATTATTTTATTAGGGTGGCTTTCCCACTCAGAAGTTTATGTGGTATTATTCGAATGTGATTTTTCTGATCTGAAGTTTTTAGAGTAATGGTTCTATAATGTGAACTGTGCTACATTGATAAATTGTGCTACATATTGTAGAAATAATTTTTTGTGCTACATTCACGGTTTGTTCCACATATTTTATGGTAAAAAATAGTGTGCTACATGTATCTCCTAGATAATAGATATATGAAATGTGAGTAAATCGAGGAAAAAAAATTTATTAGGATTATTATATATTATAATTATCTGTTATTTGATAACGATTATGTAATTTTAAATTCTAAGAGAACGTTAAAGATGAAAAAAATAGGTGGGATATAATGGTTGATATTATTAGTCCTTTGAATATTAAAAACAAAATAATTAAAAATAGGGTTGTCGCGGGACCTACTGAAAAGATGGGATTATTATATTCTGATGGAATAATGGGTGATGATTCAATTAGGGAATATGAGGAAGTTGCAAGGACTGATGTTGGTTTAATTATTTGTCAAAGTTTGATGATATCACAGGAAGATTTTCAAAATAGGCCTATGGAATTACCCTGTGCATATGATGAAAAACATGTCCCCTACTTAAAGAGAATGGTGGATTCAGTACATGAAAACAGCACTTGTTTCATAGCACAATTAGCTCCACCACCACAGGATTAGTCTGATACAACTGAAGAATTAGAAGTAATACGGGACAATTATATTAATGCTGCACATATATGTTTTAAAGCAGGATTTGATGGTGTTGAAATACATGGTGCTCACAGATTCTTTTTAAACTTGCTTACAAGTCCTAAAACCAATCACAGAACAGATAAGTATAAGGATGGTTTAATTTTTGTTCGTGAGATTGTTGATGGAATAAAGGAGTTTGTGGATGATGATTTCATATTATCCTATAGGATGGGTGCATGTTTTGACTGGGGTAAGGATGTTCAAACAGCACAAAAACTGGAAAAGATTGGTTTTGATTTAATTGATGTTTCATTTGGTATTGCAGAAAGTTATCCTAGTGGAATACCATCCGGATATGAATATAGTGAAATAACTTTTGCAGCATCCCAGATTATAAAAGCTGTTAACATACCTGTTATTGCAGTTTGGGAAATCACTACATTAAACAGAGGAAATTATCTGATAATGAACAATCAGGCTGATTTAGTAGCTTATGCCCGATCATTTTTAGCAGATAATAAATTTTTTGAAAAAAGCAAAGAGAACATGAATTACAGTCCTTGTCATGGATGTGTTACCTGTAACTGGTATATACATCCTTCTAAATGTCCTTCAAGAATTAAAAATAAGTAATTAGTAATCATATGTGGAAGTTTATTCAATAGATTATTGTATCTGGAATAAAATATTAAGTGAAAATTATTGGAACTTTGTTGTTGAAAATTTTTTTCTCAAAATGATATTTGTTCCACATTTTCTTTTTGTAGCACATTATTTGTTTCTTGATTTTTTGTGCTACATTTACTCTTTGTTCCACATTTTATGTTAAAAATAATGTGCTACATGTATTATATTGTGCTACATTTTCTGTGTTTTTGTGCTACTTTTGGTGGTTGTACTACATTTTTCTTGTAAAAATGATATTTTGTGCTACAAATTGTTGTTGTGCTACAGTTTTTAGGGGTGTTTTATTTCGTTAAACCGAATATAACGAAGTAAACAAAAAAATAGGTTAAAAAATGTGCTACAACCAACATTTGTGCTACAAATTATAACAATATGTGCTACAAAATATAATCGTGCTACAAACATCATATTTTATTATAAATTAATTCTGGTAAAAATATTACACTTACCCCAATAACAACACTTAACAAAACATATAAAAATGCCATTTCACTATTACCTGATTTTATTAAATCACCAGTTTCTAATGCAAAAGTAGAAAATGTAGTGAAACCTCCACAAACACCTACTTTTAAAAACAATATTAAATTCTTTAAAGTATCCGGATTTATTTGATCAACTGTACTATGAGTAATGTAAAAAGCAATAAAAGAAATTAATAAAGCACCAAGAATATTTATAATAAAAGTATTTATCGGAAATATAGATGATTCATTAATAGGAATAAAACCTACAAGATATCGTAAAACACTACCAATAAATCCCCCAAATCCCACAATCAAACATTCAAAAAACATTTTATCAAATCCTTTAGCTAATACAATAATGTTTATTCATAAATCCATAAATAATTAATTCTATTTTTTATATAATTTAATAGATGATACATTTCTCAACAGGAATATTATAGGTAGAGTCTATTAATAAAGATGTTTAGAATAAGTGTAACATTTAATGAAGATCTAAGATTATAATAAAAAGATAAAAAAGAGGGTTGAATGGAGGTTTTGGGGTGATTATTCTCTT
>CAZUHM010000176.1:0-3119 GCA_964620575.1 uncultured Methanobacteriaceae archaeon | reverse complement strand
AAATTATATAAAAATAATATTTATTTCAATATTTTTAAGACTGGGTAGGGGTACTGATGTTGCAGTTAATGATGGATAAGAAAGAAAGAACAGTACTTACTACTTGGATATATAAATTAAGTATTGAAAAACGTAACAAAAAAACTAAATCTGGTCAAAAAAAGGTTTATATAACTTATTCGTGTAGTTTTCCTCCAGAATTATATGAATTTTTCTCTATAAAAGACAATATGATTTACTTTGTTAAAGAATTTCCATATAATAATCAGTTTATAATCACAGACACAGAACCAAAACTACCAGTAGCATATGTTAAAATCAAACTTATTCCCAGAAAGAAAAAACATTCCAATAATACGATACCAACAACCTTCTTCACATTATCCAAGAAACTATTCAGTAATCTCAACGAAACAGAAAAAATTCAATTCATATTACATCCCAAATATAAGGATAGATATAGAAACAAAGTAGGTCTGATAACAATTAAAACAATCTAGATAAACAGGTTATCACATAGAAAACCTATTTCTAATTAAACCCACAAAATATATAATAAGAAATAGGGGCAGTATGATGAATTGGAAAGAATTATTTGATGAAGACAGATTAGATAGGGGATACAACTATTATATTCAGGATAAAGTGTATGATGTAATCCTAACTGATGATAGTATAACCAGTAAAGTAGAAGGTTCAAGATCTAACATTTATGAAGTAAAAATTAACTTCAAAGATGATGATATCGACTCATTATACTGTACATGTCCCTACTATTATACTGATTTTAACTGTAAACATATGGTTGCAACATTATATAAAATGGAAGAGATTGTTGCAAATACAAAATCAAACATAGAAGACAAAAACTACGATGAAGAAAGCTTATTTACAAATTTAATGAAAACAATAGATGAAACAAAACTTCGAAGGTTCATATATGAAAGATTTAAAACAGATAAAGATTTCATGGAAGCCTTCATAAATGAATTTCAGGAAGAATTTACGCCCGAAGATTTTGATAATTATGAAAATATGCTAGAAAACATATTCAACATAGATGTTGTAGAGCTTTATAATGAAAACGGATTTTTCCAGGAAGCACCATTTCATAAATACTTAGAAAATTTCATCAATGATAAAATCAGTTTATTATATAAAAATCAAGAATATGACTATGTCAGACAATTATTATACATCATTTATGAAAACATCTCTGAAAAAGTCGATGTAACACAATACATTGAGATAGATAACATTTTAAAAAGCTGTAATTATTATATGGAAAGAGTAATAGAAAATCAAGAAAAAGTAGAAAATGATGAAATATTTAATTATCTGATTAATAAAATTCGATATGATTATAATTATAAAACTACTAAATATTTCATAGATCTTTTATTTGCAGAGTTTGATTCAAAAAATTATCTTAAAGATCTAAATTCAACTATAGATGAACTATTAAAAAACGAAAACAATCTACCTGATGAAATTTTATTAGCAAAGTATGAATTATTAAAAAAATTAGAATATCCTGAAGCTGAACAATATATCTTCCTGCAAGACAATAAAAATAATGAAAAACTTATGGATATATTAATAGAATATGAAATAAATCATAAGAATCTTGACAAAGCAATAGAACTATTGAATGAAAATAAGCAATTACATGGAAAAACCCATTCATTAGAAAATACAATTAAATTGTTATCGTTATATAATGTTAAAAAAGATAATGAAAATGCTATTAAAGAATTAAAAACTATTCTTTATGATTTTAATGTTAAAGATATGTACTTTATTAAGCAATTAAAAGAATTATGTGAAGAAAAACAATGGTCTGTTGAAAAGGATAATCTTGTTGAATTTTATGAAAATAATTATTCTTATGATTTCTTGAACGAATTGTATGTTGAAGAAAAAGAATATGATAACTTATTCGATAACATTACCACTAACTGTAATATACAGTTAATTGAGGAGTATAGACAATATTATGAGGACAAATATAATGATGAAATACTGTCAATCTATAACAAGTATATTTTAGAAGAAGCTAAAACTTCAAAGAATATATCCGGATACACATTAATAATTAGATTCCTGGATTTAATGATTTCATACAAAAATTCTTCACAGATAGTTATTAAGTTAATTTCTATATTAAAAAATAAGTATTCTCAAAGAAAACTCTTTATGGAGAAATTAGATGAATTTATGATAATAAACTCATTGAAATGTTGAAAAACATAACAAATAGTACTCTTCTCAAGTACATATCACTTTTTATATCATAATTTTATCTAAATATTGGAAAATGAATATTAAATTTGATCTTAGGATAATAAATTCTAAAAAATTAAACTCTACAGAGTAAAAATAGTTAAAAAGAAAATAAAAATTAATATTCAAATAAATTTATTCGGATATGTATTTTATAATATCATTGATTGTAACAACAGGCATGTCATGTACTTTTGAAAATTCTAAAATTTCAGGCATTCTTGCCATTGTACCGTCAGGATTTGTAATTTCACATAATACGCCCATTGGTTTTAAACCTGCAAGTTTCATTAATTCAATGTTTGCTTCTGTATGACCATCTCTTTCAAGAACTCCACCATTTTTAGCACGTAACGGAAATACGTGGCCTGGATGATGTAAATCTTCTGGTTTTGCCCCATCTTTTGAAGCTGCTCTGACAGTTGTTACTCTATCATGTGCAGATACTCCTGTTGTTACACCTTCTGCTGCTTCGATGGTTATTGTAAATCCTGTTCCGTATGTACTTGTATTATCTTTTACCATTAATGGTAATTCTAGTTCATCTGCTTTATCTTCAGTCATACATAAACAGACTATTCCACTACCTTCTCTTATAAGTAATGCCATTTGTTCTTCTGTAACATATTCTGCAGAAAAAAACATATCCCCCTCGTTTTCACGAGATTCATCATCTGTGACTATAACACCTTTTTTGTTTTTTATTGCTTCTACAGCAGTTTCTACTCTTTCAATATAATTACCAGTTAACATTTCTTCATGTTTCATTGTTATGACCTCTATAATTGTATATGTGAATGAAACAGGGCTATAAAATAAGATTGATATAATGATAT
>CAZUHM010000175.1:0-3157 GCA_964620575.1 uncultured Methanobacteriaceae archaeon | reverse complement strand
ATTTCGGATATTTTTACAACTATGTTGTTTCCCACTTTTTCTTTAGGATTTCTTGATCTTAATAATCCGTATACACTTTTACTAAGACTTACGAAAAATCCATATTTTTCTACTCTGGTAATGACTCCTTCATAGTCACTGCCTATTTCAAGGTCTTCTATTTGACATGAAGGATTTAATACATGCACTATAGGCTTATTATTTCCACGTGATGTATTTTTATTATTAGTCATAATTTGTATCTCCTAATATTTTAGAAAAATTCTTTTTTTCTAAGATGACAATTTGTTAATAAAATTGTCGGGATATTGTTGTTCTAATAGGCTACGTTTATTTGAATATTCTGTTGCATTATTCATTAACTGGTTTGATGTAGAAAATGATGATAATGCAGATGAAGGATTGTTTTGAACATAACTCAACCCATTATACATTTCAACAGTAGCATTGATTTTACAATCCAACTCATTTAATGTATAGTTGAAGTATTCCACTTGTAAGCTCTGATTGTTTCTAATGGACTTGTTAAGAGCTTCATGTGTACTTTCCTTTGCTAACATATACTCCTTGTATGATTCATTAATATGTTTAATGGTTTCATTATAATTTTTTGAGTTAAGATAAGCTACTGCTTGGTTATATTCATCGTTTCCATTTTGTATGTGTGAATTAATATTTGGAACATCAGAATCTGCTTTATTTAATCCGTCAATAAATACAAATCCTCCAATTATCAGTAATAATATGAGGATGATTCCAATAATTAATTTTTTATTCATATAAAGTATTCCATTATTATTTTTTAACAATATATATCTATATATTTTTTAATTTAAATACTTGGATGTCCCGTTAGGAATACTGACTCAAAAATCTTAAAACCATTAAACAAAGTATAAAAACAGTTATTTTTAATCAGGGGGAGAAAATAATAGTATGAAAAATTCATACTATGTAATACAATTATTTTACTCTGGTAACGTTAGAAATTGTTACTCTAGCACCCTCATAAGTAATTCCTGCACCAGAAACTATTGTAACATCATTAACATAGTTAATGTCATCAGGTATGGTGAGAGTTACGCTGAATGTACCGTTTGAAATTTCAGTTATCGGTTCACCATTGTAAAAAACAGTGTATCCATTGATTTTAAAACCAATAAGGGATTTACCAACTGCTATATTTCCTTTGTAATCTCTAAGAGTTCCTACAATTTTAATAGTTTTAGAAGTCATATTTGCAACAAGAGTTGTTGTTGAAATTGTAACATTACTTCTTTTAACAGTAAATTTTGTTTTCACTTGT
Organism: uncultured Methanobacteriaceae archaeon; assembly: GCA_964620575.1. Lineage (GTDB taxonomy): Archaea > Methanobacteriota > Methanobacteria > Methanobacteriales > Methanobacteriaceae > Methanosphaera. The sequence continues at coordinate 1,851 of CAZUHM010000175.1, read as the reverse complement.
TTTGTAATGCTGTACTCATGACTGGAGAACCCTGCAGTTACATTATAATATCTTATCTCATCATCTGGTGTGTATCCAGCAGTACCTTGAGGAATAACATATTCGTATGTTGCAACACCATTTACTACACGTACTTTTAAAGTTTGGTTAGTGCTGTTTTTAATGGTTACACCATTGATTTTGAATATAACATAATTACTTGCTTTATCCCTAATCTTTTCTCCGGTACTGGAATCAAATATTGTTGCTGTAAACTTGATTGTACCATATTGTTCAACCGGATTTGGTGTTACAGTTAATTTAAGTGTAGCATTCTTTTTATCTAAAAAGATATTGTTTGTGATTTTTACTGAATCACCTTTATTATAAATTGTTCCGTTACATGATGAAGTATCGGCATTAACATTGTCTGTGATTGTTGAATCAGATCCAATATTTCTTATAACATATTTTATTGCTTTAGCATTATTTTTTGTGAAAACATTGTCTGTGATTGTTGCAGATGAACCCTTATTGCATATTGCTCCACCGGTAGATCCTTTAGCAAGGTTGAAAGTGAAATTATTACTGGTAATTGCAACATCATTTACTTTACTGTAAATTGCTCCACCAGACTTGGATGCTGTGTTGTTGATAAAGTTGGATTCAGTAACTTCAAATGTACTTCCACGGGTGTATATGGCTCCACCATAAGAACCTTTATTATTTGCGAAATTACAGTTAGTAAGTTTTAAACTTCCATCATAATCTACACATATAGCTCCACCAGCTCCGTTCATTTTACCATTGCTAAATGCAATATTTTCTATTTCTACACTAACATTTTTCCCTACATACATTAGTCTAGTTTTAAATTGTCCATCTAAGGTAACGGTATTACTATTTTGACTAGAAATACTGTAAGTTCCAACAGTATTTAGCTTAATAAGACTATCTAATTTGTATGTACCTGTTTCAAGAATGAGATTTCCACCTTTTTCTTTATTAACTTTCCTGACAGCAGTTTTTAAGTCATATGGACTTGTCTGAGTTCCGTTATTGGAAGATTTACCGTCAGTAGCAACATAATAAGTGTTAGTAGATTTAACATTCTTATCAGTCGTTTTATTAATTTTATTACTTGTTTGTTCAGTTTTTCCAGTACCTGTCTGTGTATTTTCAACTGTTTTCTGAATTTCAGTTGTCTGAGTATCTACTACACCAGTAGCATTACTTTCTGCTGCTGAAACAGCAGATACTGTGAGACATATTACTATTAAACCAACAAAAAGAAATAACATATTCTTTTTATTTATCATGATAAATTGTCTCCGAATAATTGTTTTTTAATAATTATTCATATGTCTACTTTGTACTTTTTTTATTATAAATTTTATCTGTAATTTATTAAGATAATCTGCTTGTTATTTTTTCGGTGTTAGCGATAAGATCATTTTCAAGTTACTGTTTTCTTTTAATATCATTTAGCCATTTTTTTTGATTAAACTTATTTTGGAAGATTCAATCTTCTTTTAATATTTCAATTCCCTCATTTTTGTTTTAAATTTAATTTTAGTAAATGTCAATGATAATGAAAACATTTATTAATATTAAAATACATAAGTTACATTAGGCTAGGTTGGGAGGTTAGTGGTCTCTTGTAAGCTCAAATCCTCTATATGGAGCGACCGAAGTTTTTGGAGAGGCATGTTAAATATTTTTAGGCCTTTTCTTGTGATGTCGAAGTTTCGCCCCGTAGGATTAGCGGTTATAGAGGTTCAACTGGAGGGTTGGATTAAACTATATTAATTAATTGAATGGGTCAGGTCTGGAAAGAAGCAGCTCTGTTTTAGACAACTGATGTTTATGGAT
>CAZUHM010000174.1:0-3211 GCA_964620575.1 uncultured Methanobacteriaceae archaeon | reverse complement strand
AAAGCCATTTTCAAGTGATAATGTGCTTGTATCACTTGTTACTGCTTCGTCAATTATGGGTTGGTCTTCCTGTACACATTCTGTTGCACTTGCAACTCCTAAAAAGTACCAATACTATGACAAACAGTATTACTTTTTCTATTTTTATCATATTAGACCATCTTCCAATAATTATAATCTACTATGATACTATATATGTGGGGGGAGGGTATTTAAAATTTTTCAGAGATTTAAACAAGAAAATAAGTTTATACAAGAATATATTTACTGATTAATGGCTTTATATTAAGAAAATAATAAGTATACTGGTGGATGTTCTTTTGTGCTTGTTGTATTATCTTATGATTGTTATTTCCATTAATTTTAATGATTAATCATGATAAATAAAGGATGTGGGATATTATTTTTATACAATTTTGTTGATGTAAAATAGAAAAGAACAAGTAAGTCCAAGGATTATGGACCATAGTAGAAGAAGAAATAAGACCAAAAGATACGATAAACTACTCATAAAAATAGTAAACATAACAAAAGGACTATGCAACACCAAAGTAAGCACAGACACTAAAAGAATATTAAGACTACCCTCTACCATACAATGTAAGTATGAAATGTATGACAATAAATAATATTGAAAACTTTGATTCGTTTGATAATGCAATAACAAAATTTGTATATGAAATGAACATAAAAAACTATCTATAAAACAATCGATAAAAACACTATATAAACTTTAAGAATTTTTGTAATAACATAAAAAAACAAATAACACACCATCAGAATAAAATAAAAGATATTTAGGTTATAAAATCATAAAAAATAGTAAAAAAAAACAAAAAATAAGAAAATTATACAATAAATATCAAGGGTTATTCCTGTTGGTTTAGTAGTACAAAGGCAAATGCAGATGAAAATAAATAAAATTTAGCATATAAATTAATCCCACTTTTTATAAATATTCTTTCGAAGACCAATATCGACAATTTCGATTTCTTTAGTAGATTCATGAATATAAAAAATCAATCTATATTCCCCCATCCTAGTTTTTTTACATTTAGGACATTTTTGACTTTTGAATGATTTTTCAGCTTCTTTATATGGATTAAGAGATAACCAATAATATTTATCTTCAATTCTGTCTTGTAATTGCTTATTATTGATATGTTTATCTAAAAATTTAATCACACGTTTATCTTCAAAAATTTCATAATGAACTTTATTGCTTTCTTTTTGCCCTAATTGCATCTAAATCAACTTTTCTAGTTCCTTCGTAATTTCCACTTTCAAATTGTCTAATTCTTTCATTATAATATTCAGCATCTTCATCACTAAAATCTTCAAAAAATTCTTCTTCATAAACAGATATTAACCTTCCAATAATATCATTATATGTTTCGGATTTTAATCCTAAGTGTGAAAGTTTTGTATGAATTTCTTCTGATACACGTATAGTTTTCATTCCCATCATAAACACCTCTTGTTATAATTAAGTTTATTAACTATACATCATTATAATTATTATAATATTTATATTTAATCAAAAATATATTATAGCATCAACATCATCAGAGATTAACTTAAGAAGTCAATTGATATGAAATATTTAAATAATCTAGGGGGAATGTGCAACATTGCGTGCAATGTTTGTCATTATGTTTTTATTATAATTATAGTAATTTAATAAACTTTTTTTATAGATAAAATACTATATATTATGGTAGGAAAAAGTAAAATTAATATTTTTAATATAAGTAATGAAAATGAATTAAAATAAGCTATTAAGAATTCTAAAGATGATGGAAGGTATCATGAAAGATTAATAGCCATGAAATTATTTTCTAAAGGACACAAGCTTTCAGACATTGCTGATACGCTTGAAGTAACTTTTCAAACTATTCATAGTTGGGCTAAAACTTGTGAAAAATATGGATTAGAAGGTTTAAAACCAAATTTTGGTGGAGGAAGACCTTCCATTCTAACAGATGAAATTAAACAGAAAATAGATGAAAGAATTTTATCAGATGATTCTTTGAATATGACTGATGTTCAGAAGATATTGGCTGACGAAATGGATATTCATTTTAGTTTAACTTATGTTTGTAAAATTGTACGAGATTTAGGTTATAATTATGGAAAACCAAGACCATTATTTAAAGAAGCACCAGATAATAAAGAAGAAATTTTTAAAAAAACATTGCAAAAGCAAAAATAACAAAAGAGGATATAGTAATGTTTTGTGATGAAACAACCCATATTTTGAAGATTCAAACTGGAAAACGATTATATAAACAAAGAACAAAGAATATTAAGAAGATAACTAAGAAAGAATTGAAACAAAACTTTTTTGGAGCTTTAAATATTATGGTAAGTCCATAATATATCCAATAAAAAATTTAACACGAGAAATATTTGCTAAAACATTAGTAAAACTTAGAACAGAATTTACAGAGGATAAAAATTTAATTGAAATCTTGAATTATATTTCAGAAAACATGATTTTATCAAAAAAGGAAATAAGAGAATTAATAAGTTTAAAAAGTCCATCAAATGAAAATATTGTAGATAGATTACTTAGATCTTTAAAAAATAATATCTAAGATGATGAAGCAACTTTATCTAGGAAATTAGGAAAACATTGCAAAAGAGAATCAACTGAAAATCCAGATAAACAAAAAGAAATCAAATATAATCATATTTTAGATTTATTAAATAATCCTGAATTAATATATGGTTTAAAAAAGGAACGCAGATTAGTATTAATACTAGATAATGTGCCGGTTCATAGGTCTGATTTTATATTTGAAGTAGCAAATATCTTAAATATATATTTATTATTTTTACCAGAATATTCACCAGATTTAAATGCGATTGAAGGGTCATGGGATTATTCTAAATTAGAAATTAAAAGAACAAATATAAATACAATAAAAGAACTTGTTTCAGAAACAATAAACTTGTTTAATGAAATAACTAAGGGTGATTCTCTTTATAAGACTCTTGTTGAAAGATTTTTACCAATGTTATTATGAATTAATAGTATTTAAAATCTATAAAATTAGTTAGTTAAATTACTATATCTAACGAATAATTTTCACAAAAACACCTATAAAACATATTATTCCTATAACATTATATGCAAATAAATAGAAATATGTACATATGACAGGTAAAGAGATTTCAGAATACATAACATTTCCAAAAACTTTTGAAA
>CAZUHM010000173.1:0-3231 GCA_964620575.1 uncultured Methanobacteriaceae archaeon | reverse complement strand
TATCTTCAGCAATTGTAATGTTTCTTGCTGCAATAGTTGCCCAGGTTTCTTTATCGAAAGAACCGAATACACCTGGTGCAGGACAACAGGAAGCTCCTTCCATATCTGCTAATTCAACACCTAATTTATCCATTAATACTCTGGTTGATTTTTCGATACCAGGGTATCTGTTGTTCATAATACATCCTAAGAAATAAGCATATGCCATAATAATATCCTCCTTATAAAATCCTCAAAATTATTCTTTAATGTCTCCTGCATCCCAGTCATATCCGATTAACTCATCGAAACCTGTTGCTTTAACTAAAGCTTGAACTTCTTCTAATGCGGATGGACATGCATGAGTTGTAGGTGGTACTTCTGAAAGACCAATTTCTTTTCTTAAAGCTTTAGTAGCATCGTTAATAGGTACTGCGTGACCTGTTTTTGCAACATATGCACCGGTCATTTTGTGAGCTTTTGCCATGTAACCTTCGTGTGCTGCTACGTTTCTGATTGCTTTAACAATTTCTACGATTTTAATATCTCTAGGACATCTTTCTTGACATTCGTAACAGGTAGTACACATCCAAAGAGCATCATCGGATATAACGCTTTCTTTCATACCCATTAATGCTTTTCTTACTAATCTTCTGATCATGTAAGGGGTTCTTCTACCTGATGGACATGCACCAGAACATGTACCACATTGGTAACATATTGCTAAACTATCTGATCCATTTGCCATGATTTCTTCTTTAAAAGTTGGATCAATATCTTTTTCTGTAATTAAGTATTCACTTTCGTTTAATAAAGTCATATTTTCACTCCATTGATAAAATACATAATATAAAATTATTTATATTTGACAACAAAAATATTTTACATCCAAAATAGATGCTTAAGTATTTATTATTTAGTTTTACATCCAAATATTAGATGGATTCAATTGATGCACCTAATTCATCAATCAAACAGATAAATTTTTAATAGTAAACTTGTAGAAATTTAACATTTTAAACTTCTATTAATAGGTTGATTAAATTAGTATATAAAGATATCAAAAAAATGGAGTAGTGTTACCTAAAAGGTTACACCAAAATATGTAAAAGAAAAATAAAACAAAAATACTACAAAAAACAAAATAAAAAATAATAAGAAGTGGAGAAAGAAAATGATAAAAATTAATTCACATGATGGTCCAGCAAGATATGGAAAATATAATGAAGAAACCACACCAATACTACTTGACTACAAAAAAGTAGAAAAAATAGAAAACATTGCAACACCCTTCAAAATACAGAAAGAAATAGCAGAGGAATACATGCAGCAAACCATACAAATAGCACAAAAAGAAGAAAATAAAGAAAAAATAGCAGTAATTCAAGGAGCACAATACCCTGAACTAAGAGTAAAATGTGCAGAAAAACTAGAAAAACTAGGATACACAACACTAATGTTTGCAAACACGGATGAACTACAAAGAAACCCAGAGGACCTACTAGAAATCATAATAAAAACAAGAGAAAACATCAAACCAACAACAGCATTATATTTCCCATTCGCAACAACACAAATAATACCAATACTAAGCTATATCGGAATAGACATATTCGACAACTCAAGAGCAATATACGAAGCAAAAAACAACAACCTAATGACAAACACAAACATATACCCACAGGAATACACAATAACAGAACAGCTGGAAGAAGAAAATATCAGACAACTAAACTTTACAATAAAAGAAACACGAGAAAATATGAAAAATAAAACATTAAGAAACCTAACAGAACAAAAAGCAACAACCCATCCAGAATTAATGACATTACACAGACTACTTGACAAAAATTATACGGACTATCTGCTCAAATACACGCAACTCTACTAAAACAATCTCCACCCCTAATATATTATTAGATAAAAATAGACAAACATCAAATAATAAACTTCATGAAAATAAGAAACTACTTTTAATATAATAATAATGAAAAAACAAGAAAAGAAAAAGAAGAAAGATTAATATTCTTCATAAGCTGTGGCAATAATACGATTATAAGTACGACGAGCTGAAGAACCATCATACCCTATATATAAATTACATTGAGTATTATCATGTTTAGTACAAATAACTTGATAAAAGTTAGTACTCTTATCATGTATAAATTGAATATCTTTATACAGCTCATGAGAAATATGAGTACCTTTAATAAGATCTATTGTATCACTATCTGTATAATTCAAATTAAACACTTCTGATTATCTACTATAAATTATTATCACTAGCATACAATTTCAATATCAAAACCATATACTTTTTTCAAATATCACAATCATAAATTTTTAAATATCTAATTAAATATTTATAAAACACAAGTATTTAAAGTATTTGAATTATAAGAAATCTTCAAGCAAATCCTTAGAAATACCAGCTAAAGTAATGAGAGCCTCAGCTTCAACAAAATGTAAATCACCCGGCACAATAAGACAATGTAATGGACCTCCAAAATCAAAATCCTTCAAATCTCCAACAATACCACCTTTAACTAAAGGTTTCTCACTACCTGCCCTAGCCAAACCAATAACTATAGTATCTTCAGAGAAAACATTTTCCAAACGTTCCGATTCAATCCTAGAAAGATAATCTAAAGCCTGATTAATAGTCATAAACCTATCTTTATGTGCTTGAATATCTAACAATACAAGAGTATGCAATCCCATATCCTTATTTGCCTTAATCACATCATAAGGAGAATGAGGGAAAAAGTTATCATCAGGGAAAGGAACAGTAGTAGTCTTACCAAATTTATATGCTTGAAGACCAGTAAGCCCCGGAGCAGCAGAAAATATACTGCTACCATGAATAATTCTTGTTTCAATTCCCTTATTCACAGCTTCAACATAAAGTTCAGTATGAGTGGTAGCCATCAAAGGATCACCAGCAACAACAAAAGCAACATCCTTGGTTAAAGCTTCCTCCAAAACAATATTTCTATCCTCAACATCTTCACGTTTTAAAGTCACAAAGGGAACATCGACTTTACTAATTAAATTATCAATATTTCCACCCATTAATTTAGCAGTATAAAATTCTGCATAAATACAGTCAACACTTTTTAAAGCATTAAATCCTTTAAACGAAATATCATCTTCACTAAAAAGACCTAACCCTATAAAATATAACAAAAAATCACCTCTAATAAAAAATATGAAATTAAAAATATTAAAATTTAATGTAAAAAATACATTTAA
>CAZUHM010000172.1:0-3241 GCA_964620575.1 uncultured Methanobacteriaceae archaeon | reverse complement strand
ACATCATAAATGGCCATTTCAGACAAAGCAGTGATAGCAACAGGAACTGCAAAACGTATTAACATCCAAAGCAAATTCAATTCTTCCCTAAAAGATAAATTCAACGAATCCTCAGAATAAAACAAAGGACTAATATATCGTTTATACAGGAAAACTGCAGTAATCGCTGACACAATAAAACCGAAAGCACTACCTAAAACAGCTCCCATAGCATATAATCCACAATAAACAAACACGCAAGCAAAAACAATGGTCGCTATCTGTTCTGCCATCCTATTGTATACAGTATATTCATTTTTGTAAACACCCTGGAAAGCACCCCTCATTGCTCCAACAACAACACTAAATGGAGTAATTAAACTCACTGCCCTTAAAGGCCAAACAACTCCTGGTTTGTGGAAAATGCTATTGGCAAGGAAATCTGAAGAGAACAACAGGAGAATGCTGAGTAAAATAGCCATCAATACCATGAACTTTGTTGCTGTAATAATAACCTGCCTTGTTAAAGCTTTCTCATCTGTAGCATTATACTCAGCAACATATTTGGATATTGCCGGAGGTAACCCACCTGCAGAGAGTATTTGGAAAATTCCCTGGAATGGTAAGGTTAAACCATATAAACCATAACCTTCTGGTCCTAACATCCTACTCATCAATAGTCTGTTAACATATCCTCCAACTCTAAACAGTAAGTTACCTATTAACAGTATAAAACTATTTTTCAGAACTTTATTTGTCATATATTTCCCATATTCATTAATTAAAATAAAATGTTTATATCAGTTTATAATAATATAATTATATAGTTTAGTATTTATTAAATGCTAATTAACTAGTTTATGGTTGATTGTTATGAATTACAAAAAGTTTGATATTTTTTCACCAATGATTTTTGTCATATTGGTTATAGTTTATCTAATCTTTTCACAAATAGCATTTCATTATCATTTAAAAGAGTTAATTGGTATTAATATTAACACAATATATGTAATATGCTTAGGTTTGGTATTTTATATCATAGGAGTCTACATAACACAGTATTTACTTAAAAACAGGACATTGACATTGAAAGAGAAGAAACTTGATAAAATCTTCTCAGAAAAAGTGTTGTTTGGTCTCGTAATTTTAGGAATTCTTTTACAAGTAACAAATCTTGTCCACCTGGGTGGAATACCGTTATTAAGTGGTTATTTGAAGGCACATGCAGCAACAAGGATATGGTTATTGTCTTACTTGATATTCTTACCTTCAATAAACATGTTAATAGCAAAATATAACAATAAAAAGTATTATCTGCTATTTTTAACAGGATTAATCTTATTTGTATGTACAGGATACAGAACAACAGTAATGGCAATAGTAATAAGCGTATTAATCACAATATACTATACACGTGACATACCATGGAAATACCTGATATTGTCATTAGCAGGAATATTCATATTATTATTGGCAGTAGGATACGTTGCTGTTCAATCAATAGAATGGCAGACATGGACATTAAGTCCATTGGAACTATTGTTCTACAGGGCAGGATACACATTACAGGTATTGGACCATGCAGTAGTACTGCAGGGAAGTACACATGGACAATTACTGTACAATACATTGATGGGCTTCTTCAAATCAACAGATCCAAGAGTAATAGTGGGGTCAACAACTCTCGGATACGCTCATTCAACAACATCAATGATATTTGGACCTGCATTGCTTGATTTTGGTTTATATGCAATGATTATCCAGATGATCATACTTGGAACAGTCATGAATTTCGTATATAAAGTTCAGGAATCAGTGCATGACATATTTGTAGCATTATATGCAATATTGCTAGCTCACGTGTTAATATGGATAGAAACGGGACCAACAGATTTAGTAGTGTTGCTGTTTTTCCTGATATCCATCATAATAATAATATATTCAGTAAAAATTAAGGAAGGGGGTGTGTAAATGAACATAGCAGTTGTTGCTGAAACTGCACCAGCAAAAACATTAATACCAGTAATTGAGAAACTGGACAATGATGATGTTATTTCACTGACTCATAGTGAAGGGGCAAAAAAATTACTTGCTCCATACAGTAATGGTGTTATACCAATAGGACAGGGCAGAAGGAACACAATGACTAAACGTAGTAACTTCACAATCGGACGTTTGGTCTTGCAGGATACATTTCGCACCTACCGTGCACTTAAAAATCAAGAAGTGGATCTGGTATTAACCTGTGGGAATGCAGGAGATGTTCGTAAAGGAATTTCCGCAGCAAAAAAGTTAAACATACCAAAGATACATGTAGAACAGGACCTGTATAATCCTATAGAGATGATAGCATATGCTGACCTGATAACGGTTCCAAACAGTCACGCCAAGAAATTATTAAGGAAAATGTATGGAATATACAATACAGTTAACATCAAAGGTTATCCTCAGGCAGAATATGTCAGCAGGGTTCCAATAACCAATCCAGAGGTAATTTATAAACACTATGGGATAGATGATTTTTACATATTGTTCCTTGGTGGAGACACCAGAGCATTTGACATTCCTGAAATCATCAGTGAAGTACAGAAACTGGATAAAATCATATTAATAGTACCTTACCGTTTTGAAGCAAAAGCTGTTAGTCAGTATATAACAAGAAAGGGAGTCTATGTCATAGATGGTTATGTAGACTTAATCAGTTTAATGAATGCATCACAGGGAGTAATATACTGTGCTGGTATGGGTGTTACAATAGAGGTGGGAGCATTATCAGTTCCTGCAGTCAAATTATTGGGTTTTCATACAGAACATGCAAGTAATGACCTGGCCCAATCAATAGGGGTTGATGTAATATCAGCCTATGACATACCTTATGCAGTATCACATATGAGAAAACCTCATGGTTCAAGGTTAGTAAAAAACGGTTGCAATGCCAGTATTAAAATTGCCGAATTAACAAGGGACATGACAATGTTTGATAATGAACCCGGCGGTAGAAAAAGCATGAAATTAATCTGGGATCAGAGAAAAAAATATCGATAATTCGATAATACTATTTTTTATTATTTTTTGTCTAAAGTGAAAAAAAGATTATCAAAAGATTGCTCTTTTGATGTTTAATATGGTGTGGTGTTAAAATTTGATTTTAGATACTACGTCAATGTCAGATGCTTTGACAGTTTTTCTTCCAGCATGTTTTGCTACTTTTATAGCATCTTCTGATATTTCAGTACCTATTTCTTCAAGTACTTTTGTCAGT
>CAZUHM010000171.1:0-3248 GCA_964620575.1 uncultured Methanobacteriaceae archaeon | reverse complement strand
GTGTTAAAAGTTGAACTTCGTCTAATTATTCCATGAACCTCATAACCTTTACTTAATAAAAATTCGGCCAAATACGAACCATCCTGACCCGTAATTCCTGTAATCAATGCTTTTTTCATAATATCACCTACTTTGTTCTTAAAAATGTTATAGATTTGTAATTAAATCAAATATTTCATCTATTGACTCTTTTACATCATAATGATGATTTCCTATAAACAATCCCTGCTTGTGAAGAATATTAGCATTCTCTAAATTGCCAAATATTGAATAATCAAAGTAATTTATTACCTGATTTTTTGTGAAATTTCCTGCAACAATTGGCCTGCATTCAATGTCATGTTTTCTAAATAAGTCCACGCATTTCTGTCTTTTTCTTTCATTTTCAAAAATTATTGGAAAACCAAAAAATGAACTATCATCTACATTCTTTTGGATATGTAACGATTCAATCTGTGAAAAGAGTTCAGTAAAATATTTACCATTTTCTTTCCTATTTTCCAAGAAAACATCCAATTTTTTCAATTGTTCTCTTCCTATGGCTGCTTCCATTTCAACGGGACGTACATTGTATCCGGGAAGTATAAAATTAAACATTTCATAAAATTCATCTTCATGGGCTTCATATAAACTAGTTGAACTTAAACCACGTGTCCATCCATGAGAACGTATGGATTTCATAATATCATTTAGTTCTGAATCAGCGGTTAAAACCATTCCTCCTTCCATAGTAGCCATATGGTGAGAATAAAATGTTGAAAAAGTACCTAAAACACCAAAAGTACCTGTATATCTATCGTGATATTTAGCACCCATAGATTCACAATTATCTTCAATCAAAATAAGTTCATGTTTTTCACAAATTTCCAATAATCTCTCAAAATCATTAGGATTACCCAAGAGATTTACGGCAAAAATAGCTCTAGTTTTATCTGTAATGGCTTTTTCCACTTCATCCAAATTCAAATTAAAAGTATCCAAATCTATATCAACGAAACGAAGCTTTAAACCATGCTGATAAAGAACTGTATATGTAGTTGCCCAAGAAACAGCAGGTACAATGACTTCATCACCCACATTTAAATCATAATTTTCAGAATAAATTAATGAAGCAATAGCAATTAAGTTAGCAGAAGAACCTGAATTAACCATCGTAGCGTGATTACTATTAAAATAATTTGCAAATTCATTTTCAAAAAGTTCTACTTCACTACTGCAAGTAAACCTGTTACTATCAATTACTCTTTTAATTGCTTTAAACTCTTCATCATCCCATGTATCAGTAGCTAATTTATAACCTTTCATAATGATACTTTTAATACTTAAAATTATTATAAGTTGTGAAAAAAAGCATTGCTATTTATTTTTCTCGAAAAGTTTCTCCATAGAATATACTAAAAAATAGTTTTGAAATGATTGAATATAAGTTATTGAACTACTCTTTTAACTGATTTTCATATTGTTCTATTGGATTTAAGTGTGGAGATTACGGCAGTAAAAAAAATTATCTTTATATAACTATTTAGCAAGCTTTTTGGAATATATTGGATTTATGTATCCTGTAACTGTCTAATATATAATTATTTATTTTTTTGGTAATTGATCTATAATATATTTTTTCAACTTCGGAGCATTTGTTGTTCTGTTTCTTTTTTAAAATCATCATATTCTATATTAATTTTATTGATGTCTAATTGTAATGTATGAATTAGCTCTTCTTCTGTTAAGTTTTTAGTTTGAAACTTATTTTTTATTTTTGATTCTAATTCATTCTATTGATTTTAGTTTTTTTTTATAGAAGAAAATTTGTTATATTCTAATAGATTTTCGTTATATAGTGCATAGTTTTTAAAATTTCAAATTTGTTGTTATTAACATCTATTCTCTTATATTTATCATGAATTGTTCATAAGCACGATTTTTGAATTATTTATGAAATTAATCCATGATTTACTTTTTTTTACTTAGAAACAAATAATATTTGTTCTGTATTTTTCTGAATTGCATTTTACTCTATTTTTTTCTCCAGTTATTTGCAGATTCTTCAATAATTTGGTAGATTTTGTCTACTATATAATCACCAAATCCAAGAATTAAATAATTCATGTCTATTCCTCTAGTTTTTTTTTAACTGAAGTTATGCATCGATTGGTATTTTATCATAACGTGGATATGGTTTAGAATAAAAGAATCCTAATTGATGTGCTATGATCCTTGTTTGTTTCATACTGTAATAATATAAAAATTTCATGAAATTTGAGCTGTTAAATATTCTGTATTTAACATAGTTTCTTTCAATTGGATTTTGTCCGAATCGATTATTTGATGGTCTACATTTCCTTTTCGTGGACTACGTGAACTTAATCATTCTTCATTCCCCTATTTAACCACTAAAAGCATAGTATAGAAATTCCAACAACACTACAACTTCTTCCAAAGTACTAATTTATAACATGATTGAATAAAAACTAATTTTTATAATTTTTATTTCAATTTCATACTTACATGCTCCCATAGAAATTTTTTATGAGGCACATATTTGATTAAATTAACTTGTGGTTTTATTTATTATGATAAACATTGTAAAAACTTCTTATCAATATTTATGTTCTTGATTATATTTAAAAAAAAACTATGTAAAATCTCATCAATCTATTCACATTTAATATATTCTAAAATCTCCTTTTTTGAGGTTATATCCTCTAATTTTTTATTAATTTTACGTTTTTCATCAAATCCAAAAATAACATAATGTAATTCTGGTGAATGATAGTTAATCCATTTGCTTTCCAGAACATCTTTGTTGTTATTTAAATAAAATCCTATATTAAAACATTTTGACTTTTTAAGTAATTTATAAAGTTTTAAATTTAATAATAACTCATATGGCTTTGATTTGATAATTAAATACAAATAAGAAAATAATGAAAATTTATTGAAAAAAGTTCTATTTTTAATATAACTAATTTCAACTTGTTGATTACTAATAGTTTCTTCATAATATTTTATAGAATTATTTTTATCTTTTAAGTTAGACAAATTAAGATCATTTTGACTTTTTAAAAAGTCAATTTCCGAATTTTTATCTAATACAAATTTCTTATATTCTTCAATTTCATTGTAATCATGAATAATTTCTCTTTTTAAAAAGTCAATTTCAGTATTTTTATCCAATAAAGTTTTTTTATATACTTCAATTTCAGTATTTTTATCCAATAAAGTTTTTTTATATACTTCAATTTCAGTAT
>CAZUHM010000170.1:0-3256 GCA_964620575.1 uncultured Methanobacteriaceae archaeon | reverse complement strand
ATACCTGTTTTAATTGCACCACCAAGACCCACATTAATGATATGGCGATAATGATAGACGTTTGGAGCAAATTTCTTAACAAGCTTTCTTGCAATTATTGGACTGTTATCTTTAGATCCATCATCTATAATCAGAACCTTGAAGCCACGTTCAACAAGGCCTGTAACTACTTCTTCCAGAGTATCTTCCTCGTTATAACAAGATAAAATAATGTAAATATCGCTCGTAATTGGTGGAATATCTTCTCTAGTCATACTATGTTAATCCTTTAGTTATTTTATAAGTAAATGTATTACTATTATGTTATATGTTAAATATAGTTGATATACTTATAATCAGATGTACAAGTTTCCACCTAAAATAAGCATACTGCTAACCAAAAATATCAAAGTTAATACAAAGTACCATAAGAACATATTCCAGTTGTCATTTTCATCACGCGTAAAATAAGTGTAAATAAGTAATACCAATGAAAAAAACAAATTCAACTCAAAGAATAAAATATTGGCACCAAAAAACACAGCATTTTTGGAAACAATTAACATATAAACAATAGGAAACAAATAAACAAGAAACATTACCATAAAATAGCTTTCTAGATATATTCTTGTAGTTTTTCTGGCTAGAAAATGCTTTTTTGACATGTTATCTTCCGTTTATTTTCTTTAATACGTCTACCATACGGGTTGCTAAATGATTGCATGTTTCAAGTGCAACTTCGTCCTTGCTGGTATCACCAACACCAGTAGCACCGTAATGAGCAGTAGGCCTGTCATCACCAACAACAATACCTCCTTGAATCAGGAAGAAATCATAGATACTGTGAATAGTAGTTTCCTGACCACCGTTACGGAAACCACCAGTAGAAATTGCTCCACAAACCTTGTATTTAAATGAATGAACGTTACGAAGTGGCCTGAGCCTGTCAATGAATGTTTTAGCAAGACCGGTCATATCACCAAAATAAACCGGACTACTCATGATAATACCATCAGCTTCCTTAACTTTCTCAGTAAGTTCAGCCATGTCATCATCGATAACACACTCATTACTTTTTTTACAGGCATCACACCCGACACAGAAATTAATATCCTTATCATAGAGTGTAATTAACTCGGTTTCAATATTTTCAGATTCAATTTTTTCCAAAGTAGTCTTAACCATAAACTCAGTGTTACCATTGGCTCTAGGACTACCAACAATACCAATTACTTTCATATAAAATCCCTTATAAATCTTATTAAATATTATTATATAAAAGAAAATATTAAATAATTTGTAAAAAAGAGAAAAATTCTTTATAAAACAAGTAATATTATTGATATGGTGATCAAATGAATCCAATTTCAATAAATGAATTAGAAAAAACATTTCAATCTACCTACAATATGTCTAGAATATTTCAAATGAAGAGAAGATATAATTAGAAAAATTTTAAATATTTTTCATATTATTTTTCATTAGTTTTAACCTCATTAGAGATATCCCCAGAAAAGTATAATTAATGTAATTTTACAATTCTTAAAAGAATATATTATTTTTTTTGTTCAAAAAATTTTTAATAACTCTAATATCAAAGATTTTTTAAAATAATTAACAAATACAATATTTTAGAATAAATCATTAGCAAGTTAAACAACTTTTTATATAATAAGTAGTGGAATATTTTATAATAAACTTTATTAAACACCAATTTTATTTCGATACTTTTTTCTAATTTCAATATTCTATTTAAAATATCAATTTTAGACTTTTTATCAGAGTTTAATTTACAAAAATCAAAATATAATGATGAAATAAATTCTTCAGATAAAATTTTTAATACTTCTTCTTTATCCTTCAACATATTAAAAATGATTTGATAACCCTCTAAAAATTTATTAATCATTTCAATATTTACTTCATGGGAAAGAGATTTTTTTTCAGAATCATCATAAATAATCCAATCATATCCATGATATTGATTAATAAATAAAATGTCCTCAACAATTAATAGAATTTTTAAATTAAAAATCACATCTTCAGCTAAAACTTTTTCAGGGAAATATATATTATTTTCTATCAAAAAAGAGCGTCGATAAATTTTATCCCAAGGCATCCACCAATCTTTTCCTCTTTTTAGATATTTTTCACACTTCAAAGGATTTATTATGACTTCCTTTTGAAAAATTTCCTCTCTCGGTTTTTTTGTATCACCAAAAACTTCATTATAAGAACAGCTGACAACATCTCTATTTGTCTGAACTATTTTTTCGTACAATATTTTACAGAAATCTATGTCAACATAATCATCAGCATCTAAAAACAGCACATATTCGCTTGATGCACTTTTAATTCCAATATTTCTAGGAATATTAGGAGTACCAGTATTTTCTTCTAAACATATACATTTACAGTTTTCATATTTCTTTTCAAAATTTTTTAATATTGATTTTGAATTATCGGTAGATTTATCATCAATAAAAACAACTTCCAAATTATTAAAACCAATTGACTGATTAAAAATTGAATTAAATGTCCTGTTTAAAGTAGATTCATTATTATAAACAGGTATAATAAAACTTAACAAGTAATTTGACATTAAATTAAACTCCTTTTTTTAAATTTTCCTAACACTCTTTCTAGATTATCATTCATTTTATTTTTTTGCATTTTACTACATATTTCATTAATAACAATTTTTTCCGATAGTTTAATAAGAAAAACCGTTTTTTTTTTCCCATATGATCTTTTTCATCCAAGTTTATTTAATCAATTATTAATGTTCTTAAAATAATTTTATACCTAACCACACAAATTAGTACTCATAATGTAATAAAATGCTACAAAGTGCTGTTATATTATTTTATTAATTTAGAATTATTTACAAAATGTTTAAAAATATGTAGTCTAAATACTAATTTTTATTTAATTGTACTGATTAAATAATATTCAATATTAAGAGAAATCTTGATTTGTCTTCGAACAAGAAAATTTTTTGGTTAACTACAATGAATGTATGTATTGAATTTAAGAATGTTTGACCAATTATTTTCCTTAATTTTCTCAAATAATGTAGCGATTGTTTTTTTTAATTCGTAATATCAAATTCATCTGAGTATTCAATTTCACTTAATTTAATGTATGTTTTATAATCTTCTGGAGTATATCAAGGATTTTCTGTCTTTTATAATAATGTTTCTACATGTTTCTTCCATTTTTTTTCCATTATAATAAGGAGTATAAACATCCCATTTAATCACAGTATCCGTTTTTA
>CAZUHM010000169.1:0-3260 GCA_964620575.1 uncultured Methanobacteriaceae archaeon | reverse complement strand
ATACCTATCAATTAAATAGTATAATTATCATATAATCTATAAAAAAAGAAATTTTGTGTTTTATATGATAGAAGTTGAAATTAAAGCTAAAATTCAAGACCCTAAAACAGCATTTGAAAAGATTAAAGAATTGGGTGGAACATATTCCCATAGCGAAATACAAAGAGACATATATTTCAATGGAGAAAACAAAGATTTTAGAGAAAGTGATGAAGCATTAAGAATTAGAGAAATTCCTGATGGTGATGATTTCATTAATATTCTTACATATAAGGGACCCAAATTAAATACGGAAAGTAAAACAAGAAAAGAAGTGGAAGTTACAATCGACAATAAAGAAAACATGACCGAAATACTTATCAGTTTAGGTTATCGTCCTTCCGCTATTGTAAACAAGGTACGTAGAATATTCAATTATGAAGAATACACGATAACTGTTGATAAACTTAAAGAATTAGGATATTATATGGAAATAGAATATGTAACAGATAACGAAGAAGATATTGATAATATTCAAGATAAAATATTTGAAATTTTTAACAAATTAGGTATAAATGACGGTTTTGAGAAGACCTCTTATCTAGAGTTACTTGAAAGAAAATAAGACAAATATTATTAATTAATAAAATCAATATAATTGTATACTTTATAAAATTATTTTACTAAATACATAACTAATTTATTAAAGAGAATATACTCGTTTACTATTTCTGATTAGCAATATGTAAACTATATGAGGGGGAATCTAAAATTAAGGATAGATTCGTGAGTATATATAATGAGGAAGTAGAATACAATCTACCTGATAAAATCAATATATATGATACAACACTTAGAGATGGAGAACAGACGCCAGGTGTATGTTTTACATTGGAAGAAAAGTTGGAAATAGCTCATAAACTTGATGAACTGGGCATAACCCAAATTGAAGCAGGTTTTCCTATAGTCTCTGAAAATGAGAAAAAAGCCGTGAAAACCATAGCCAATGAAGGATTAGATGCCAATATTATATGTTTGACTAGAACAAAAAGAGAAGATATTGATGCTGCATTAGATTCTGATGTAGATGGAATAATTACTTTCATGGGTTTATCTGATTTACATTTGAAAGTGAAAATGAACAAGCCACGAGAAGAAATTAATGAAATCTGTATGGATGCAGTGGATTATGGAAAAGATCATGGATTGTTTGTAGCTTTTTCAGCAGAAGATGCTACACGTACAGAATTACCGAAACTAATAGAAATTTACAAACAGGCACAGGAACATAAGGCAGATAGAATACACATAGCTGACACAACAGGTTCCATTAATCCATATGCCATGCAACATTTAGTTAGAAATATTCGAAAAGAAATCGATCTGGACATTGCATTACATTGTCATAACGACTTCGGATTTGCTGTAGCAAATTCCATTGCAGGACTGTTTGAAGGGGCTTCATCCATATCAACCACAGTAAATGGTATAGGTGAACGAGCAGGAAATGCATCTTTAGAAGAACTTATTATGGCATTGAAATTATTATATAACAAGGATTTAGGTTTTAATACAGAAGTAATTTCTGAACTATCACAACTTGTGTCAAAATACAGTGAAATTCCTATTCCGGACAGTAAGGCAATTGTTGGAAACAATGTCTTCAGACATGAATCAGGAATACATGTTGATGCTATTGTAAAGGATCCATTCACTTACGAGCCATTCTTACCGGAAATGATTGGAACAAAAAGACAGATAGTTCTTGGAAAACACTCAGGTAAAGCAGCAATTGAAGAAAAATTGGACTCATTAAACATCAAAGTAGATGATGAGAAATTGTTAGAAATTGTTTGCCTTGTTAAAGAAGAACGTGAAAAGGGATTTATCATCACAAACGAAAAATTTGATGAAATATTATTAAAAGCAAACATTCAAAGATGATGATTTAAATGAATATAAGTGAAAAGATTTTGGCAAAAGCTTCAAATCGGGAGGAAGTTAGTCCAGGTGACACTATAAGTGCAGATATTGATGTTGCTATGAGTCATGATGGTACTAGCCCTCCTACAATCAAGGTTTTTGAAAGATTGGCCGATAAGGTATGGGATCCGAATAAGATTGTTCTGGTATTTGACCATAATGTTCCTGCAAACACTATGGGTTCGGCAGAATTTCAACAGGTTGTCAGGGACTTTGCTAAAAAGCAGGGAATAACCAACATCTACAAGCAGGGTGAAGGTATTTGTCATCAGGTTCTTCCTCAGGAGGGACATGTTAAACCTTCCTCGGTAATAGTTGGTGCTGATTCACATACCTGTACCTATGGTGCTTTTGGAGCTTTCTCAACAGGACTTGGTGCTACCGATTTGGCAATGGTTTATGCAACGGGAAAAACCTGGTTTAACGTTCCGGAATCATTGAAAATTAATGTGAATGGTTCATTACAGGAGCATGTTTATTCCAAGGATTTGATACTTAATATTATTAAAGAGTTAGGTTCTTATGGTGGAACATATAAGAGTTTGGAATTCCATGGAGAAACTATTGATAATATGTCTGTTGATGCACGAATGACTATGACCAACATGGTTATCGAATGTGGTGCCAAGAATGGTATCATGATACCGAATGATAGTACTAAGAAATATCTGGCTCAAAGGGGAATAAAAAATTATACCATTACCACTCCTGATAAAAATGCCGAGTATGAGAAGGTATATGATTTTGATGTTGATGATTTAAGGCCTCAAGTTGCCTGTCCTCATAATGTTGATAACGTTGAAGATGTGGATAAGGTTGAAGGAACCAGCATTAACCAGGCCGTTCTTGGTTCTTGTACCAATGGAAGATATGAAGATCTTCTTCAGGCTGCTGAAATTTTGGAGGGTCATAAAGTTCATGAAGACGTTCAGCTTTTAGTTTTCCCTGCTTCACGTAAAATTTATCAAGATGCTATTGAAAACGGCATTATTCAAATTTTCCTTGAATCTAATGCTATTGTCTGTAATCCTGGCTGTGGTCCTTGTTTGGGAGCACATATGGGTGTTATGACCGATGATATGACTTGCATTTCAACAACCAACAGAAATTTCTTAGGACGGATGGGCAGTGCCAAATCTTATGTTTACTTATCAAATCCTGCTGTTGTTGCTGCTTCAGCCATAACTGGAGAAATAACTGACCCTTCTAATATTTAACTTTTTTTTATTAATTTTTTGATAAATGGAGTGTTGGCATAAATTATCTTTTTTAATACTTTTATATTTTTTTTATAGTTT
>CAZUHM010000168.1:0-3261 GCA_964620575.1 uncultured Methanobacteriaceae archaeon | reverse complement strand
TCTTAATTTCCTCTTCTATTTGTTTAATTCTATCTTCAGCTGCTGACATATTTTTCACACCATTTTTCTTTTATTAAATAATTTTTTGTATAATATAATACTTTGTTTTTATTGCTTTTTATTGTTTGTGGAACATAATCTGTGCATAGTTATTTATATTTATTTGGATAGATAAATGTATAAGGAAAATACTGGTTTGATGTCTAATATAAATTATCATGTTTTAATATTTATTACTTTTTATTATAATCTATTTACCTATTAATCATTGTTTAAATATAATGAATTTGTTGGATGTATAATTAAACAATATAAAATAATAATGACGGAGGAACTGAAAAATGTCATATCAGATAACCATGGAAAGGGATTTGGAAAAAAAATTGGAAAGAATACGAAGTGTTAATTTCAAGGAATATACAATGTTTGCTAAAAAAATAGAAGAAATGAAAAAAATGGCATCTATACTGATGAATCATAGATCTAGATTTAACACGTTTGACAAACCATTACAAAATTTTAAGTGGATTGAAGTAAATAATAAGATATTGGTCTTTCAGTTAGATCCAATTGAAGAAAAAATACATTTATGTGATTATCTTCCTCAAAACGAAGTATTTGAGTAAGAAACCATGCTGGTTTTTTTTAAATTTCTAAAAAAAGAGAAGAATAAGTAGTTAATCTATGCAACTACTTCTTTCCAAGGTTTTATATAAACACCTGATAATAAACCGTTTTCCTGTGAACTGTTTGTAATTATTGTGGAATAAATATAGATAAGGTTCATAAAACCAATTTTTCCACTTTCCGTTTCAACAAAACCAGGGCATATTTTATTTTCAGTTAATTCTGTTGAAACGTTTTCAGTAATTTTCATGTATTCTTCATTGCTGAGTAAAGCACTTTCTGTTATTGTTTCACTGGAAATTGAAGGACTCTGAACCCATTTAAGTTCTAAATCACTTGTATCTTTTGCATTTAGTTTATTTACTGCTGAAACTAATAGATTAAATAAGTTACCGATTGTTACTTCCTGCTTATTAATTAATATTTTTCCAGGAACTTTTTTATTAGCTTCTATCCATCTATTTAATCTGTAACATGCATTTTGTAATTCACTAATTGATATAAAAATTGGTTCTGCTTTTTCAATGATTATTTTAACACTTTTCATTGCTGGAGCGCATTCATCACTTCCACCATAAATAATGTCTAATGAATATTCTGGTTCGTGGAAACTGCTGAAGTCTACTAATTGTGAGAATTTTCCATTTTGAATTTTGGTGTTGAACTTTGTTTGTTGATTGATTTTTACTGCGATTCTTCCACTTAATGGGTTTCCTTCTTCGTCTGTTACTTCAAATTCTATTTTTTCTTTTTCCCATTCTTTAACTTTGATATCGTCTATTTTTATTATGGCATCCATATTATTCACCAAGTGTAGATTTTTGTTATTGATAAAATAATCTTCTAAAAATATTATCAGTAATTATAACTATTATAGTATATGTTGTTACTCTGTTAAAATAGTATTGGTCTTTTTTCGTGAAAATTTTAAAAATTAATGATAAAAAAAGTAGAAGGTTATATGAAGTGGAAGTATTCTAATAATATCAAAGTGATGATAATCAGTATTGGGATTGCAAGGTATAATATGCTGTTTCTGGATAATCCTTCTTTTGAGTAATATATTTTACTGTTGGTATTGTATCCTCTGCTGGCCATGCTTTCGTATACTTTTTCTCCACGTTCGTATGCTTTAAGAAACATCATGAGGAAGAGATATCCCACTTGTTTTAATTTCCAGGTATATGGAGTTTTATTTGATAGTGAAAAGCATCTGCTTGCTTGTGCTTGTCTTATGCTTTGTAATTCGTCGTAGAATAAAAATATGAATCTTACAAATAATGAAAATATCATTGCAAATTCGTTTGGCATATGTAGTCTTCTGAAAGCTTCAGCAATATCTTTCATTGGTGTAATGTAAGAGAAAAGAACTATTGATGTTATACTTATTACTAGTCTTGCAAGCAGCAGTTCTGCAAATAATATTCCCTGTAATGTGATTTTCAGTCCGAACGGTAATGTGTATAATACATAACCCTGTTGTATAAATGGTTGAAATATTGCAATGAAAAATCCGAAAGGCAGTATCAGTAAAACTCTCATCAGTGCATCTTTGACTGATATTTGGCTGATATAGATTAACAGTAGCAAATATACTTCAAGTACTATAAATACTATGTAATTTGATGAAGTAACGGCAAATAAGATTATCATGACCAGAACGATTAATTTTATTCTACTGTCAACGTTATGAAGAATACTGTCTTTGCTGGATAATAATTCTTGTTGAGTTAATTCATTAATGCCTACCATAATAAACCTCCTTAATTTTGATAAATAATATTATGTAACTAATAGTATTAAAAATAGTTTAAAAATCTAATGGAAACCTAATCAATAAAATATGATTCTTGATTCTGAATTTAATATATTTTTACTTTAATTGGTAATATTTTGATATTTATTATTATATGGTATTGGGATTGATGCAGTTGTATTTTTCTCTTTCAAATATCTGTTTTTGCTTTCAACACATATGGTATTACTTTTTTATAATTTATTATGAATTATATTATTTAATTTATTTTTGGGGTTATTTATATTATTCTATTTCTAAGAGTACATCCCTTATTTTTCTTAACAAAGTAATACTCTTTTATATTATATTCAAAGAATATGTAATACACACTATTTTTTAATAAAAATCCGTAAAAAAAGCTTATGTGTTACTTGAAGTATTTCAAATTGATAAAAATTATATAATAATCTTGTAAAAAAACGTAAATTATCCTAAAAAAAGATTTATGGGGGTGAAAATAGAACGAATCTATTTTACGTTCAATTCGTCTTCGGAAAACTCTTCAGATTGTCTGGTTACTAAACCTTCCATTTCTTTTTCTTTCTCAGCATAGAAATCAGGGTCATGTATCGGACAACATTTAAGTTTAGCATAAGGTGAGTATAAATCAGTAATTTCACTTTCATTTATATCTCGGATTTCTTTCAATCTTCTAAGAATTGTAAGAACTGTACCATCTTCCATAAGTTTACCTAAAAATCCAGGTCTTGTATTTTCTTTCTGCATTATAAGGTAAATGATTTTCTGAATAGTTAAAAGATCAAGTCTTAAAATTAATTCATTTGTGATAATGTAATTCCAACCTTTTTCTTCCCAATCGATAATGATGTCGAAAG
>CAZUHM010000167.1:0-3335 GCA_964620575.1 uncultured Methanobacteriaceae archaeon | reverse complement strand
GCAGGAGCATTAATGGCTGGAAATTCTAACGGTCTACTTGTATCACCATATGTCTTTTCACATGAATTAGATATACTAAGTGAACATGATATTAACGTAGAAATAATACCAGATAAATTAACTGCAATAGGAAATATTATTGTAGCTAATGATAATGGAGCAATTGTAAATCCAGACTTGTCAAGTGATGCAAAAAAAATCATTGAAAATACTTTAGACGTGGAAATTGTAGAAAGCACCATTGCTGGATTAGATATTGTTGGTTCAACAATTGCAGCAACAAACAAAGGTGCCTTAGTTCATCCTGATGCAACAGAAGAAGAACTAGATTTAGTTGAAGAAGTATTGGGAGTACCTGCAGAAATTGGTACAGTTAACCGTGGAGTTAAACTCGTAGGAGCATGTATCATTGCAAATTCAAACGGAGTCATTGTAGGAAACAAAACTACAGGACCCGAACTAGCAAGGATTGATCAAGTATTCAACTTATTTGAGGGATCATTATGAAAACAAAAATATTTAGAGTAAAAGGAAAATTATTAGATGTTGATAAATCAAAAAAATTCACAAGAGAATTAAAAGGAATTAAAGAAGAAGACATTCAGGAAAAATTATATTCTGAATTCGGTAGTCAACATAGATTAAACAGAGATCAAATTGTCTTCGACGAAATTTCCGAAATATCAGCAGACGAAGTAACTGACCCTATCGTAAAAAGTTTATTATAAACTTTGTCAAGAACCATGAACAGAGGAGAGTATCCCAATGGAAGACAGACAAAAACTAGAAAAAATGGTAAACGAATTAAATCAGTTACAACAGCAGGGTGAAACAATATCCCAACAGATTGAACAGTTAAATGTTTCACTAAATGATATTCGTTCTGCACAGGAAGCTGTAAAAGGTATTGAAGGGGCAGTTGGGAAAGAAACTCTCATACCTATTGGTGCAGGATGTTTCATTACAACAGAACTCAAATCCGATGACATCATTGTTGGTGTAGGTTCTGATGTAGCTATCAAAAGAAGCAGAGAAGAGACTGAAGAAACTCTTAAAAATGACAAAGAAGAAGTGGAAAAATTAATCAAATCATTAACCGAACAGTTACAGAAAATTAATGATTACATTACACAGAGAAGACCAGAAGTGGAAAGGTTAATGAAAGAACAAGGAGTACAATAGATTACTCTTGAATTCTACCTTCTTTATTTTTCATCACCCCAAAAAAAAAGACTTTTTTTAAAAATTATTTAATTGTATTAAATTATAGTTATCGGATATTATTTTATATTTATTGTTTAAACTGATAAAATTATAAAAGACATCTTTCATTTTAAAGATGATATATTAAAAAAAACTATACTCTGATGATATGATATATATTTGATACAAATATTTATAAAAGTAATAATTTTAATGGTTAAGTTCAAATAAAAATACTGGACAAAAATAAACTATTTTTAATTTTCAAACCTTACATAATTCGTATATTTTTCATGAACAATCACAATATGAAATAAGTACCCTAGAATTAATTCTTACAAGAATATAAAGAGACTATAATCATCTATTTTACTAATGAATTACATAAATAATAAACAATAAAATCATAAAATTTTAAAGGATTGTGAAAAGCTTGTTTGATTCACTTAGAAAGAAACTCAAAAAAACCATTAAGGATGCATCTGACAGTATACCTGAAGAAGAATTAGAACCATCACAAATAAGTCAAGAATTAGACGAACTAGAATTAGATCTTCAATCAATAGAAGACAAATACTCCGATAATAAACTGGAAGAAAATGTTGAAGAACATACACCATCAGAAGAAGAAACTGAAGAAACAGCTCCTGAAGAAACAACTTCCGAAGAAGAAACAACAGAAGAAGTTATAAAAGAGGAAGAAGTTGAAGAGGAAACTATTGAAGAGGAAGTAGTAGAAGAAGAAACTGCTGAAGAAGAAGTAGTAGAAGAACAGACAGAGGAATCCAAAAAAGAGAAGAAAGGATTGTTCGGATTTTTAAAACGTGGAAGCAGTAAAGAAGAACATCATTTCGATACAGAGGAAACTAGTGAAGAAGAAGAAGTAGTTGAAGATGTTGAAGAGGAAACTATCGAAGAAACTGTTTCTGATGAAGAAGAAACTGTAGAAACTGAAGAAGAAAGTGTTGAAGAGATTGCTGAAGATAGTGTTGAAGAAGAAAAAGAAGAAGAGAAGAAAAGTAGATTCGGATTCCTTAAAAGAAATAAAAAAGAAGAAAAAACCAGTGAAGAATCTACAGAAGAAGAAACATCCAAAACAAAAGAAAAAACTCCAAAATATGAAGATGAAGTTGATAAAGGTGGAGCTTTCTCTTTCATAACAAAGAAAACTATTAAAGAGGAAGATATTGAAGAAATTCTTGAAGAACTTGAATTTTCATTAATTGAAGGAGATGTAGCATTTGATGTTGCTGAAAGAATAGTTGAATCCGTAAAAGAAGACCTTGTAGGAAGAAAAATTAGAAGAAGAGGAGACATGGAACTCTTCACAACAAACGCACTTAAAAAGGCTATTACAGAGATAATAGACAACGGTTACTACGATTTATTAGGTGACATAGAATCATCCAAACAAAAAGGAGAACCATACAAAATCATGTTTGTAGGTATTAACGGTACTGGAAAAACAACAACTATCGCTAAAATGGCAAAATACCTTGAAAAACACGGATATTCATCAGTATTTGGTGCATCAGATACGTTCAGAGCAGGAGCTATTGAACAGCTAGAACACCATGCAAACAACCTAAACCTTAAAATTATCAAACACGAAAGAAATTCAGATCCAGCAGCTGTTGCATATGATGCAGTTGAACATGCAAGAGCAACAGGCAAAGACGTGGTTCTAATAGATACTTCTGGACGTATGCAAACTAACACAAACCTTATGGATGAAATGAAAAAGATAAAAAGAGTTTCAAAACCTGACATTGTATTATATGTCGGAGATGCATTAATGGGTAATGATGCAACAGAACAGGCATCCAAATTCAATGAAGTTATAACAATTGATGGTATTATTCTAACAAAGGCTGATGCAGATGCAAAAGGTGGAGCAGCAATATCCATAGGACACGTTATTAACAAACCAATATTATTCATCGGTACGGGTCAATCATATGATGATTTAATGGAATTTGAACCTGAATGGATGATTGACCAAATATTTGAAGGAGAATAGTTAATCTATCCTTCACAATACTTTTTTTTAGAAAAAATATTAATTTTTAAGAAAGAATTTACTGATAATATTATATTATGTATAGTAATTAACCAAACTTTTATTATAGATG
>CAZUHM010000166.1:2114-3339 GCA_964620575.1 uncultured Methanobacteriaceae archaeon | reverse complement strand
CAATCATATGATTAATTAATCAATTGTAATACATTTTAATAAAATAAGTAGGATTACAATAGAGCCTAATTATCTTAACATTTTCTGCTTTTAAAGTAGGAAACTCCTCGTCAACATTCTTAATTGTAGAATTCTTAAGAAATAACAATAATTCCATAACCTTTAATTTATAGTAACCCTCTTTAATGTTTTCATCCACATTATACAATTCACTGATAACATGCTCTATTTCCCTATTAGAACGAATAATAACAAAAGAACCATGATCTCTAATTTTACTAACTAAATCCTGAAGATTAATAATATTCTGACCAATTACCTTATCAATACTAGTCTGAGCAAGATTTAAATCAATAGATATTTGAAAACCATTATAATAACCTAATGGAAATTCATGCATATACCTATTGGAACCAATAGAAAAAACCAAGTCCCCCTCAGACAAATACATATATTTATCATTGAAAACTGTTTCAAATCTTCCCCTATTGCAATGATTAATAATTAAAAAATTATCATAATCCACACTATTATCAATTTGGTCACAATTATCAGCATTAAAGTCATTATAGACTAAATCAATACCATCAAATAAATGATAATAATTCATTTGTCCAAATCCACTATCCAAATCAAAATGATAAGATGTCACAAAATCATTATCATCCAGCATAGTGGTTATACTTTCATCAAAATCATATTTCATAGGAGTCACCTTAACTAAGTTATTATTTGAAATTCAAATTATATTAAATTTAATTATAGACTAAAAAATTATTAAAAATAGAATAAAAAATCAAAAAGAATAATTAAAAAAGTTAAAATAAAAATAAAATAAAAAAATATTAAAATAGAAGAAAACTTATTCTTCTTCATCTTCTTCTTCGCCGGTAAATTCACCATATTCTTTATCAAGTAAGTATAAAAGTTGTGGTGCATCTACTGCCATTCTTACTTTTCTAAGGTCTTCTGCTGCAAGTTCTTCTTCTTCAACCTGTTCTTCTACAAACCAGAGTAAGAACTGGTTTGTTGCATGATCTTTGAGTTCTATACTTAAGTCAACCAGATCATGAATTAAAGATGTTACTAATTCTTCGTGTGCCTGAATTTCTTCATATACTTCTACTGTGTCTTTCCATTCTCTTTTTGGTTCATCAATTGCTTGTAGTACTACACTTCCACCTTTTCTTAAGATGTAGTCATAGAATCTCATTGCATGTTCTAA
>CAZUHM010000166.1:0-2104 GCA_964620575.1 uncultured Methanobacteriaceae archaeon | reverse complement strand
TTATTCTTCTTCTGCATGTACTCTAAGTGAGTTTCCGAATCCTGGTAAATCGTTGTCTTCAAAGTATGTTGCCATTGATAAGTATAAATATCCTGATTGCATTTCTGCGTTTAATTGGTCGTTTAATGCTTGTTCCATCTTTTTATCTAACATATGTTTTTGTCTCCTAAAAATTTATAATATTATTATGTTAGATTGAAGTTAATAAAGTTAATCCAAAAAATAGGTAAGAATGAAAGGAGGTTAAGAAAAATGATTTTAAGCTTTTCTTGTAAATACAAAGTCAGCCAATTTCATTAATGCATCTTTTGCTTCTGAATCCGGAATAAATCCTAATGATTCTTTAGCTTTAATCACACAATCATATGCAACTGTTCTAGCATATTGTATTGCACCATACTTGTTAAGTAAATCCATTGCTTCTGGTATGATACTTTCATCATTTGTTTCAAGCAGTTCTATGAGCCTGTCATGATCTTCCTGGTTTGCTTTTTCAAGAGCATATAATACCATGATTGTTTTTTTACCTTCTACAAGGTCACTTCCAACCGGTTTACCAATGGATTCGTCACCAGTAAGGTCTATATAATCATCCTGTATCTGGAATGCTAGTCCTACATTACGTCCATATTCCTGTAATGCTTTGATTTGTACGGATGTTGCTCCACCAATTATTGCGCCTGCAGCTGTAGCGCCGGTAATTAGAGCTCCAGTTTTTTTGTAGATCATGTTCATGTATTCATCTTGTGAAACTTCATAAGTGTCTTCAAATGACATGTCAAGTGCCTGACCTTCACATATTTTAATACATGAGTCTACAAGTACACGTAGAGCATCAATTGCCCTTTCATATGCGATGTTGTCATCGGCTGTTTTAATGATTGTTTCATATGCTTTTGCAAATAATGTGTCACCAGCCAATATTGCTAA
This sequence comes from uncultured Methanobacteriaceae archaeon, assembly GCA_964620575.1. Lineage (GTDB taxonomy): Archaea > Methanobacteriota > Methanobacteria > Methanobacteriales > Methanobacteriaceae > Methanosphaera. The sequence continues at coordinate 1,174 of CAZUHM010000166.1, read as the reverse complement.
GGGTTCTCCCCAGATTTTGTGTACTGCTTTCATTCCACGTCTTGTATCATCATTGTCCATTATATCATCATGTATAAGACTGAATGTGTGAATTAATTCCAGTGAAGCTGCTGCCTTATATGCTTTTTCTGTATCTCCACCAACTGCCTGACAACTTAGTACTGTTAGAGCTGGTCTGAATTTTTTTCCTCCGGCTTTAATTAAATGAGCAGATGCATCTTTTAAATCTTCTGGTTCTAATGTGCTTAATGCTTCATCAATTACTACATCTACATCTTCTGAGTATGTTTTCAAAATTTCCAATACATCCATTATAATCACCTATTAAATACTTGAGCTTGTCCATTTCTTAGTATGTGAACATCATTTCCTAACTTATATCCTTCTTCTTCTGCTAATTCTACAAATGCTGCTAAATGACTTAAATCACCGTGTGATGGTATTAAGTGCTGTGGGTTCAACATTCTAATAAAGTCCCTCAGGTCTTCCGGACCTGCGTGTCCTGAAACGTGAACGTTGTTGTATATTCTTGCACCTTTTTCTTTTAGTCTTCTGTTTAATAAATCCCTATTAGCTAGGTTTATTGGGTTAGGAATTGTTGTTGCTGAAAATATTACATTATCTCCCGGCTTGATTTCAAAGTTTGTTTTATTATTTGCTATTCTAGGAAGTAATGCATCAGGTTCTCCCTGGTGTCCTGTTACAATTAACATGTATTTTGTTCTGTTATCATTTGCTCTTGCAAGTGCTTTGTTAATTGATTTGGAGTTACCGTATATGCTTACGTTTCTTGGAAGATTTAGTATTCCTAATGATTCTGCTATTGAACAGTATCTTTCCATACTTCGTCCCAGTAATAATACTTTTCTTCTGCTTCTTTCAGCTATCTTAGTGATTGCCTGAATTCTTTCAATGTGACTTGAGAATGTTGTTACAATCAATCCTTTTCTTTCTTCCAATGGTCCTTTAAGAACATCTTTCAGGAGGTCTCTTGCAATCTTTTCTGAATGAGTTTTACTTTCCTTAACTTCTTTGATGTTAGTAGTATCCATGATTGCTACTTTAACACCTTTTTTACCTATTTCTCTGAATCTTCTATAGTCAGGTGGTGGTGAAACCATTTGATGGTTGTCAAATTTAAAGTCGTTAGCATATATTACAACTCCCTCTGGGG
>CAZUHM010000165.1:0-3358 GCA_964620575.1 uncultured Methanobacteriaceae archaeon | reverse complement strand
TAAACGAAACAATAATCGACCAGGATGTTGTTGGTATTTATGTGACAATCCTAAAGAATCATTATGTAAACATTGTTACAGTTGTTACAGTAACTGCCCTCATGGCGTATATGAAATAATCAATGATGAACCGCAACCTATACACCAGGAAAACTGTGTTGGATGTAAAATATGTGAGGAAATGTGTCCTAACAGTGCAATATACGTAACACCACTACCTGATGAGAATAGGGGAATCTGGTCTAATTATACCATGCTGGAAATAAAACGTAAATCCATAGAAGGAACATATAAGGTCAGAGGATGCGGAGCAATTCGTCATGTACCTTCATTTGACGATTTAACAATATTACCTGCACAGGTATCTAGACCTCCAATTGACAAGTACAGGGAACCATGTAATTCCGAAGTTGTACTGGGGGACAGGTTTGCAGAAAATCCTATAAAAATTGCAACACCTATCATGATTGGAGCAATGTCCTTTGGAGCAATAAGTAAAGAGGCAAAAATAGCATTAGCCAGAGGTTCAAAACTTGCCGGAACAATAACCAATACTGGTGAAGGAGGAATGTTACCTGAAGAAAGACATTATGCTGACAAGTTAATAGCACAATATGCATCAGGAAGATTTGGAGTATCTGCAAATTACTTGAATAATGCTGAAGCTATTGAAATTAAGATAGGTCAAGGTTCAAAGGCTGGAATGGGTGGACATTTACTTGCTGAAAAGGTTACTGCTGAAGTGGCAAAAATCAGAAATATTCCTGTCGGAACTGATGCTTTAAGTCCAGCAAGACATATGGATATTGTAGGTCCTGAGGATTTGGGAATGAAAATTAATCAGTTACGTGATATTACTGATTGGAAGATTCCTATTATGGTCAAATTCACATCAGGTCGTGTAGAACAAGATGTTAAAATTGCTGCAAAAGCCGGTGCTGACATAATTGTTGTTGATGGTATGCAGGGAGGTACTGGTGCTGGACCTGAAGTAGTTACTGAACATTCCGGTATTCCAACCATACAGGCTATATTGGAAGCAGATAATGCTCTTAGAGATATAAATATGAGAACGGAAGTAAGTCTTGTTGCTGCCGGTGGTATTCGTTCCGGTGCTGATGTGGCTAAAGCAATAGCATTGGGTGCTGATGCTGCATATATTGGAACAGCAGCATTAATTGCTCTTGGTTGTAAAGTTTGTCAGGGTTGTAGTAAGGGAACTTGTCCTAAAGGAATAGCTACACAGGATAGATTATTTAGACGTAGATTAGATCCGGTACGTGGAGGAGAACATATTGCAAATTATATTAATGTAATGACTGAAGAAGCAAAAATGTTAACTCAACAGGCTGGAAATACAGATATTCAGAAATTAGAGAAAGAAGATTTAGTTGCATTAACTATGGAAGCATCTCATATTACAGGAGTTCCATTAGTAAGATAGTTATTCTTCTGGAATTGTTTTTATTGTTGAGAAAGATTTATTTTCTCAATATTCTATTTTTTTTAATTATCGTTGATGATTTTGTAATTAATCTTGTTTTATTCATCAAATTTATTAGCAAAAAATGTTAATTAGGTTATACTATTTTTAAAAAGAGTTTTTGTAAAAAAAGAAGTTTATTTATGTCAAGATGCATTTTTAAAAAAAAATGGGGTGATAAAAGGAGATTTATAATATTTTTATTTTTAATTTTGAAAAGAAATCTGTATATTACAAAATATGTCACCCCAGTTTATTTATTGTTTTATAGTAGTGTTTACATGTTTAAGTATCTTTCACGTTCGTAATCGAATACCTGTACTCTGTAATCATCCCATTCTTGACGTTTGATGTTGTAGAATTGGTTGAATACATAATCTCCTAATGCGTTAATTACAGTATCGTCTTTTTCAAGTGCGTGGTATGCTTCCCATAAACTTGTTGGTAAAGTGTTTATTCCTTTTTCTGCTAATTCTTCAGGAGTGTATTGGAATGCATTGAATTCTGTTGGTTCTCCTGGATCTAGTTTATTATCCATTCCGTCTAATCCTGCTTCTAGTAATACTGCAAATGCTAGGTAAGGGTTACATGAAGGGTCTGCTGATCTACATTCTATTCTTGTTCCGATTCCACGTGATGCAGGTATTCTTAGTAGTGTGGATCTGTTTTTGAGTCCGTAAGCTATGTAACATGGTGCTTCATATCCTGGAACTAAACGTTTATATGAGTTTACTGTTGGTGATAAGATTGCAGATAGTGCCGGTGCGTGTTTTAATAGTCCTCCGATGAAGTATAATGCTTCCTGTGATAATTGGGTTTCAGTGTCTGGGTCATAGAAAATGTTTTTACCGTCTTTAAATAAACTTTGATTACAGTGCATTCCACTTCCGTTTACGCCGTAGAATGGTTTTGGCATGAATGTTACTTGATATCCTAGTTTATCTACTAATGCTTTGATTGCCTGTTTGAAAGTGATTACTGCATCTGCTGTTTTTAGTGCGTCTGCAAATCTGAAGTCTATTTCATGTTGTCCTGGTGCTACTTCGTGGTGGCTTACCTCTATGTTGAAGTCCAGTTTTTCAAGTCCTAATACGATTTCCCTTCTTATATCTGTTCCTTTGTCTAATGGTTCTACGTCAAAGTAGTCAGCTTTGTCTGCCGGTTTATATTGGCCAAATTCATCTTTTTCTATGATGAAGAATTCCGGTTCCGGTCCCATATTGAATTGATATCCTCGTTCTTCTGCTTTTTTTAATGATTTTTTTAGTACTCCCCTTGGATCTCCTTCAAAGTGTGTTCCATCAGTATTGTAGACGTCACAGATAAATCTGCATGTTCCTTTATCTTCTGGTCTCCATGGTAGTGCTGAGAATGTATCCAGATCTGGTTTCAATGCCAGGTCACTGTTATTGATATCAGTAAATCCCGGTACTGAAGAACCGTCAAATAACAATCCATCGTTTATGACATCTTCTGCATCGTCAGCTTTTTTTAGTGATACTGCCATGCTTTTTGGGGTACCATGGATATCTGAAAATTGTAGTCTTAAAAATTTTGCTCCTGATTCGTCTATCTGTTTTATTACATCATCTATTTTGTCATCTCGTTCTGACATGATTTTCACCAGTTTTTTTTGTTGATATTAAAATAATTCTTATTGAGATTTTATATTCTGTTTTTATAATTTTTTCGGAAGTATGCTTCCTACTTCCTATTATGATGTTCATTATATATAAATGTTTTTAAAAAAAAAAGAAAAAATACATCAACAAAACATATAATTAAATTAATTAATGATAAAAATAAATCAAAATCAATAATCATATATGATAATATTCATTCATTATAATTAATTAATTTAATAAACTAATAATT
>CAZUHM010000164.1:0-3365 GCA_964620575.1 uncultured Methanobacteriaceae archaeon | reverse complement strand
ATGATAATGACATAATTGCTCAGAGTTTACATACAATAGCATTAGATGATGATGGAAACATTGCAAAATATGAAACCTGGACTGAAAATGAAGATGATACTGCATCTGTATTAAATTATATGGTTGATGATGCTGGAGTCTTATATCCACCTCATTGTTTTAATGATGATGTAACTAATGATGAAATCTTTATGGATTTATGTGAAGATAATTCAACATTATGGTTATGGGCTATGACAATATTAAATAACAGAAAAATTAAGCTTGCTGAAAATAGTTTAAATTCATCTTTAACCTATGTTAATCCTGCAAGAGAATTAAATTTAATAAATGAATCATCAGCATCATCTAATGCAAATATTGATGTTGAAATCGAAAAATTATTAAACAAATACCCTGATATATTAAATATTATTAAAAATGAGTAATTATTATTTACTCGAAATTTCCTTTTAAAAAATTATTTTAGTGATAAAAATGTTAGAAAAATATGAAAAAGCTGGAGTTATCGCATCTAAAGTTCGTAAAGAAGCTGCTAAAAAGATTACTGCAGGTATGAAAGTTGTCGATTTTATAGATTGGATTGAATCTGAAATAACAAGTCAAGGTGTAGGATTATCCTTCCCGTGTAACATTTCAATAAATCAAATTGCTGCTCATTACACCTCTCCACCAAATGATGATACTGTATTTTGTAATGGTGACATTGTTAAAATTGATTTAGGTGCTGAAGTTGATGGTTATATTTCTGACACTGCTGTAACGGTAGTGGTTGAAGGAGATAATGTTGAACCTGTTGATGAAAACGGTAATCCTCTTAAAATGCCTGGTCGTTATGATGACGGTAATCCTGTTGTAACGGATGATGATTTGGAAGAAAGGTATAATTTAATTGAAGCAAGCAGTAATGCTTTGGAAAATGTTCTAAGTATTGTTAAAGATGGTGTTACTTTAAATGAAATTGGTAAAACTGTACAGGATACTATTTCTTCTTATGGTTTTACTCCTATTGTCAGTTTAGCCGGTCATAGTCTTGAGAAAAATAATTTACATGCAGGTGTTTCCATTCCTAATTACCCGGATGGAAGTACTTATGAGTTAAAAGAAGGTGATCATGTTGCTATTGAGCCTTTTGCTTCAAGTGGTGCAGGTATAACTAGTGATGTTCCTGAATATTATATTTATTCTTTTGTTAATAACAAGCCTATTAGGAATCCTCAAGCTAAGATATTGTTGAAGAATATTTCTAAGAATAACAGGTATTTTCCATTTGCTCAAAGGCATGTTAAAACTAGTATGGATGAATCTCAATTTGCTCGTGCATTACGTCCATTAATTATGTCAGGTTCTATTTATCCTCATGCTGTTCTCAAGGATAAAGCTGATGGAATGGTTGCTCAAACGGAACATACTGTTATTGTTGAGAAGGAAGGATGTGAAATTACTACTTTGTAGTTTTTTCATATTTTTTTTTAAATAATTTTAGTAACTTTTATACACTAAAAACCAATACATTTAAATAACATTATGTTAATAAAAAACATTATAAAAAAATTTTTCTAAAATGGGAAAGATTTAATATGAATTTAAATTTTAATGATTTACAAAACTTAGATATAAACAAGTCGATGAAACTATTAATCTTTATTTCATTTGTGGTACAATGGTCATTTTTATCAATGGTAATAAATCTATTTACATTATGGTTATTTAGATTGCCATTGTTTGTGATATTTATATTAGATGCATTGTCCATGTTTATAATAAAGAATAAAACATTGAAAAGACCTTCATTTATATTATCTCAAATTTGGAATTTAATTGATGTTATCCTGTATCGTAATGGTAACAATTTTTCACAGGGATATAGTAATGACACAGGACTTTCTAAAACAATAAATAACTTATCAATTAAAATCGACAAAACAATTAATAAAATAAAAAAGTTCTTCCATAATTACAATGAAGGAAAGATGGATGACAAAAAATATGACAGAGAACGAGAATTAAATAAGTTTAGTAATGAAATTGGTAAAACGATTACAATAGAATATACATCAACCGATAATAAACTGAAGAAAAAGAAGTTTGAATATAAGGATAGAGCAACAACATTCATTAATTTATTAGAATCAAAGGGTTACAAAGATTATAGCAAATACAACATTGATCCAACACTAAGCCAGGCTTACATTATATTCAATAAGAAAAAAGATTTAATTGATGTATCAGAAAATAAAATTCAGTTAAAACATGATGAGAAAGATTATAAATTTGTTACTAATGGTTGGCCAAAAAAGTAGTTAAAAAAATAAACTTTTCACCACCCCCTTTTTTATAAATATTTTTTTTTAAAAATTAAATTATGATCCTATAAAATTATACATAACCCAATAAGTACTGCCAAAAGAGGATAAAATATGAAATTAGTAGTTCAAAGAGTTAGCGAAGCTAGAGTAGAAGTTGATGGAAAAATTGTTGGACAAATAGATAAAGGACTGATGGTTTTAGTAGGTTTTGGCACTAATGATACTGAACGTGAAGCAGATTTTTTAGCTAAAAAATTGTTAAAACTTAGAATTTTTGAAGATGATAATGATAGAATGAACCTTTCAGTATTGGACATAAAGGGTGAACTATTGCTTATTCCACAGTTTACATTATATGCTTCAACCAAGAAAAACAGACCTTCATTCCATAGAGCATTATCTCCGGATAAAGCTACTGAACTATTTGATTACTTCTGTAATAAATGTTCAGAAGAAGTTAATGTTGAAAGTGGAGTTTTTGGAGCACATATGAATGTAAATTTAATAAATAATGGACCCGTAACAATATTATTAGACAAAGAGTATGAAGATTGAACTAATTTCTTTATTGGAAAAAAATATTATTTAAGTTGTACATAATATATTATAGTAATAGAAAATAAAAAAAAATATTATTTTAGGTGAATTTATGACTGAAAGAGCTTCTAGCCAATTTTTTAATGCAATTAATATGAAATTTCCAAATTTACGTAGAAGTGAAGATGAATCCCCATTATCTTTATTAATTTTTGATGAAATATGTAAATCTGACAAAAGTGCATTTTTAGATATGTATAACAGATATGTTACTGGTATTGAAGATGAAAATGCAGAAGTTTCAGCTATTAAAGAAACAACCAGTAAAGGTATAACATATGATTATGTGTTTATTACAGAGTTATATGTTGAAATAAACGGTAAACACACTACTTTATACTATTATTTAACAAGAAAATCTACTAGAAACATGAAAAAATGGAAATATTAGGTTCTATTTTTCTCCATCCTTCTTTTTTTTACAAAAAATAGTTTATAATAATTTTGATTAATTATACA
>CAZUHM010000163.1:0-3558 GCA_964620575.1 uncultured Methanobacteriaceae archaeon | reverse complement strand
AATTTAATGAAATTTCTGAAATGTATGAAACTGATAATTCCGTTCCTGAGTATTCGGGTGAGTATTTTATTAAAGAAATGTTGAAGGAAATGGGTGAACAAATCAGTAAACAGTTTGCCTGGTCTTTTGAAGCTTTGAAGAACAATGATGTTGAATTGGCTGAGAGAGCTTTAGAGGAAGACTTGAATACTAACCATATGTATAATAAAATTAAATCTTCAACTGATGCCGTGATTTCTCTAGATCCTTATTTTGAATTTAACAACACTATCATGTTTAATGAAATTGCTTATGATATGGAAAGGATTGGTGATCATATTTGCCATATTCCCAAGTTTGTTATTGAAGAGAATAAAAAGGTTAAGGAACCTGTAATTGATATTTTAGAAGAGATGTATGATACGTCCAATACAATGTTCAGAAAGGCTGTGAAAAGTTTTCTTAAAAGAGATTCGAATATTAAGGAGAAAATGGAACGTTATGAAGATGAGTTGACTAATCTTCAGAAGTTGGCTATTAAAAAAATTTCAAGTCAGATGGCTAAGGATGATATTGATAAAAGTAATTCCACATATTACTTGATTCTATTTAGGGTTGTCAAATCTTTTGAAAGAATTGGGGATATTTCTATTGAGATTACTGAAGCTAGTACTCAGTTTTATATTGAGAATCAGTCAAATTTGAACAGTAATCACTTTAAATATTTGAATAAAAAATAGTTTTGTTTAAATGTATTGTGAGAGATTAAATAAAAATTATTTAATCTCAAAAGATTTAAAAATTAAAAGATAATTGTTTTAGAAAGAATTTATTGAATTATCTTGATGCTAATTCAATATCTTCTGCTTTAACTGTTTTACGACCTGCGTGTTTTGCTAATTTTGTTGCATCACGTGCTAAATCTTCTCCAATTTCTTCTAAAACTTCTGCAAGTTTAACTGCTGCATCGTCACTTATTCTTGAAGCACCTGCGTTTTTAAGTAATCTTTTAATTGGTGCAATTGGTAATTCTGCCATATTTATCATTAACTCCTTGTAGTTTTATATTTATATTGTTTTAATGATTATATATACTTATGGTTATTAAGTTATGAATCTATGAGTTTTTGTTTTAAATTCTAGAGTTTTTTAGAAAAATATTCGAATTAAAATTTAAAAATAGATGGATGTAAATATTTCAATATTTGTAAAAAGTTATTATTGTTCTTTTTTTGAAAAATGATATGTTAGTTTATGTTTTTGTGAAAATAAAAAATTCGTTTTTTGAAATCTATTAATATTCTTAAAGTTATGCTTTATTAAAAATAGGTTTATGAAAATAACTATTAAAATTATAAACAATAAAAATAATAAAATGGAGTTTAAGTTAAAATATTATGATTATTCATCAGTCAATATACATGTAGCATGTCTTGCAGCCCAACATTGCACACATATTCCCACAGGCAATCCAGCAGTATGAGTGTCTGCCAATTCAATATTCACACCAAGAACTGTTGTCTTACCACCAAGTCCCATTGGTCCAATATTTGTATCGTTAGCTATGTTTAATAAATTTTCTTCCAAATCAGCTAATCTAGAATCCGGATTTTTTTGATCAATTGGTCTTAATAAAGCTTTTTTTGCAAGTTTCATAACCATATCTGATGAACCACCTACTCCGACACCAATAACTGTTGGAGGACAAGGTTTTCCACCTGCAGACAATATTGATTCTTCAAAAAATTTTGTAATCCCTTCAATTCCTTCACCCGGTAAAAGCATTGCTAGTTTATTGTTGTTTTCTGAACCAAACCCTTTTGGAAATACAGTTAATTCCAATATTGCTTCATCAGTTAATTCAATATTTATTTGAGGAATTCCTTTACCAATATTGTTTCCAGTATTTTTCCTGGTTAATGGATCAACCACGTTTGTTCTTAATGGCACGTTTTCAGTAGCCATTTTCACTCCATCAATGATTCCCTGCCCCAGGTTTTCTACTTGGACATTACCTAATTTTACAAAGATTATTGGTAATCCTGTATCCTGACACATAGGTATCTGATTTTTTTCAGCCAGTTCAAGATTATTTAATATTGACTTTATATTCAATTTTGCAATATCACTATCTTCATTATCATAAGCCTTTTTTAAAGCATTTTTAATATCATCTGGTAAAACTATTGCTGCTTCTTTATATATTTGGCATACTGCTTCTGCAACTTGTTCTTGCGTAATCATAATATCATTTCCTTATTAGATTCCTAGATTAAATTATGTTAGAACTAGTATTAATTTTAATCCATTATATTAAATAAAATCTTAAAAAGGAAAAAGTCTTTGTAAACAGGGGTTTAAAAAAAAAGATGAAAAAGAGGAATAATTAATGAATAATTATTCGGATAAACCAAGTTGTTTACTTTGTCCGTCAACAAAATCCTGGATTATTTTAATGTGTTCTTCATCTAAGTGTTTGAATCTTTTCTGTACTTTTAAGTACTCTTCAACAGGTAGCTTTTCATTTGGTTTAACTGTTACATTAATTTGACCGTTTACAGCTTCATATAATACCCATGTATGAGTGTCTACTGCTAATTTTCCTAATTTAATTGTTTTTTCAGGTGAATAACCCCAACCTGTTGCACATGGTTGTAACACGTGTATGTATGCAGGTCCTGGTATTTCAGCTGCTTTTTTTACTTTGTTCATTAAATCCTGTGGATGAGAAATACATGCTGTTGCAACATATGGCACTCCATGTGCTACCATAATTGCTGCCATGTTTTTCTTAAATTTGGTTTCACCAAAGCTTTCTTTTCCTATTGGAGAAGTTGTTGTGTTTGCACCGAATGGTGTTGAACTACTTCTTTGGATACCTGTGTTCATGTATGCTTCATTATCGTAACATATGTAGATAATATTTTGTCCTCTTTCCATTGCTCCGGATAATGATTGCATACCAATATCTGTTGTTCCACCGTCTCCACCGAATACAACTATGTTTGTATCTTCTTTACCTTGTGCTCTGAGTGCACCTTCAACTCCACTTGCTACTGCTGATGCATTTTCGAATGCTACGTGTATCCATGGAATTTCCCATGCTGTTTCTGGATAAGGTGTTGTAACTACTTCAAGACATCCTGTTGCTGATACTGCAATAGTATTCTCACCTAATGCTTTTAATGCTAATCTAACAGCAATTGTTGCACCACATCCTGCACATGCTCTGTGTCCTGGTGCTAAGTATTCTTTTTCATCAATACCTTTCATTCTAATCTACTCCCTTAATCCTATCCATTCTACATCTTTAGTAGGGTTTTCTGTTTTGTCAATGATTTCTTCTATGTCTTTTGGTGTGATGTCACGTCCACCTAAACCTAATACGAAACCATATGTTTCATTGTCTACAGCTGTTTTTACATCAGTGTATACTGCTCCACCTACTGAGAAAGATATGTCTTTGTCTAATACTGCTAATTTTGCATCTTTAACTGCTGCTTTAACTGCTTCTTTTGGGAATGGTCTGAATGATCTTATTCTTACTAAACCAATTTTTTTACCTGCTTCTCTTTGTTC
>CAZUHM010000162.1:0-3589 GCA_964620575.1 uncultured Methanobacteriaceae archaeon | reverse complement strand
AAAAAATAAATAAAAATAAAATTTTTATAATTTAATTTTTTTAAAAAAAAAGAATGAACTTAATTAAGGTAGGAAAATAAAAATGGATTTTAGAAATGTTCAATTACCTAGAGAAATACATACAGGTTCTGGAATAATTACTGAAATAAGCGATGTATGTAACAATTTGTTGGTAGGTAACCGCATAACATTAGTAACAGGAAACACTACTAAAAAAATTGCTGGAAATCAAGTAATTGATATTTTGGAGGATAAAGGTTATGAAATTACAGTAGTAATTGTAACCTCTGCAACTGATGATGCAGTTGAAGAAGTCAGAAATATTTCTAAAGATTCAGATGCTATTATTGCAGTGGGTGGTGGAAAGGTAAATGATGTTGCTAAAGTTGCAGCTACTTTTAATAAAATTCCATTAATAAGCATTCCTACAACAGCGGCACATGATGGATTGGTATCTCCACGCGCATCAATTAAAAATGATGTAGATACAGTTTCTAAGGAAGTTAACGCTCCTTTTGCATTGGTGGCTGATACTCAGATTATTTCAAGTGCTCCTTATAAATTTACAGCATCTGGTTTTGCAGATATAATTTCTAATTTAACGGCAGTTGAAGATTGGAAATTAGCTTATAAATTAATCAATGAACCATTTAGTGATTCTGCAGCTGCTTTATCTTTAATGACTGCTAATTTGTTAATTGAACAGGCAAGTAATATTCAGCCGGGTCATTCTGAAAGTGCGGGCATTGTTGTTAAAGGATTAGTCAGTAGTGGTATGGCTATCAGTATTGCAAGAAGTAGTAGGCCTGCTAGTGGATCAGAACATAAATTCAGTCATGCATTGGATATGATTGCTCCTAAACCTGCATTGCATGGTGAACAGTGTGGTGTTGGAACAATTATGATGATGTATCTTCAAGGTGGGGATTGGAAGAAAATAAAATCTGTCTTACAAAAGGTAAATGCTCCTACAACAGCTAAAGAATTGAATATTGATGAAGAATATATTATTGAAGCATTGACTCAAGCACATAATATAAGAAAAGGCAGATACACTATCCTTGGTGATAGAGGCTTAACTAAAGAAGCAGCATTGAATATTGCATTAAAAACAGGTGTAATAGAATAATTGGGGGAATATGTTTATGATTACATTAATAGGAACTAGTTTAGCAAAGAAAGGATTAGTTTTTACATTTAATGGCGGTTCTTCAAAATGTGAATCATGCAGGTTTAAAAGAACATGTTTAAACCTTGAAGAAGGACGTAAATACATGATAACTAATGTTAAAAAAGTTACTCATAAATGTCCATTACATAAAGATGGGACAGTTCAGACTATAGAAGTTGAACCGGCTACAATAAGGACAGTTGTGGAAACTAAGAAAGCTTATAAAGGTTCTACTATTATTTTCCGTAAACCTGAATGTATGGGTGAATGTGAAAATTATGATATTTGTCATCCTGAAGGATTATATAATGATGATAAATGTCAAATTGAGGAAATAGGTCCTGAGTTAATATGTAAAAATGGTAAAAATTTAACTGAAGTTATTTTAAGTCATTAGGTGATACTATGGTTGATAGTAATATATTAAAAGAAAAAGTTGGTAAACAGGCATCAGAATTAATTAAAGATGGTCAGGTTGTTGGTTTAGGTACTGGTTCTACTACACATCATTTTATTCGATTCTTGGGTGAAAGGGTTAAAGAAGAACAATTGGATATATTGGGGATTCCAACTTCCTTTCAGTCATTAATATTAGCTAGAGAAGCAGGAATTAAAATAACAACTCTTGGTGAACATGATATAAATATTGCTGTTGATGGTGCTGATGAAGTAAGTCCTAGTTTGGATTTAATCAAAGGTGGTGGGGCTGCTCATACTTTGGAAAAGTTAGTTGATAGTTCTGCTGATGAATTTGTTGTAATTGTTGATGATAGTAAAATGGTCGACAGTTTAGGTGAATTCCCTGTTCCTTTAGAAATAATACCTGATTCATTAAGATTGGTTAAGAATGCTGTTATTGAAATGGGTGGAGTTCCGGATTTAAGAATGGGTATTCAGAAAGATGGTCCGGTCATTACTGATAATGGAAACTTTGTTTTAGATACTAAATTTGACAATATTGAAAATCCTTATGAATTGGAAATTGAGTTAAATACTATTCCAGGTGTATTGGAGAATGGTATTTTTGCTGGCATTACTGATAAAGTAATAGTTGGTAAAGAATCTGGTAATGAAGTAATTGAAAAATAATCGTTTGGTGATAATATGAAACAATGTATGGATACTGATAATTTACATAGACGTCTTAGAAAAATTGAAGGTCAGGTTGCTGCTATTGATCGTATGATTGAGGAGGATATTCCTTGTGAAAACGTTTTAATGCAGGTTAATGCTGCTAAGTCTGCATTGAATAGGGTTGGTAGTATAATTTTGGAAGGTCATATGAACCATTGTGTTAAAGATGCTATTGATAAGGGAGATAGTACTGAAGCTATTGAGGATTTATCTAAAATAATTGATTACTATTCAAGAATTTAATATTTTTATCTTTTTTTAAACTATTTTTTATTATTTTTAAACTGTTTTTACCCATTCCTTTATATACTATGTGGTTAATATTAGAATATACCCCTAGGGGTAGGGGTATTACTATTATAAAAACAAATAATTTAAAACTTAAAACACAAACGGTAAAAAAAATTCATATAAAGAAGGTGATAAAAATGAAAATAATAAAAAAAGTAAAAGATATGGTATTCACAGTTTCAGGATGCTTATTTATGTTATTAGTATTATTTTATCTACGTTTCTATGAATTTAAACCAATCTATAAACCAACTTCACTATAACATGATCATAAAATAATTATAAATTCTTCTTCTCTTTTTTTCTTTAACACCTAAAAACAATTATTCATTATATAAGCCACGTAACAACTCAATTTCTTCCTGATAACCGGCAACATCATTAGGAGTCTCCAAAAAGAAAGGCAAATCTCTCAAACTTTTATGATTGATAATTTCAACAACAGCATCTAAACCTAATTCACCCTGACCAATCTTCTCATGTCTATCTTTATGACTGCTTAAACCATTTTTACTATCATTCAGGTGTATGGCTTTAAGTCTATCAAGACCAATTACAGAATCAAACTCATCAATAACACCATCTAAATCATTTCTAATGTCATAACCAGCATCATAAACATGACAGGTATCCAAACAAACACCAATCTTATCATCCATTTCAACATTTTCAATAATGGCCTGTAACTCTTCAAAACTTCTGCCAATCTCGGTACCTTTACCCGCCATAGTCTCCAAGAGAATAGTGGTTTTTAAATCCTCATGAATCAAATTATTTAAAGCTGAAGAAATATATTCAATACCCTTCTCAACACCTAAACCAACATGACTGCCCGGATGGAAATTATATAAATTATTGGGAAAATTATCCAATCTATTCAAATCATCCTCAAAAATCTCCTAAGCATTATTCCTGGTTTTTTCAGCCTTAGAAGCTAAATTTACAATATAAGGAGCATGAGCTAAAATAACATCCATATTGTTTTCAGTCATT
>CAZUHM010000161.1:250-3610 GCA_964620575.1 uncultured Methanobacteriaceae archaeon | reverse complement strand
CGATAGTTTCTTGTAATGATGGATTAAGACCAGTAATCATGAAACTTGAATCAACAGACATGGAATCCACAAGTGATAATTAAAAATAAACTATTAATAAAATTGTTGATAAATCTATTAATAACTAAAACATTACTCATATAAATTTAAGGTGATTATTTTGAAAATTATGATAACTGGTGGAGCAGGTTTTATTGGATCTAATTTTGTTCACTATATTGCAAACAAATATGATGATTACGAAATCACTGTTCTTGACAAATTAACATATGCTGGAGATATGGAAAATCTTGCTGGACTGGACAACATTAACTTCATAAAAGGAGACATAGCAGACGAAGAAGCTGCTTCCCTTGCAATGAAAGATGCTGATTATGTGGTAAACTTTGCAGCAGAAACTCACGTTGACAAATCAATTACAGACCCTGCATCATTTGTTAAGGCAGATGTGCTTGGTACACAAAACTTACTTGAACTAGTACGTAAATACGAAGTGGAAAAATACATTCAAATCTCTACCGATGAAGTATATGGTAGCATACTTGAAGGTTCATTTAAAGAAACAGACAATATAGATCCATCAAGTCCATACTCAGCAAGTAAAGCAGGTGGAGACTTATTAGTAAGCGCTTACTACAAAACATATGACATACCAGTAATGATAACAAGAAGCAGCAACAACTTTGGACCAAGACAATTCCCGGAAAAACTAATACCATTATTCATACTAAAAGCTTTACATGATGAAAAACTACCAGTCTATGGTGACGGACAAAATGTTCGTGACTGGATATATGTGGAAGATAACTGTGCAGGAGTAGACACAGTACTTCATAAGGGAAAAATAGGAGAAGTCTACAATATTGGAGGAGGAAACGAGAAAAATAATATGGAAATTACAAAACTCATCCTCGAAAAACTGGGAAAACCGGAAACCCTAATCCAGCATGTTGAAGACCGTCTAGGACACGACAGAAGATACTCTCTTGATGCAACCAAAACTAAAAAGCTTGGATGGGAACCTCAATGGTCATTTGAGGATGCAATGGAAAACACAGTCAACTGGTATAAAGATAATTCAGAACGGTTGTACAAAGCAACCAAAACATTATAATTTTTTATTTTTATTTTTCATCTTCTTTTCTTTTTTAATTTCTATTCACTTTTTTTTGGAAAAATTTATATTCTCTTAAAAATAAAGATATTGTCATATTAAAGAGTTTTTTATTAAAATTTTCTAATATTTTTATTTATACATATTTCGGAGAGTTATATATGAAAGGTGTTATTTTATCTGGAGGACATGGAACTAGATTAAGGCCTTTAACACATACAGGTCCTAAACAGTTAATTCCTATTGCTAATAAACCCGTAATTGACTATGCTATAGAAGATTTGCGTGATGCAGGTATTACAGAAATTGGTATTATTCTCGGAACCAACATGCCTAATAAAATCAAAGATGCATTAGGTGATGGATCACGTTTTGGTGTAGATATTACATATATCATGCAGGGCGAACCTAAAGGTTTAGCACATGCAGCTAAAACAGCTAAAGATTTTGTTGGCAATGACTCCTTTGTCATGTACTTGGGAGATAACATTCTCAAATCAGGTATTGAAGAATTCGTAAGTGGATTTGATGATTCAGATTTTTCTTCAAGATTATTACTTCAGGAAGTTGATGATCCAAGACAATTTGGTGTTGCCGAATTAAATGATGATGGTAAAATAATTAATTTGGTGGAAAAGCCTGAAAATCCAAGAAGTAACCTTGCATTGGTAGGTATCTACTTATTTAAAAATAACATATTTGAAGCAATCGATAAAATTAAACCTTCATGGAGAGATGAATTAGAGATAACTGATGCTATTCAGCAATTGATCGATGATGGATTTAATGTGGATTCATTTGTAGTTGAAGGATGGTGGAAGGACACAGGTAAACCTGAAGATGTGCTTGATGCTAATCAACTTATTCTCGAAACAATCAAAACTGACATAAAAGGTACTGTTGAGGACAATGTTAAAATTAAGGGTCGTGTAGTTATCGGGGAAAACACAGTAATTAAATCTGGTTCAGTAATTAAAGGACCTGCTATTATTGGAAAAGATTGTGAAATAAAAGGTTATGTGGGACCATACACATCTATAGGAGATAACACCATAATCATAGAATCGGAAATCGATTCATCTATCATAATAGGAAACTCAATTATTCGTTCAGACAAGAGAATAACTGAAAGTTTACTTGGCCAAAACTCTAAAATTATATCAGATGATGAAACATATCCAAAAGGAAGAAGTTTTGTCATTGGAGAAAATTCAGTAGTAAAATTATAGGAGATTAATAAAAATGAAGGCAGTTATTCCTGCAGCAGGGTTAGGTACAAGATTTTTACCTGCAACCAAAGCACAACCAAAGGAAATGTTACCTGTTTTTAATAAACCAACAATACAGTATGTGGTTGAAGAAGCAGTAAATTCAGGTATTGACGATATTATTATCATTACTGGAAAAGGAAAAAGACCAATTGAAGACCATTTTGATAAATCATTTGAATTAGAACAAAACCTTGAAAGTAAAGGTAAATTTGACTACTTGGAAGAAGTTCAAGCAATATCCAATATGGCTGATATTTTTTATGTACGTCAGAAAAAACAGAATGGTTTGGGAGATGCAATCAGTTGTGCAAAAAAACATATTGGTGACGAACCATTTGCTGTACTTCTGGGAGATACAATTACTTATTCAGAAACACCATGTACAAAACAGTTAATTGAAGTTTACAATAAATATGGTGCTTCAGCAATTTCTCTTGAGGAAGTTCCAAAGGAAAAAGTTGAGAGATATGGGATTATTAAGGGAGTAGAGGTTGAAAAGGATATTTATAATATTGAAAAACTTGTTGAAAAACCTTTAGTTCATCAGGCACCTTCTAATCTGGCAATCATGGGGCGTTATGTTTTAACTCCTGATATTTTTGATAAGATTGATGAAACTGACCCCGGTGTCGGTGGAGAAATTCAGTTAACTGATGCTTTATCTAAACTGGATAAGATTTATGGTAATACTTTTGAAGGAAAAACTTATGATATCGGTAACCGTTTTGAATGGTTGAAAACATCCATTGAATTTGCTTTGGATGATGATAAGTATGGTGATGATTTAAGAGTATACCTTAAGGAAATTATTAAATCAATATGAATCATGCCAAACTTCCGGTTTCGGTTTCAGTCATGGTTTCATGGCCAGATCCATTATGCTGAATGGTTCATTTTCTTCTTTTATTTTTCTTTCTTGAAGACCGGGTATTGCGTTTTTCATAAATTCCTTGTTCATTCTTTTAGATACTTCTC
>CAZUHM010000161.1:0-208 GCA_964620575.1 uncultured Methanobacteriaceae archaeon | reverse complement strand
TATTGCATTATATGGACAACCGCCTTCACAGTATTTTACATATCTGCATGATTTGCAGTTTTCATCAACATATTCTCTGAATTCTTCTAATTTTTTCCAGGATTCGCTTTTTTTCAAATCATCAAAATTGGGGTTTGTTTTAACATTTCCAAGAATATATTCATCCATTCCAACGAAACGATAGCATGGGTATATTGATCCATCAAAT
>CAZUHM010000160.1:361-3635 GCA_964620575.1 uncultured Methanobacteriaceae archaeon | reverse complement strand
GCTCTGATATGAATGTTTTCATCTTTTAAAGTGTTTAAAGATTTCCATAATCGTCCTTTCTTGTTTTCTAAAAATACAGATAATTGTTTAATTGCCATAATATTCACCTCTAACTAAAATCCCTGTGGTCAATTACTCTAACAGCTTTTCCTTCACTTCTTGGTAATGAGAACGGTTCTGCCAATGTTACTTTAACTCCTATACCAATTGCTTCTTTGATTTTCTTAGCAATGGTATGTCTGAATTCTTCCAGGTTGATTAATGAATCTGAGAAGTTTGCCTGATCAATTTCTACCTGAACTTCTATTTCATCCAAAATACCAGGTCTTGATACTATAATCTGGTAAGCCGGTGATAATTCATCCATTTTCATGATGACTTCTTCAATTTGTTTAGGGAATACGATTACTCCTTTAACTTTTAGCATGTCATCACTACGTCCGGTAATTCTACTCATACGTACGGTTGTTCTTCCACATTCACATTTTTCATAATTTAAAGAAGTGATATCTTTAGTTCTGTACCTTATAACAGGCATTCCGGTTTTTGTAAGAGAAGTGAATACAATTTCACCTTCACTTCCTTCAGGAAGTACTTCCAATGTTTTAGGATTGATTATTTCCGGGTAGAAATGGTCTTCTGCAATGTGCATACCATCCTTTTTATGACATTCGGTTGATACACCAGGACCAATAACTTCTGTTAA
The DNA here is from genome assembly GCA_964620575.1 of uncultured Methanobacteriaceae archaeon. Classification (GTDB taxonomy): domain Archaea; phylum Methanobacteriota; class Methanobacteria; order Methanobacteriales; family Methanobacteriaceae; genus Methanosphaera. The sequence continues at coordinate 2,929 of CAZUHM010000160.1, read as the reverse complement.
ACCATAAATGTTCTGTGCTGAGATATCGAATTTTTCTTCGAGTTTTTGTCTGATTTCCTCAGTCCACATTTCTGCTCCGTATAATCCTCCTTTAAGTGGTATTGATTTAGGATCTATACCTTCCCTTTCAAAGGATTCTGCCAGATATAATGCATATGATGGAGTGCAGCATAGGAAATCTGCAGGGAAATCTTTAAGGAAGTTCATTTGTCTTTGAGTGTTTCCTGATGACATTGGTACTGCTAATGCACCGATTTTCTGTGCACCATACTGTGCACCGTGTCCACCAGTGAATAATCCGAAACCATATGCTACGTTGACAATGTCTTTTTGATGTACACCTACACTTGCCAGTCCACGTGCAGTACATTCTCCCCATATTTCGATATCTTTCTGTGTATATGCTGCTACTGTCGGGATACCTGTTGTACCGCTGGTTGAATGAACTTCAACCCAATCTTCTTTGGGTGCTGCCTGTAAGTCAAATGGGTATGTTTTCCTAAGATCATCTTTTGTGATGAATGGGAGTAACTGAATATCTTCTAAAGTTTTAATATCCTCCGGTTTTACTCCAGCTTCATCATATAAGTCCCTGTAAAACTGAACATTTTCGTATGCATATTTAACTACTTTTTTAAGTCGTCTAAGCTGTAATTCTTTTAAGTCTTCACGACTCATACATTCTCTTTCTGGATTAAAAATATATACATCTTCTTCTTTAAATTTTGACATAACGTTTTCCTCATTATAATACGATTAATTCTACATTAACATTTTTATTTTTAATATCATCTTCGCTTAAATCAATGATACATGCGTGACCAGTTGATGCATCCCCAGGATTTACTACTGTTGTTTGACCTATAGTGTCTTTGCCTATGGATTCATGGACATGACCACATACGTTTAATGTTGGTTGTGTTTCTTCAATGATTTTTCTTACTCCGCTACTTCCCACATGTGCTCCTGATTCTATCTTATCAGCATTTGTATCCAGTGGTGGTGCGTGTGTAACAAGTATTGTAAAAGAATCTGAAGAAAGAACATCTGAATATTTACTTAAATTTTCGTATAATGATTCATCAGAATATTCATTAGGAGTATCAAATGGTGTAGGATTAGAACCACCAAATCCGACCAATTGAATATCACCTATGTTTGAAGTGTTATCATGTATATTTGTTGCATTGGATTTTTCAAGTAACTCACTTGAATTCTTTGGATCACAGTTTCCAAATAAAGCATGAACATTAGCATATTCTGAGAACTTGTTTAAAGTATCAACAAACAATGTTTCAGGACCAAACTCTGTAACATCACCTGTAATAATTATTTCATCAACAGAATTTTCATCCAAATAAGCATAAATCTTTTCAGGCTTACTATGAATATCAGTTATCATTAAAATTTTCATTTTCCAAATAACTCCATTTAATTAAATATCATATATAAAAGTATCTTTTTTAACATTAATAAGATTTTTTAAGAATAATACTACAAAAAATGACATAAAACAAAAATAATTTAGTAAAAAGGAGATGAAAAAAGGAAATCAAGCTCAAGACATTTGCTCCATGAAGAAAGGAGCCATTTCTTTGAGAGCCTTCTGAATATTAGTGTCATCACCGAAGATAAATACAGAAGAATCATTATCATCAAATTCAATGATAACATTTTCATATTCACATATTTCCATGAACCGTTCTTCAGAGATAGGTTTCTTAAAGTTAAAGCGCACAGATTCAAAATTTGAAGGTAATCCTGGAATAAACTTAGACTGAATCTTAGCCTGTTTAAACACTTCTTTTCCCTTAGAAGCATCAAGTAACTTTTGTTCCCAATCAGCAACAAATTCTTCGCCTTCCATACCGGACATGCCCATTAATTTTAATTCAGTATCGTTCAACAATGAATCAATACGAGGTAATTCCTTGGCATGTTCAGCATCAGCAGGATCCTGATTATAATAGTTAATTAATGATCGGGCATATTGAAGATTCTTAAAAACTTCAGTTGGAACATCATATTTCTTATTAAGAATTTTAAGCAAATGATCAAGAACAACCCATCTTTGTTCTAAAGGGTCTTGTAATTCTTGATTAGGCATTAAGATGACCTTCTAAAATTTTACGAATGTTGAAATTATAAATTTTACCATCTAAAGTTTCATCAATTTCTTTATCAATTTCATCCATGGAACTGTAAGAATCCAAGAATAAAATGTGATAACTTGTAGTATCCTTAACTCTTAATACAGCAATCTTATCTTTTTCAGTTAATTCTTTTTTATCAATTGTTGCTTTGTATTCTACAAACTGTTCATAATCTTCAGGTAAATCTTTAGTAGTAAAAACACCAATTAGTTCAACTATAAATTTTTGCATACTATTTTCTCCTCAAATTATAATAATAAAATATATCTTTTTAATCTATAATAATTTTTTGATTATATGAATATTAGTAACTCCAAATTATTAAAATTATTGCTATAATAGCAAAATAAAATGATAGAAAAATATTTTGAAAATAGAATTTTAAAAAGGGGGTGAATAGAATATAACTATAAAG
>CAZUHM010000160.1:0-328 GCA_964620575.1 uncultured Methanobacteriaceae archaeon | reverse complement strand
ATATTTCGTAAACACTTAATTTATTCTTCTGCTTCTTTAGGTGTGTTCATTTTTTGAACTAAAGCATCTGGGTTTACAATTTGTTTATCAAGTGTACAATCTTCAGGTGATAATCCCATTGCTAATCCGTATAATTGAGCTAAGTGTAATACAGGAATGTCAAAGTTTGTTCCGTATTGTTCGTTAACTTCTTTTTGACCTACATCAAATTGCATGTGACAGAAAGGACAAATGTTTACAATACAGTCAACACCAGCTTTAGTCATATTGTCGAGTTTTTCTTTGGTGAAACTAGTAGTTACAGATTTATCTCTAGCTCTTAATCCTC
>CAZUHM010000159.1:0-3643 GCA_964620575.1 uncultured Methanobacteriaceae archaeon | reverse complement strand
TTCGTAGATAAACCTTCTACAAATCCACATCCTCTACAGGATGTGGTAGTTTAAATTATCATCCCATTTATCCCAATATTTTAATTGTTTTAATAATTATTTTACTTAGAGGTTTATTCTTGATATTATTTATATTTAAATGTTAAAAACATAACTGAATTAGAATTCAAAAATTGAAAAAAATATAGAATTAATAACAGGATAATAAAATACTGAATATAACATCCAAATAATAAATCCTCACAAAAAAATGAAGAAAAGAAAAAAAAGTTAATCAGAATTAACAACATCCACAATAATACTTACAACATCATCCTTTATCTCATCAGAAAACCTGTGTTCTCCTTCCTCATAAGCATATACAGTACAATCTTCATATACCTTATCTGCCCTTATGGAATAATCAATGGAAACTCTCTTGTCTTCAACCCCATGAAAGATATAAACAGGATTAGTATAACCTTTAATATCCTCGAAAACATCCAATTTTTCTACTGAACTAATATATTTTTCTCCCAAATATTCTGGCATAAGATTCAAAACATTCATTTGACCGGGATTATCTCTTTGCCTAATATCATCGGGTATTTCAAATGCTGGAGCAAATAAAAAAATGGAACGGATATCTTCACGATTTGGTGCAACCAAACTAGAAACCAGGCCCCCCTGACTATGTCCTGCCAGGTAAATCTTATCACAGTCAACAAAATCCTCCTCTTTGATAGAGTCTATGACAAAATTCAAGTCTTCCATCTCAGAATGTATTGTCATATCACTAATTTTACCATCACTATGACAATCATATCCTCCACCCCTGAAATCATATGCAAATGATGCTATTCCATTCTTATATAACTTTTCAGCATAAGGAATCATCAAAGTATAATCTAACGATAAACCATGAGACAATAAAACTATTGCCTGTTTATCCTCATTGTCTGGCAGATAAAGTTTTCCCCTGATATTTTCACCGTTAAAATTGTATGCTAAATCCTTAATCATATTATATAACACCCATTATAGTTTTTATCATGTAATCCAATACTTTTTCTTGCCCTTTTTGAGACAAGTTATGTTTTTCATCATCCAAAACAGTTAAGACGCAGTTTTCATACTCCTGGGATGCATTGATTGACGATTCAATCGGCACGGCATTATCCTCACTTCCATGAAAAATATAAACACTTCCAGAATATTCATCGAATAGTTTCTCCACGTCAATACTTCTTGAATCCAATATATATCTTCTGCCAACAAGGCCAGGCAATATCTTTGTAAATTCTCCCTCCAATGGAAGGGGAACATTTTTCATCTCATCAGGAACATTAAATGCAGGAGACAAAAGGAACAATCCCTTAATATCATTAGTTTTAGCACAATATGCAGCAACCAATCCTCCCTGACTATGTCCTAAAAGAAAGATATTGTCCTCATCAACAAAATCCATATCTGATATATTAGAAATTACCGCATCCAGATTTTCTTTTTCCGTTAAAGGTGATGAATCAATCAGTTCACCATCACTTAATGAATTTGCTGCTCCACAAAAATCAAACAAGAAAGATACAATGTTCTTCCTGACTAGTCCTTCGGCATAGTATTCCAGCCATTTATGATTTGCGTACAAACCATGACATAATATGACAACAGGCAATTTGGAAACATTATTGTCCGGACGGTAAATCTTTCCATAAATCCTTTTATCATCACAATCAATAAACACTTCTTGAATCATAGAACAAATCCCATATATAATTATTATCATTTTTATTTAATCATATTATTAAAATTAGCATTGAATTATAAAAAAGGTGGTGAATTGAATTGAAGAACATTAATCTAGTTTATCATATTCTTCATCACTAACAGGTTCTAACCACTCGTTTGAACCATTTACAGCAGGAACTTCCACTGCTATATGGGTAAACTGGCTGTTTTTTGCTGCCCCATGCCAATGTTTTACACCGGCAGGTATTACAACGACACTTCCCGGAGTTAGTTTCCTGGCTTCTTTACCTTCTTCCTGGTACCATCCTTCACCGTCTGTTGCAAGTAATATCTGTCCACCGCCTTCTTCTGCATGATGAATATGCCAATTATTACGGCAGCCTGCTTCAAATGTTACATTAGCTATCATTACTCCATCAGTAGTTAGCATGTTCAAATAACTTTTTCCTGTGAAAAATTCTCCGAATGGATTTTCTTCACCTACACCAAATATTACATCCTTAACCATTAGTTTTAACCCCTTATATCCATCTTTCTATGTTACTTCTACTTTCTTCTACTTCAGCTCCATGAATAGCCAATCCTTTCCCAATATCTGCTCCCTGACACAACTTTTTAACATCCTTCATGGCATTTCCCAATCCTGATCCTTCATGTGTTATAACGGTTTTAACAGTTTTTCCTGTGAAATCCAGTTTTTCTAGTTGTGTGAATAATGCCCTGGGAAATGTTCCCCACCAGTTTGGTGATGCTATATATATTGTTTCATACTGGTTAATGTCATCTAATTCTTCCTTAAGTTCCGGCCTGGCACTTTTAGCTAATTCTTCCTGTGCTATTTCTGTTGTTTGCATATAATCTACAGGATAATCCTCAACAGTTTCTACTTGAAAAGTATCAGCACCTGTGAATTCCTTAATATAATCTACTACAACTTCAGTATTTCCTTTAGCTAATTCTACTATGTCTCCATTAACATAGTTTTGTCCTCTTCTTGAATAATATATAATTAAATCCTTTGTCATAGTTTATTTCTCCTATTGGCATATTTCATTAATGATTGCTATTGCGTTAAGTGTTCTTGGAAAACCTATAAATGGTAAAAGCACTGTTAATGCTCCGATAAGAGTGTCTCTATCATTACCCACTGAAATGTTTCCCTGTGTATGTCCTCTTAGCTGATTTTCACATCCTCCAAGAGAAGCAATTATACTAAATGTTACTAGTTCCCTGTCCTGGTCGTTCAGTCCTGTTCTTGTATAGAAGTCTCCAAAACAGTAACCTTTAAGAAATTCGTTGAAATGCTGTTGATCTTTTGGTGTGTTCTCATTCATCTGATCTATCATTTCCTTTCCAAAGTAATCTGCCTGTATCTGGTAACCACGTTCTACACGGTTTTCTCTGTTTGTTGTTGATTGACCTGGAATTGGCACATCTATTCCTTTTTCATCAAATATTTGATTTGTTATATCAAGAAAATCATATACCTTGGCAAAGCCTACATAGGGTACTGACTGGTATAATACTTCTTTGATTTCCACGGATCTTATTCCCATGTTAATTGCAGCTTCAAGAGCAATTTCATACATTTTGGTTGACTGATTTGTTATTAGTGATGCTAGAGTTACAAGCATTCTGCTTCTTTCGGGCAGTCTTGTGTTACTTTGAACATCATCAAACAGGAAGTTGTTGAATAATTCAATAAATTCTGGATCAGTCTCATCCAGTTCTGATTCATAGTAAGGCAACACTTTTTCTCTGTTTTCTTTCGCTTTATCTGTAAGTTTCATTATTCTTCCTCGGGATTTATTTTTGTAACTTAATATTTAAATAATTACAAAAAAAGTATAAATTTAATGTTTTTTTGGTATTGAACCAGAAAAAGAACAATCTGTAATTGAATATCTTAAAAAAG
>CAZUHM010000158.1:0-3660 GCA_964620575.1 uncultured Methanobacteriaceae archaeon | reverse complement strand
TAAGACCAATGATTCTGTCTTCTATCATGTCTATTCTACCAATTCCATGTTCACCAGCAATTTCATTTGCTTTTCTGATGAGTGCAACAGGATCTAACTCTTCATCATCAATTTTTATCGGTTCACCATTTTTGAATTCAATTTTAACAATTTGAGGTTCATCCGGTGCGTCAATAGTTGATTTAGTCCATTCATAGATGTCTTCAGGACCGGCTGTAGCAGGATTTTCAAGTAATCCTCCTTCAATTGATCTTCCCCAAATGTTTTCGTCGATACTGTAAATCTTTTCGGATGGTAATGGAATACCATGTTCTCTAGCATAATCCTGTTCTTCAGTTCTTGTTAGATTGTAATCTCTTACAGGAGCAACAATATCCAGGTCAGATTCAGATCGGATAGTTGCTTCAAATCTGAACTGATCATTACCTTTACCTGTACATCCGTGTGCAATTGTGGTAGCGTTTTCTTTTTCTGCTATTTCAACAATTTTCTTTGCAATTAAAGGTCTTGCAAAAGCGGTACTTAGTGGGTAACCTTCATACAATGCATTGGTTTTAACACATCTGAATGCATAATCCTTAGCAAATTCTTCTTTAGCATCAATTGTATAATGTTTGCTAGAACCAATCTTTTCTGCTGCTTCTTGAGGTCTTTTAATTTCATCTTCTGGTTGTCCTACATCAACACATGCAGTAATAACTTCCATGTCATATTTTTCTTCCAGGAGTTTGACACAAACTGATGTGTCTAATCCTCCACTGAATGCTAATACACATTTTTCCATTTTTTCACCTTGTTGTTTGATTACTTTATAAGTTAAAAATTATTTCTAGTACTGATTCTTATAATCATAATTTATTATAATATAATTTATCTTTCATTTTTCTAATAAAATTTGTTATTAAAATCTTCAACACAGTATCTGCAACAAACTAATAAATAAAAATGTTTGGATTAGTTATATGGGTCTAGTTTAAACATAATTTATCTATTGTCTTAATTCAATGAACATGGCCTATAATTAGCATCAATTTCCTATTTTTTTCTCTATTTTAACAAATAGACTTATATATTTATTTTAACATAAAAATGAGTAACGGTGGTAAAATGTCTAAATTTAATTATGTATCTATTGATTCTTCTACAGCAGGTAATGTATTAGCGAATAAGCACTTGAATAGGTACTTTATTAATAACGGTTTCAGAAAAGATAAGGAACTGATGGAATATGTTGAAATGACCAAAAATGGTTCAATAGTTTTTACCACAGGAACAGGACGTTATAATCTGTTGCTGGTAGGTGGTGTTCATGGTAATGAACTGGCTTCTCAAGCAGCACTGGTACGCATTATGCATAATATAATTCAAGAAGATATCACTCTTAAATGTAGACTTCATGTAATACCATTTCTAATTCCATATACTACAATGCAAAACACTAGGAACTTCAATGATAAAGACATGAATAGGCATGCTCACATGGATGGAATAACTAAGAAAGTAATTGATTATGCTAAATATAATGAAATAACAGCATTGTGTGATTGTCATACAACTGATCCAGATAACAAGCCAGGATTCAATAGTGTGTTCTGTTCTGCACGACCATTGTTCGACAGTATCAAAATTGCAAAGCACATATGTTTAAACACATCATCAAGAATACTGCCAATTTCAGAAGCAGGATCAGTATTGAATGGGGCAGTTGAGGATGAATCAAATCTACGTGGAATTCCTGCAGTTACATGTGAAACAGTGTGTCATGCAGGAAAAATTATCAATGAAAGTGTGGACTTCTCATACACTCAAATATTAACGTTTTTGGACTATTTTGGAGTAATATAAGTGATTAGTATGAATATGGGATAGGATTAATACTTGGTTTTATACTAATATTCCTCATTATTTCCTCATCATTTCAGGTGTTAACTAGTGATTCACACATTGCATTTGTAATGCGTTATTTGATGATGATGATGATGTGTGTTCCAGTATCATATGAACAGTTACCATTAAGATTATTGGCATTAACAGTAGGGGCATTATTGATAGTATTAATCAACTTCTATATAAACAAGTTTCACCGATTAAGTTCATTAGATGAAATATATGATTCATTGAATGAAAAATACATTGGGCTGCTTAGAAAACAACTGTTTCAGGAAGAAATTATTTCAAAAGGGGGGGGGGTTGTGGCAAGTAGTAATGTAATAAGCAACAATCTTGAAATAAACAATGATTCATTGTATGATTCACTTATAGATCATATAACAAATGTTCAAAACAATATCAACATGCTATGTTTTTCTACTTAACTATATACAAATGAGTAAATTATCAAATGATACAAGAAACAGTATAATTGAAGTATTGGATGGGAATAATGTTATTATTTCTAGTGACATGAATTATGGTGATAAATTAAGTATTTATACAACAAAAACAATAACTAATCTACAAAAAGAAGAAGAAACTTTGCACAATAATCTGAAATAATGGAGAATATAATGTCATCATACAAAGCTCATGCACTTGCAGGTATTATTTTAGCATTTCCTTTCATACCAACATTTTTTTATCTTTTCTTTGCAGTAATAGGTGCATCAATTCCTGATATGGATCATGATCATAATAAGAATAAGGTAAATTCCATGTTCCTTGTGGGAATAATCATATCCCTGCTTTTATTTATTCTTAAGGGGTCAATGCTGTCCGGTTTAATAATAGTGTTGCTTGCAATAACGTTTTACTACTCTAAACATAGGGGATTGACACATTCTATTGCTGGTATAACTGTGATATGTTTACTACTCCTTTTTATGATGATGGGATTTTTACCGGTAGTAACAAGTCTTGCAGAATATGCTAACTATGTAATGCCAAACAACTTGTCGGTATTTGTTTTACTGTCATTATTGGGTTTCTTTGTTGTTAGCCGTAAGGTATTGACATTTTATGAGATACTTCTTGCAATATGTCTGTTCCTGGCACCAGTCAATATTGATGTGATAAACTGGAGACTGGTATTTATCATGCTGTTTATTGGTGCCGTAAGTCATCTGATACTGGATTTATGGACACCATCGGGTTTGGCAGTTTTCTGGCCTGTCAGCGAGGAGGTATTCCATAAGAAAACGGCAATGTTATTCCTGGGAATATGGCTTTTCCTGGCAGCTTCTTATATAGCTGCTTTTGGTCATATTCTATTCACATACCAGCCAGTATTGAATTACATATTATGATATGTAATTCCATTTTGTTTCTTTTTTCAATACTTTTAAAGCTGTTAACAGGCAGTATTGTTCTTGTTTTCCTGATTGTTGCCAAACTCTTTCCACAAGCCTATTTTTTTTACGTTAACCTAAATTTAATTCATAACAATTAAATATGTAGTTTTTCAAATATATATCCATACTATATACTTAATTGTGAAGTTTTTCTTTTTTAAGTATGGAGTTTTTGTAGCTAATTAATTTAACTTATGAATGGGACAGAATTTCTATGGAGAATATAACATAGAATCTTGTCTAGAACCTTTAGGAACAAAAAAGGGGATTGCTTAGAAATTGTATGAGCAATGATATAATTAACTAAGAATTTCCGTCAAGGGATGGAAAATTTGTTCGTATTATATAAAAACGGAGTTTAATTTATGTTTTT
>CAZUHM010000157.1:0-3721 GCA_964620575.1 uncultured Methanobacteriaceae archaeon | reverse complement strand
ATCATTTCGGCCTTTCGAGCCGAAGACTCGGGTTCGAATCCCGGTCGGAGCATTTATTTTTTAGACTATTTTTAATACTTTTTTATATTTTTTTATTACTATTTAATCAAAAAAAAAATAAGATGTTATTCATGTATCTCTTTCATGAATCTATTTTTAATTTGGGAAGGTGTTAAATCAATAATAGGTGCATCACTATTTCCTGGATTTACTTTAATATGTAAAAAAATTGGTCCGTTCTTATCAATATAATTTTGCATATCTATCCCACTTGTAGTTTCTTTAGCATCAATGTAATATACTTCTTTAAAACCAATACTCTTTGCAATATTTGATAAGTTTACCTTAGAAGCATATGTTTCCTGTGAACCAGTTGATCCATAAGCCTCATTATCAATCAATGCAATAATTAAATTTGATGGATTCTGTGCAAAAACAGTAACTAATTCTCCAAAATTCATTAATAAAGAACCATCCCCATCAATAACAATAACTTTTCTATTGATGTCATGTTCTTCTAAGGCCAACGATAAACCTAAAGCAATTGGAGTGGCCATACCCATTGAACCAGACATATAAAAAGTCTCTTTACGATCTTTAATACCATATAATTCTCTTGAAGGAAAACCAATATTGGAAATTACCAGTTCATCATCCAGACTTTCAATAATTTTTTTAATAGCATCATATCTTTTCATCATCAACACTCCTGCTCCAATAACTAATGTCAAAAAGTAAAGCAATAGGTTCCTCAGAAATAAATGATAAATCCCAAGCCTTTTTTATAATTTCACGAGATTCATTAGGATCATCAACTTTATGATAACTAATATCTAAACTATCGAAAACTTTGGTTGTAGCTTTACTCATCGGAATTTGACCATAAACCCCCTCTCCAAATGTACCTCTATGGCTAATAATTATTAAAATTGGGAACTTGTATAATTTATTTAATGATGCAAGAACATTAACGCTGTTACCTAATCCAGAATTCTGCATTAATATAGCAGGTTTCATTCCACCCATAAATGCTCCAGCACATATTCCAAATCCTTCCTCTTCACGAGTAACAGGAACGTGTCTGATTTCCTCATCTTCATCCACTAGAGTTAATAGTTTCTTTAAGTTTGCACATGGTACACTTACAATAAAATTTATGCCTGCATCTTTTAATCCTTGATATATAACATCTGTACTATCCAAAGTATCACCTTGATGTTTATTATTAATCTATTCTTTAGGATTAAAGTTATTTAAAGTTTTAAAAAATAGTATTAAAAATGGGGGTTAATGAGATTTAAAGAATTATTCTTCAAAGTAAGATTCAATATCTAATCCTTTAGCATTAGCCATTTGGGTTAATTGTTCATATAATGCTTCATCAACTGCAATACCATTCTGCATGTTGTTGTTCATATTTTCTATTTCACGATCACCAGGTATGACACCATTTTCTTCACGGATTTCTCTTACAAATTGATCTACATGGAATTTAAATTGCATTGAACCTGCAAAGTGTTCTGGATCGATAACTATTAATAAATCTCCTTTAGTACACATTACATCAGGGGTTGCTGTTCCTTGAACTTCTTCTCCACATGCTGCACTTACTAATGGTCCTGCTAACAATTCAAACATGAATGCTAATGCATATCCTTTGAATCCACCAAATGGTAATATGGAACCTTCTAGTCCTGCTTCAGGATCAGTGGTAGGTTTTCCATCCTTGTCTAATGCTAAACCTTCAGGAATTTCTTCACCTTTTCTTTTAGCTTCCAGTAATTTACCTCTTGCAGTAATACTGGTTGCCATATCTACACAAATGTAGTTGTGTATGTCATCTGTTGGGATACTTATTGTAATTGGGTTTGTACCTAATAATGCTTTTTTACCACCAAATGGTGCCATAGCAGGTTCAGTGTTTGAAATAACTATTCCGATCATGTCCTGGACGGATGCTAGGTCTGCATAAAATCCTGCAATACCGTAGTGGTTACTGTCGTGTATACCAACTACACCTATTCCGTTTTCACTGGCTTTTTTAACAGCTAAATCCATTGCTTTTACTGTTACGTAATGTCCAAATTTATGATTACCATTAATCATTGCTGAAGATGCCGTTTCTTTTTCTATTTCATAGTCACCTTCGGTTTTGATGGTTCCTGCTTCAATACTTTTTATGTATTGTGGGAATCTACCAAGTCCGTGTGTTGAAAAACCTTTTAGGTCTCCGTCTGTGATTACTTCAGCAACAATTGTTGCTTCGTTTTCTTTAACATCGTATGCTTTCAGCATTTCTTCGATTAATTTTCTTTCGTTGTCTATACTAATCTTCATTTGAACGTCTCCTTACTTATAGTTCTATGTTTTCATCCCTTGCTGTTATGAGAACTTTGTTATCTTTATCCTCTTTGATTTCACCTATCATGTAGGATTTGTGGTATTTGTTTAATATTTCAAGTGCGTGGTCTTTGTATTGTTTGTCTAATATTACACAAAAACCTATTCCCATATTAAATACATGGTACATTTCTTTACTTTCAATTCCTGTGGATTGTATTTCTTTGAATACAGGTAATGTTTCTGGTAGGTCGGTTATGTAGTAACTCATGTCTTTGTTTAATCTTTTTAGGTTGCTGAAACCCCCACCGGTTATATGACCTAGTCCATGTACTTCTATGTCTGATTTTAATAAGTCCATTATTGGATCTACATAGATAATGGTAGGTTCTAGTAATGCTTCTCCAACAGTTATTGAATTGTCTGCAGGTAATGCTTCGTCTACTTTGTAGTTTGCAATGTCCAGTAATGCTTTTCTTGCTAAGCTTAGTCCATTGCTGTGTACACCACTACTTTCAATACCTAATATTATGTCGCCGTCCTTTATTTCTGAACCAGTTATAATTTTGTCTTTATCTACAGTTCCTATTCCTGTACCTGCTAGGTCAAAATCTTTGATGATTTTCGGTAATGAGGCTGTTTCTCCTCCAATCATTGCTATTTTTGCTTGTTGGCATCCTTTTTTCAAGCCTTTTCCTATTTCGCTAGCTATTTCAGGGTCAGGTTCTTCAACTGCTAAATAATCAACCATTGCTATAGGTTCTGCACCTACACATAAAATATCATTTACTACCATTGCAATACAGTCTATTCCAACGGTGTCAAATTTATTCATTAAATTTGCTATTAATATTTTACTTCCTACTCCATCAGTACTCATTGCTATAGCTTGTGATCCAAAGTCAACTAGGGCTGCAAAATGTCCCTTGTTTTGGATTATGTTTCTATATTCTAATGTTTCTGATAGTTCTCCTGTTAATGCTTTAACAGTTTTTTCTTCTAAACTTATGTCTACACCTGCTTCAGAATAAGTGACCATTTTTTCACCTACATTTATAAGAAATTCTTTCTTATGTTTGATATATATTCAATTCTTTTTTTATTTTCTAAATTGATATTTTGTTTTAAAAAAATGATATATTAATAATATATATCTATTTTATAATTTTAATACTTTACATTAAATTTTTAAAAAAATAGTTTTGGGGGAGATTATTGTAATCTCGTTGTTTCAAGGTTCATCGGTGTTTTTGTTTCTATTTTGTATGACCGATAAATACTGCTTGCCAGATCAAGTGCTTTATATGCATCTCCGTGACAGACTAATATTTTGTCCGGTTTTGGTGATAGTCTGCGTACGTATTCCATCAGTTGTTTTCTG
>CAZUHM010000156.1:0-3730 GCA_964620575.1 uncultured Methanobacteriaceae archaeon | reverse complement strand
TGTGTACTCCATCAATTGTTGAAATCAGTATTGGAAAAACACATCCCATGAAAATAATAAATACTGCAGGTCCTATTCCAATACCAAACCATAATATTGAAAATGGAATCCATGCAATTGGTGGAATAGGTCTTAAAATACTAATAACTAACCTACATACAGTTTCTAAACGTCTAGACCAACCTAATATTATACCAAATGTTATACCTACTACGGATGCTAGTAACAAACCAAAAATTACTTTATAAAGAGTATCAAAGATATCCTTAAAAAGTTTGCCTGAAACAAGTAAGTTGGCAAATGAACTTAGAACGTCTGTTGGTCCGGGAAACATGAAACTTGGAACTAATCCAAATAAATCACAAACCAAATACCAGATTATAATTATAATGATAGGTAATGTTAGCAGTTCTAACTTATTTTCTTGTTTTAAACTCTTCATATTAAAAACCTTTTAAAAACTTTTTTAGATAATAATTTAAATTTTTGCATATAACTCGTCTTCAGGAATAGTTACATTAATTATTCCCAATTCCTCTTCAATCTTTAAAAAATTGTTCACATTTTCTTTATAAGTGTCATTAAAATCACTTACCCATTTAATACCGGACAAGCTCTCCTTTTCAACTTCATGATTAAGAACAATGTGTGACGGTAAATACTGTATCATTCCTTCAGGATTTGCTATAATTTGTTCTGTTGCATTTTTATGAATATCTAAAATTTTTTTTGCTTTGTTCATATTTTTTGATAAAAACTTCTCACTCATCACTACAACACAGCATGGATGATCTGATAAAATCTCTGATGAATTTTCCACCACAGTTTGATTATTCATTTCCTTGGAAATTGTAACATAAGGTTCATATGTTAACATTGCATCGATACTTCCGGTTTTTAATGCATCATTCATTGAAGAAACTTTCATACTAGGACTTTGAATATCAGAAGTACTCATTCCATTTTTCTTCAAATCATATTTTAATAATACGCTTTGTATTGATGATTCACCGGGTGTAGCTATTGTTTTACCCTTTAAATCAGATATTGACTTAATTGATGAACTATGAGAAACCAAACCGCTTCCCTCATTTTGAGCTCCTGCAACAATTCTTACAGGTACTCCTTTAGTTATAGAATATATTACTGGTGTTATTCCAACATAACCTACGTCTAAATCACCACTGGCCATTGCACTCATCAAATCTCCACCATTATTATATTCATATAATTCCACTGCAAGTCCTGCATCTTTATACATTCCAGTGGCATTTGCGACAAATAATGCTGCATCATGATCGGTAGGCAAATATCCAATCTTTACAGTTTCGTTATTTGTATCAGACATACCATATAATGTAAAAATAGTTAGTAAAAAAACTGTTATCAGCATAGTAAGTCCGATAATTTTACTATTTTTTGACATATTGTTTCAAACTCCTAAATAACATATCACCATTTATAATGAAATTTTGATAAACAATCATATTTAGCAAATGTTATAATAATTATTTAGATAATATTATATTAAATTTACGATTTCAGACAATACTATTCAATTTACTGATTTTTTGTATAGTGTGATTGTATATTTTCTTTTAAAGTATTTATGTTTGGATAATTGTTGATAAGTAATGTTGAAATATTTTTAATGGGACAGGCAAAACTAAAATTGATATTATTTGGGTGTGTATGATGTGTTAAAAAGACAATATGGGATTATTTAACTTATTATAAAGTATATTTGTGGTTATGGGTTATTTAGTTGGATGTCATGGGTAGGATATTTTGCACATGTCATTAAAAAGATATTCATGAAACGAAACACTAAAATGTGACAGCTTTGTAATGGTGCCGATAGAAATTATTAAATAATGAATTAACAAAGTAATTATTGAAAGAATACAAAAATAATCCTTCTTTTAATTAAATCAATGGTGGGCTGATGAAAAATGTCAAAAGAATGTTTAATCTGTGATTCAAAAATAGAATACCTGTCTGATTATGAATCAATGGAATGTATTATGTGTCATAAAACTGAACAGAGTAAAACACGATGTATAAATGGTCATTATGTATGTAACAGTTGTCATATGAAAGGAATTAATCAGATATATGAAATATGTATCAAAGAAAAATCCAAAAACCCGATTGAAATAATCAATAAAATAATGTCACAAGATTTCTGTCACATGCATGGGCCGGAACATCATATCATTGTAGGTTCAGCACTTTTAACTGCATATCATAATGCCGGAGGAGATATTAACTTAAAAGAAGCTTTAATTGAAATGATCAATCGGGCTAAAGAAGTGCCTGGGGGCATATGTGGTTTTTGGGGAGCTTGTGGTGCAGGAATAAGTTCGGGTATATTCATTTCTATTATATCCGATTCAACACCATTATCTGAAAAACCATTTAAATTATCTAATCAAATGACTTCACAATCATTAAATCTGATAAGTAAACATGGTGGTCCCAGATGCTGTAAAAGAGATTCATATCTGTCCATTATTGCTGCAATAGATTTTGTTGAAGATAATTTTAACATAAAACTAGAAAAATCAGAAATTACCTGTTATTATAGTGCAGATAATAATCAATGCTTAAAGGAAAAATGTCTATTTTACCCCGTTTAATTACGAGTATACTTAAATAATTAAAAAAATAGTGTGAAGGAAGTTGAAACTCTTCCTTTTTAAAAAATATTTACATATTTTTGAGATATACGTCTTGTAAAGCTGCAACACCTGCTCCAGCGTCAAAGTTAAATCCGAATTCTTTAAGTGTCATTTCTAGACAGGTGAATGTCATAGCTAGTTCTTGTAAACCAGTTACACCCATGTGACCTATTCTGAATATGTTTCCACTTAAGTGGTCTTGTCCACCAGCTAATTCTATTTGATATTTGTCTCTCATTGTTCCGCGTAATTGTGAGTCAGTTACTCCTTCAGGCATTTTAATACCGGTAAGTGTGTTTGAGTAATCTCCTTCACGTGCAAATAATTCAAGACCTAATGCTTTTGCAGCTTGACGTGTTGCTTCTGCACCTGTGTGATGACGTTTGATACGAGCATCTAATCCTTCTTCAAGAACCATGCTTAATGCTTCATTCATTGCATATGTCATTGATACACTAGGTGTGTATGGTGTTTGTGATTTTTCTCCACTTTTTCTCATTTTTTTCATGTCTAAGTAGTAAGTTGGAGATTCTACTTTGTCAACAACATTCCATGCATCATCGCTTAATGTTAACATACTCATTCCAGGTGGTGCTGCAATACATTTTTGTGAACCGGATAAACATACATCTAATCCGTATTCATCTACTTTAACAGTGTCTCCAGCAAGTGAACTTACAGTGTCAACTATGAATAGACTGTCGTAATCTTTCATTATTTCCCCTACTTCTTTAATAGGGTTGACTACTGCTGTTGAACTTTCATTGTGGATCATGGTAAGAGCTTTTGCATCGTCATTTTCTTCTACTACTCTTTTAATTTCTGCAGGATCAGCTGCTTGTCCCCATGGTACTGTTATTTCTATGGATTCTCCACCGAAAACTTCTGTTAATTGCTGAAGTCTTTCTCCGAATTTACCTCCGACAACGTTAATTACTTTGTCTCCTTTTTCTACAATGTTTGCAATTGCTGCTTCCATTGCACTTGTACCGGATCCTGTTAAGAAGTATGACTTGTTGTCTGTTTGGAATACTTCAGACATCATAGCA
>CAZUHM010000155.1:0-3766 GCA_964620575.1 uncultured Methanobacteriaceae archaeon | reverse complement strand
CAATTCAATCTGCAGCAGAAGCAGCTGAAATGATTTTAAGAATTGACGATGTAATCGCTTCTTCCAGCCAAGGTGACGTAGCAGCAGCTCAAGGTATGGATGGAATGGGCGGAATGCCACCAATGTAAGGATAATTAATCCTTATAACTCAATGTTAAATTACCTATAATATTAAACTATTAGAATTTAGTCTAAAGTATTAATTGTATTAGGGGAAAATCCATGAAACTTATTCATGGATTACTTTTTTTATTTTAATTTTTAATTAACTATTAATCTTTTTTTCAACAAATAATCATTTGCTAATAAATAATATAAAGTGTTTTTATGGAAAAAATATTGGACTTCAATGACTTATTCTTTGGAGATATAACTGAATACAAAAAACTAGTAATAAGCTTATTTGAATCATTAAAAAACATTACACCCTCATCATACTGGAGTATGGATACAGACTCTAAAAAAGGATTATCCACAATAATGGGTATGGAAATAATAAATCTTATTCTGGATTCATTAGATAAAGTATCCGATAATTTATATTCAAATGATATAATAACTCATGAATTTCCATTCTTTGTTGAAAGCAAAGAAATGATAGAATGTTTATTATTGGATCCATTCTATGAATCTGAGGAATACATTAATCTGGCAATAACCCTTTTTTCAGATTTTTTCACATTACTTGAAGTTAAGCTCTTGCTATTTGACGGATGTTCAATAGAAATAGAAGCACCAGACCATGTAATGTATGAATATGATAAAGAAGTAGATAATTATATGAAAAGATTAGATGCTTATCGTGATGAATTCATGGCCTTACACAAAAATTAAAAAAAAGAATGTTACTGATGTAATAAATCATATGTTTTACATAGTAAATCATAGGTTCTATCAGTAGAATCCTGTTCAGTAATGTTTTCAGGAATTTCATATACCAATGTAGGATAACCTGCATCAGCTAACGGTTTGGATACCAGTTCTATGGAAGTACTTTCATAACTTTGATTCTTTGGAGTTTTGAAATAATTAAAATCAATTCCACCGTTCTTTATACCTTCACCTAGTTTTACGGAAGCATCATCCATTGCAGGTGTTGCAACATAAAATCCTTCCCCGTAACCCTCAATATGTGAATGGCTAATAATTACAACGTCACCCTCATTTTTATATATGTCCGGAAGAATGTAATCTGCAACCAAATGTTCTCCGTTATACCTGCTTTTCTTGTAATCTGTGGCATCTTTTGTAACAGTAACATTATAATTTACTATACGGGCATTATGTGTCAGGGCAAATTTTTTTGCTGATTCTATTTCAGGATTAATTGCTAATGGTTCTCTAGGATGTATACCTGTAATTAATATTATTGTTTCGTTGGAATTATAATGATTATAGATATCTTTTGTAACATATCCAGTATCCCTTGAACCTATGGTTTCATGTGAGTGCCATTCATAGATTAAATAGGGAACAGTACAAAATATAAGTATTATAATTATCACTGTAATAATGTTCTTAATTAGACTCATTTTCACACGTCCTTATATAATACACTGTATTTAATTAAAATATTAAATAATTTTTGAAAAAAAAATTAATTAGTTGGAGGGGGAATGTCAGAAAGGAATAGACTCTATTCATTTCTTGATAAAATGTGAACTGCAACAGTACCTCCAGTACCTCCAATGTTTTGGGTAAGTCCTGTTTCAGCACCGTCAACTTGTCTTTTGCCTGCGTCTCCTCTTAACTGCCAGGTAATTTCTGCAACCTGTGCAATACCTGTTGCTCCTAATGGGTGACCTCTGGCTTTTAATCCACCGGATGTGTTAACTGCTATCTGACCATCTCTTGCAATGAGACCATCTTCAATAGCCTGTCCACCCTGTCCTTTTTCGAAGAAACCTAAGTCTTCAATAGCTATTAAACCGTTGATACTGAAACAGTCGTGCACTTCTGCAACATCAATATCTTTGGGTTCTACTTTAGCAATATCGTATGCTTTTCTTGAAGCGTGAATTGTTGATTGGATTGTTGTTAAGCTTTTTCTGCTGTGTAATGCTATTGTATCGGAAGCTTGTGTTGAAGCTTTCACATAAATTGGTGTATCTGTGTATTTTTTAGCATCTTCTGCTGGACATACCACTATTGCTGCTGCTCCGTCAGATACTGGGGAACAGTCTAATATGTTTAATGGTGATGCAACTTTTGTTGAGTTAAGCACTGCATCTACACTGATTTCTCTTTGGAACTGTGCTTTAGGGTTTAATGCTCCATTTTTGTGTCCGTTTACAGCAAAACCTGCAATCTGTTCACGTTTTGTTCCATATTCATACATGTGTCTTCTGGCCATCATAGCATATAATGAAGGGAATGTAACTCCCTGTTGTGCTTCCCATTCTTGGTCGGAAGCTGCTGCAATTGCTGGGGTAGCATCTACAACATCTGTCATTTTTTCTACACCTGCGGCCATTACATTATCATAATAACCTGATGCTACTGCCATAATTGCCTGTCTTAAAGCTAATCCACCAGATGCACAGGCTGCTTCCACTCTTGTAGAGGGGATTGGTGCTAATCCGGAATGTTCTGCAATTAATGCTCCTATGTGTTCCTGTCCAATAAATAATCCACCGGACATGTTTCCGATATACATTGCATCGATTTTATCTCCGGTCATATTTGCATCACGTATTGCTTCTACTCCTGCTTCTACAACTAAATCTCTGAATGATTTGTCCCATAATTCTCCAAATTTGGTCTGTGATACTCCTACTATTGCTACATCTCTCATGTTTTAACCTTTTTATGTTAATGAGTATTTAATACATTTTAATTTTTACTTTAAATTTAGCATAAGTAGAATAATCTACATAAGTTAAATTTTTCTGTATCTCTTCTAGTGTTTTAGCGTTGTTTCTAACTTCTTCGATTCTGTCATTTACAGTTATTGTAAATGCGTCACTACCTGCTCCAGAACCGTAGGATACTGCGAATATTTTGTCTCCAGGTTTTGCTATGTCTAATACTGAAGCTAATCCTAGTGGTGTAGCTCCTGAGTATGTGTTTCCAATGTTTGGAGTTAATAGTCCTTGCTGATATTGTTCTTCACTAAATCCTAATTTTCTTGCTGCTCTAATGTAAAATTTACCATTAGGTTGGTGGAATACAGCGTAATCATAATCTTCTGCTGTTGTTCCGGTTTGTTCTAACATTCTGTTTGCAGCACCAAGTACGTGTTTGAAATATGCTGGTTCTCCTGTGAATCTTCCACCGTGAGAAGGGTAAGTTTCTCCTTCTCTTCTGTAGAAGTCAGGTGTATCTGTTGTGAAACTGCATGTTTCTTCAATGTCTGCTAAGGTGTTGTCTTCACCTATAATGAATGCAGCTCCTCCTGCACTTGCTGTGTATTCTAATGCATCACCAGGTGCACCTTGAGAAGTATCTGCTCCAATGGCTAATCCATATTTTATTATTCCTGATTTTACAAGACCGACTGCTGCTTGAATTCCTGCTGTTCCTGCTTTACATGCAAATTCTAAATCGGCTGCTGTTAGATTTGGTGATGCTCGTATTGCATCAGCTACAATTGTTGCAGTTGGTTTTACTGCGTATGGGTGTGATTCTGATCCAACATATATTGCGCCTATGTCTTGAGGATCTATTTGTGCACGTTTCAAGGCTCTTCTTGCTGCTTCTACTGCTATTGTAACAGTATCTTCGTCTGGTCCAGGTACTGATTTTTCATTAACGACTAATCCTTTTG
>CAZUHM010000154.1:0-3864 GCA_964620575.1 uncultured Methanobacteriaceae archaeon | reverse complement strand
TTAAACACTTTAAAAGATGAAAACATTGATATCAGAGCATTATCCATAGCAGATACTTCTGACTTTGGTATTTTAAGAATGATTGTTTCCGATCCTGTTAAAGCTCAAAAATTATTGGAAAAGGAATTTGCAGTAAGTTTGGCAGATGTATTGGCTATTGAAGTAGAGGATCAGCCTGGAGGATTGGAATCTGCTCTATCATTACTCAATGATAATGATGTTAATGTAGAATATATCTATGCTTTCGTTGAAAAGAAAACTTCTAAAGCTTTGGTTGTTTTAAGAACTGAAGATAACGATTTATCATTAAAATTATTAAAGGATAATGGTTTCTCAGTAATTGAGGATGAAGCATATAACATATAATATGCTTTCTTATTTTTTTATTTTTTGAAAAATTGGTTTGGAGTATAATTATATCCATTTTTTATAGCTTCTTGTATGAAGTCATTACTTTTTTTACATGCATTTATAATATTTTCTCCGTTTATTAGGTTGCTTGTTATTGCTGCGGAGTATGTGCATCCTGTTCCATGTGTATTATTTGACGGGATTAGTTTTCCTTTTATCTTATGAATATTTCCATCATGGTATAGTATATCATTTCCATTAAGATGTCCACCAGTAATTACAACATTATTATTATAACTTAGTAATTCTGCAACCTTTTTCATATCTTCTTCATTATTAATTTTTTTACCAGATAATTGTTCTGCTTCATGTATATTTGGTGTTATTAAAAATGATTTTTTAAGTAAATGTTTTCTGATAAACTTAGGAAAACCTTCACTAGTCAAATCGCTACCACTTTCACTAATCATAACAGGATCTACAACAGCTTTTATATCGTATTCTTCAATTTTCCTGGAAACCAGCTTAATAATTTCCTCACTATAAAGCATACCTGTTTTAAAGTAAGTAATAGGGTAAACCTCTAAAATCTGATTAAGTTCATCCTCAATGACATCCAGGTCAATCTCCTGAATGTTGACAACACCAAAAGGGTTCTGAGCCGTGATGCATGTAACAACACAGTTAGCATAGACACCATGAGCATGAAATGTCTTACAGTCAGCAATTATTCCAGCACCACCTGACGGATCAAGACCCGCAACACTTAATGAGCAGTTACTTTTCATTTTCTCTTTGGACATCCAATCTCTCCTTTCCATGACTACTGTTAACAGTAATGTTCATACTTCTTAAAAATTCAAAGGTATAAGTACCAATACCATGCAGCAATAACTCACCTAAATCCTCGGGAGTATTCATATCCAATGAAAGATAGAATGATTCTATCAGATTAATACTCATTCCCAAATCATTGGCAGTATTTAAATGCTTGAAGTAGCTCATATTACCAAAATGTGTCTTGTAATCAAATTCATTATTGAAGCATAAAAGATTTGTTCCTCCACCCTTGGAAGGACTGATAATCAAATCATTTTCCATATTCTTTACAGTAGCAATATGTTGCTGTTTAATCATAGGAATATCCGATGGTAAAATTAAAATGTCTTTGTCAGGAAAGTTAATTCTTACTTCCTCAACGGCATCACTTATGGCATTATTTAAGAAATCATCCTCATGTTTTCTTTCCCGAACAAAATTGACATTTAACTTTTTAGCATATTCCTTGACATTATTATCCTTGCTGACAAGGACAATCTCGTCTACTTCATTAGCAATTACTGTAATAATGTCTTTTAACATTACTTTTAATAATTCTATACGTTCTTCTTCACTTAAAAAAGGTGATAATCTTGTTTTAGATTCATTAAAATTAGATACTGGTATTATAGCAATTAAATCTTTCATACTATTAATTTGTTTAATAAAATACTTAAAATAAATGAAAAAGGTTTGGGTAATTAATAATTAAGATAGTTGTCCAATGTGGACTGAACAGATTTGTCTAGTTTATCATGGATAATGGTTTCCTTGCTTAAGTACTGTTCTCTTATTTTATCATTCATATAGTCTCTGTCATCACCGGAAATCATCTTATTGAGTATGTTGAACGATTTTTCATAAGGTATGGGAAATTCCTTAATTTCCATTTCATTCCATACTTCTTTAAACTTTTCATTCAGATCCACTTTATTTTTAAATAATAATATCTTGATGTCTTCAATGTTGTTCTTGCTTATTGGCTGATAGTAATTGTACTGTGTTTCATCAAGAAATACTGGGTTAAGACCAAATATGAACTTCTTTAATTCATAATATAAGCCTTTATCATTGTTGTCATTAATTTCATTAATGAAGGCTAATGCATTGATACTGTCAGAATACTCTTTATAATTCCTGTTTTTAACACTGTTTTTCAGGTGTTCATTGAGGAATTTTTCGACAGCTTCATTTAATGGGGTATCATGTTCTTCTGTAAACTTTTTAAATTCATAATAATGGAAATTTTTCAGGCAAAGATTATAATATTCGATTTCATCATGTTCGTTAATGAATTCATATCCTTTTTCTGTAATATGATATTCCTCTTCTATAATTGAATTGGATGGAACGTATTCCATTATTCGTTCAATAAGATTTGATTTGTTTCCGCTTACGGTCAGATTGTTGTTTTTCAGAATGTCTTTTAGCTGATTAACATTCAGTGACTTAAGATATTCTTCTTCGACCTCGTTATCTACACGATTGCTTATGAGTTCTTCTTTTAAAACGTTTTGTTTAATATAATCATTCTTGAATTCAAAGTCTATCTTAATGATACTGTTTGTCAGTTCAATGTTCTGATTTTCTTCAAATGTTTTTATAAAATCGTAGATTCCAACGTTTTTGTAGGCCTGAATATATTTTTCTTTATCTATTGAATCATTATTTAAGAGAGAATTCTTATCATTTTCTATTTTATCAAAGTTTTCAAGGATATTCTCTTCTATCAATTCTTCTTTTTTAATCTTTTTTAATTCTTCAAAATCAATTGTTTCGGTAGTGTCTATTGTTGTTTCAATGTTTATATGATAATTTTTCTCAATTTTATCAAGAAAATCATGTATTGTTTCCTGATTGTTTTCCAGTGTTTTTATGATATTTTCAAAGTATTCATCGTCAAGATTTGCATCGGAGGTTTTGTTGTCTTTATAATCTGCTTCTGATGAATTTGTCAGGTAGATTATTTTGTTGTTTTCATCAGGAATTACTATGAATCCGCATTGACTTATGTCGTAGATGTTTGCTGTGTAGGTGTAATCTTCATAAAATAGTTTGTCGCTGCCGTAAATTTTCTTTATCGTGTTGGATGGTATGTCTATTTGTATGGAAGAGATAATCAGATTGTTTTCTATTTTTTTTGCAAAGCCGTATTTTACTAGCAGTTCTATGATAAATTTCGGTGGCTTGTAAATGCTTATCTGTTTTTGATCTTCAAAAATTTTGTTTATTTCATCAAAAAACAATCCTTTTTCACGATATTCAGGCAGGATATATGATGAAACCAGGGATAGTGTTGATACGCTGTTTATTATGGTGTATGCTGCAAATCCCACTACTTTCTTTTTAAATACAATTTCTTTAAAATAAGTGCAATGGTTAATTTCTAGTTCATAATCGTTTTCTTTGATTGAATTATATATGTAGTCATATTTGGATTTTAATGTTTCTTCGATGTCAACTGCATCTAGCATGGCATCTTCAGAAATAGTTCTTCCAATATTTTCTTCTCGAATAATATAATTTATTTTAACCATATGCAAAACCTATTATATTTTATTGTTATTATTTACAATTAACTTTTCGATTAGCAACATTTTCTAACAATCTTGTATTTGATGAAAAAATTTTTAATAAAATTTAAACATATATATTAATTAATAAAAGAAAATATCATAACCTATTTTTATCAAT
>CAZUHM010000153.1:0-3870 GCA_964620575.1 uncultured Methanobacteriaceae archaeon | reverse complement strand
GGAATGTCCAACGAAGATGCAGCAAAAGAAGGAGACTTACTAGTATTAACAGTACCTTTAGCAGCTCAAAAAGCAACACTCCAATCAATAAAAGAATTTGTTGGAGAAAAAATTTTAATAGATGCAACAGTACCATTAGAAACAGCAATAGGTGGTTCACCAGCAAGATTTGTTGATTTGATGGAAGGTTCTGCAGCAGAAAGAACAGCAAAAATACTCAAAAAAACAGGTGCAAAAGTAATTGCAGGATTTAACAATATAAGTAACTCACAATTAGAAAACATTCCTGAACCAATCGACTGTGATTGTCTGATAGCTGGAGACAATAATGATGCAAAAGCCCAGGTAAAAGAATTAGTTGAAAAATTACCTGGTGTAAGATGTATTGACTGTGGAAAACTTGAAAAAGCTAGAATGATAGAAAAAATCACTCCATTACTCATAGGATTAAACATTAAATACAAATCACACTATGGTGGATTAAGGATAACTGGAATAGACTTTGAATAAGTCTATTTCTTATATATTTTTCTCAATTCATATTATTCATCCAAAATTAACCTTATCTCTTTTTAATAAAAAAAATTATTATTTTCTCAATTGATTGCTTAGATATTTATTTTTAAAAATTAAAATTATTTTAAAAAATGAATAATGGGAGGAGAGAGTTTTCGAGAGATTAAATGAGGGGGAGGTTAAGTTTGGGGTGATTAAGGAGATTTTTTTGACTACACTTATTGTTTAATAAGTTACCAATTGAAACTATTAAATTACAATGCGTCATCACCCCGTTCATTTGTTCTGATTTTAATTACTTCTTCTATATTGGTTATGAAGATTTTTCCATCACCAATATGTTCTGTACGTGCAGCTTCTAAAATGGCATTCACTACTTCATCTACTGCTGAATCATGTACTACTGTCACAATCTTCACTTTTGGTAGAAGATCAATTCTGTAACTTTTTCCCCTGTATTTCTCTTCAATACCTAATTGTTCACCCCTACCTTTAACATCTATTACTGTAATTCCTTTACAGTTAACTTTCTCCAATGCTTCTTTAACAGCATCTAAACGTTCATTTCTAATTATTGCCGTAATCTGTTTCATAGTATCATGTTCCTATTATATTCTGTAACCAAGTTCTTCGTGTTCTTTCACGTCTAAACCTTCGATTTCAGTTTGTTGATCTACTCTTAATCCAATTGTTTTATCTAATACTTTAGCTATTACAAATGTTAATATGAATGAGTAAACTGCTACTGCTACGATACTTATTATCTGTATTACTACCTGCTGTGGGTTTCCATATATAAGTCCTGCAATTCCACCTATTGCTGGTGATGCAAATACTCCTGTCATAATAGCTCCCCATGTTCCTGATAATCCATGTACTCCAAATGCGTCTAATGCATCATCGTATCCAAGTTTTGGTTTTAAGTATGATATTGCGAAGTATGATACGAATACAGTTGTGAATCCTATGATTATTGAAGCAGGTATGTCTACAAATCCTGCTGCCGGAGTAATTGCTACTAATCCTGCTACTGCACCTGTTGCTGCACCGAGTACTGTTGGTTTTCCTGATTTCCATATATCTATTAAAATCCATCCTATCATAGCTGTTGCAGCGGCTACGTTAGTTGTTATTAATGCGTTTGCTGCTAATCCGTTTGCTGCTAATGCTGATCCACCGTTGAAACCAAACCATCCGAACCATAATAATGCTGCTCCTATTACAACGTAACCTAAATGGTGAGGTAATAATCTCTGATCTTTTCGTGGCCCTAATACTAGTATTAATGCTAGTGCTGCTATACCAGAGTTAAGATGTACTACTGCTCCTCCTGCGAAGTCTAATGCTCCTAGTTGGAACAACCATCCTCCACCCCATACCCAGTGTGCTACTGGTATGTATACTAGTGTTAACCAGATTGTTACAAATACAATCCATGTTTTTGCTTTCATACGTCCTACTACTGCACCTGATATTAAAGCTACGGTAATTGCTGCAAATGTTGCTTGGAATGCAACGAATAATAATTCAGGTATTCCTGTGTCTGGATGAAGCATATCCAATCCGATTCCTGTTAGGAAGAAATTCGTTGGTGCTCCTAAAAATCCGTTTATTGTTTCTCCAAATGCAAATTGGTAACCAAATGTTACCCATAAAACACTTGCAATGGCGAATGCTGTAAGAGATAAGAACATTGTGTTTAACACGTTTTTCTTCTTACTCATACCTCCATAAAATAATGCTAACCCAGGTAGGGTCATTATCATGACTAATGCCGTTGATATTAATATCCAGGCAGTGTCTCCTGTGTTCAGTAACTGTTCTGCTACCACCTAAAATCCTCCATTTGTTGTTTAATTTTTTTTTCGGTTATGCTTCCTTTATTCTTATTATAATTTTTATTATCATTATATTTTAATAAATACAACGGAAGTAGGAAATACACTTCCGATACTAATAGTTTAACTCTTAATGTATATAAATGTTTTGATAGAAAGACTTTATAACAATTAATTTACATGATAATTTTAGCGTTAAAAACGGTTAAATTCCTTTCATTTCAATTGCAACATAATTATTTTGAATGATTTTACAGTAGAAATATAAATAATAATTATTCTTAAAATTAATAATCGTAAATGCGTTTACAATTACATCCCAATAAAATATATTCTAGACATGTAGTTTAAAGGGCAATTAAATCCCAAAACATTATCTCTGATGGACAAAAACAGAATCCAAACTCCAAAAATCAAACTAATATCTTCCTGTGTCCATAATTATGAGCAATTATAATAAAGTTAAACTAAGACAATACAAAGTCCTGTCCATTATTCAAAAATTAAAAAAAAAGAGTAATCAGATGAAATTATTCATCTTCTGATTCATGAATAGCTTGAGTAATTTCAGATACAAAATCCTTAAATTCTTGATCATCCCTATTTCTTGGACGTTCCAGCTTAATTTCATAAATTTTCTTGATTCTTCCAGGTCTTCTGGAAAGAACGACAATTTCGTCTGATAAATATACAGCTTCATCAACATCGTGTGTAACAAAAATGATTGTTTTATTCTTTTGTTTACAAATCTCATAAATCTGTTTTTGCAGTTTATGTTTTGTCTGCACATCCAATGCACTAAATGATTCATCCATCAATAAACTTTTAGAATCACTGATTATTGATCGAATAATAGCAACTCTCTGTTTCATACCTCCAGACAATTCATGAGGATATCTTTTTGCAAAATCTTTTAGACCGACAGCCTCAAGATATTTCATTGCACGTTCCTCATTTTCTTTTTTAGGTTTTCCAGTGATTTCTAATCCAAACATAACATTATCCATTACATTTAACCATGGAAAGAGAGAATAGTTCTGAAATATAAAACCTCTTTTGCTGGAAGGTTCTGTTACTATTTCTCCATCATCTTTAATAGTACCTTCTGTAGGATTTTCAAATCCCTCTATCAAACGTAACAAAGTTGTTTTTCCACATCCTGACGGACCAACAAAAGATACAAATTTTCCTGTTTCGATAGTAAGGTTAATATCCTTCAATGCATATACTTCTTCTTTACTGTTTTTTGATACAAAAATTTTTGATACATTTTCTATTTCAAAAGTCATATTATCACCTTACCAGAATATTCTTTCTTGTATCTTTGTAAATAGGTAATCGAATATTATACCGATTACACCAATTATTAACATTCCCACTACTGTTGAACCAGTATCAAACAGACTTGTTGATGTTAAAATCATATATCCTATACCTGAACTGGATCCAATCATCTCACCAGAAATTGTACACATTAAAGCAATACCCATTGCTACTTTAAGTCCTGATACAATAT
>CAZUHM010000152.1:0-4001 GCA_964620575.1 uncultured Methanobacteriaceae archaeon | reverse complement strand
TTCGTAGATAAACCTTCTACAAATCCACATCCTCTACAGGATGTGGTAGTTTAATATCTATCCCCTATATATTTTTAATTGTTATGCACAGTTTTGAGTTTAAATATTTTTTTAAACTGAGGTTGATTCGTGTATTCTAGTCTTTTGCTTTGATGCTTTCTAAAAACATAGTATGTAAAGCTTCTTTAATAAATGCGTTTTCTTCTTCTGTAAATTTTTTTGTAATCATTTTTTCCCATTTCTCTTCTATTTTGATGCTATTTCTACAGATATTTTCTCCTTTTAGAGTCAGTGAAACAATTTTTTTTCTTCGATTATCATCATCTACTTTTCTAATAATCAATCCTTTGTCTTCTAAGTTTCTTATTGCCTTCGCAGCATTGGATTCTGTGAAACAAAAAGTATCTGCCATATCTTTTTGTGTTTTGTTGCCTTCAAGATGTAGTAACATTAAGAATGGGAATTCTCCACGCGTTATTTTTTCTTCTTTCATTTCCTTTGATAAGAATTCTTTATGCATTCTGAGTATTGAAGCCATTAAGAACGTTAGTTTGATATCATTTTTCATTGTCCTGAATTCTTCCGAAACTTCCATGTTTTTTGACCTTCCTTTATAATGATAATTTATTAATTCAACTATTGAACTATTTGATACTTGAATAAGTTAAGTATTATTTTTGTTTGAATTCTTATATATAACTATCATTTGAACATGAATTATCTTTATTTTCAATTGAATAAATCAGAAATAATTATTAACTCATGATGCCATATAAATTATTAATTTACTCTCTTTTGTGGAGGTTAATCTATGAAAACTAAAAAAATGATTATGATATTACTAATCATAATGCTGCTAAGTATACCCGTATCATTTGCAGACGATGGCGATTATCAAATACCTGAAGCATATATTAATATCAATGTAACTGATGATGCTTCAGTATTAATAACAGAAAAAATGACCTTTGACATAGACGGTCAAATAAATGGAATATATAGAGACATACCACTAACTGGTGAACAGTCAATATCAAATATTACTGTAGAAACACCAGGATACTACAATACTGTAGAAATAATAGAGCAGAAAGATAAAACTAGGATAAAAGTATGGCTTTACAAGGATGAAGCAAAAACACGAAAAGTATATGACGAAAAAGTCGATATAAGTTTCAGATACACATTTAACAAAGGAATAAAAATTTACAATGATGTTGCAGAATTACAAGTAATGACTTGGGGAGACCAGTGGGAAAGTAAAGTCAATGAACTTCAATCAAGAATATACATACCTGGAAGCAATGAAGGTACAGAATACTGGAATAATCCTGATGATTATGTTATATCCAGTAATTGGGTAAACTCCAATGAATTAGTAACAGAACTTGAAGATGTTCCATCAGAAAAATTATTTGAACAGCGTATATTAATGCCAACATCATACTTTAAAAGTCGTGAAAACGCACAAATAATAAATATGGACGCTAAAGCACAAATTGAACAGGATCAAAAGAAATATAAGGAAGACAGGGAATTTCAATCATCATTAATATCAATATTCTCAGGAATAATGGCATTACTGTCTGTTATACCTCTGGGAATCTATGCTTTATTTGGAAGAGAACCTAAAATAACATACAATAAAGACTATGAATACGATCTGCCAACAGAGGCTACACCAATACAAGTTAATTCAATAGTAATAGGAGATGTTGATTCCTTAGATGACAATGCAATATATGCAACAATACTTGATTTAACAGATAAAAAATACTTTAAAGTAGTGTCAAGCAACGAAGATGACACAATAATAAGACAGACAGACAAGGATACTTCAGGGCTAAAATCATATCAAAAATCATTAATAAATTATTTGTCTAACTTTGTAGTTAATGGTGACATCTCCTTAAAATCAATAGGAGACACTGAAGACCCATCAATATACAAAGAATGGAAAGATTCATGGATAAAAGATGCAAAACAGGAAGTCCCACGTTCAATGATAACCAGATTTTTTGATGATAAAGGATCATCATTACTCTATAAATTCAGTATAGCTTCATTCGCACTGGGAGTAATCGGCATAATAGTTTCTGTAATGTTGGACATGTCATTTGAGAAGTTCCTAATGTTATTTGGAGTATCTATGCTATTTGTAATAGAAGCTATTGTACTGATGGCTATACCAAATACAATAGCTGGAAGATGGACACCTGAAGGAAAGGAATTCCATGACAAATGGAAAAACTTTGAAAAATATATTAAAGATTTCAGTTTGATTAAAGAAAGACCACCTGCATCAATACAGATATGGGGAAGATACCTTGTATATGCAGCAGCATTAGGTTGTGCAGACGAAGTATCCAAAAACATGAAAAAATATTTTGAATTAGGCGGAGTTCAAGAAAATTACTATTATGATAATAATGTCGTATTATTTGCATACTATGGTGGATTTAGTCATATGGAATCATCATTCTCATCATTAACACAATCAAGCACAGATTCTGATGGAATTGGAAGTGTTGGTGGTGGAGGATTTGGTGGTGGGGGAGGTGGAACCTTCTAAATCATCAAATTTTAAAAATAATCATATACATAAAGGTTAAATCCTTTATATTTTTCTATTTTTACATAATAAGTTTTCAACTTTAAAAAGAAAAGAAATATGAAGTTTAAGATTTTCTTAGAGTTAAAAGATCCATCAATTCATTATTATCCATTTCAGTAATGAATTTTTCACCACTACTAACAGTTAACTCGGCAAGTTCTCTCTTGTCACGAATCATTTCATTGATACGTTCTTCAAATGTACCATTAGTGATAAATCTATAAACCATAACATTATCCTTCTGACCAATTCGGTATGCTCTGTCTGTAGCCTGATTTTCCACAGCAGGATTCCACCATAAATCATAGTGAATAACATTGGACGCAGCAGTTAAATTTAAACCGGTACCACCAGCTCTAAGAGAAACTACAAATATTTTATTCTGTGTATTATTCTGGAACTTTGTGACAAGTTGGTCACGTTTTTTACGTGATAATGAACCGTGTAAGAACAGTACTTCTTCATCAAAACGTTCTTCAACAATTTTTTGAATTATTTCACCCATTTTAACATACTGTGTGAATATTAAAACCTTCTCATTGGAGTCCAATATATTCTCCAGTATATTCATTAAAACTTCCATTTTACCGGAATCATTGACTTCAATATTACTGGACTTTGTAAACTGTGATGGATGATTACAAATCTGTTTGAGAGAATTGATTAATTTAAGTACAATGCCCTTACGTTTCATTCCTTCATTAGATTCTATTTCTTCCATAGTTAAATTTAAAGTCTCCTGATATAAAGAAATTTGTTTCTTGTTAAGATCACAGTAAATATCATTAGTAATTTTATCAGGTAAGTCCTTTATAACGTTTTTATCACTTTTAAGTCTTCTTAAGATGAATGGTTGTGTAATAAGTTTAAAATTATCTAATATTTCCTGATTACGCTCTTTTTCAATAGGTAAAATATAGTTTTTTCTAAAACTTTTCAAATTAGTCAGATAACCTCTATTGATAAAATCAAATATACTCCAATACTCGGACAATCTATTTTCAACAGGAGTACCTGATAATGCAATCCTATGTTTTGATTTCACAGCTTTAACAGCTTTACTTTGTTTAGTGTTTGGATTTTTAATATTCTGTGCTTCATCAATAACACTTAAAAACCATTTTCTTTTCTTAAACTTCTCAACATCACGCCTAATTACACCATATGATGTTAAATAAACATCATAATCTTTTTTAGGAAACTTTCTTTTAGATCCGTGGAAAATAAATGAAGTTAAATCTGGCGTAAATCTTTTCATTTCCTGTTGCCAGTTTGTTAAAAGACTGGTGGGTGCAACAATCAGTACCTTTTCTTTTTCAAGCAATCCATTATCTTTTAGGTACTGGATAGTTGTTAGTACTTGCAATGTCTTTCCAAGACCCATATC
>CAZUHM010000151.1:0-4025 GCA_964620575.1 uncultured Methanobacteriaceae archaeon | reverse complement strand
TAATACTGCAAATCCTGCAATCTGTTCACGTGTGGTTCCGTATTCGTGCATGTGTCTTCTTGCCATCATTGCATATAATGAAGGGAAAGTTACCCCTTGTTGTGCTTCCCATTCTTGATCTGATGCAGCGGCAATTGCTGGTGTTGCATCTACTACATCGGTCATTTTTTCAACACCTGCTGCCATTACGTTGTCGTAATAACCGGATGCTACAGCCATAATTGCTTGTCTTAAAGCTAAACCTCCTGATGCACATGCGGCTTCTACTCTTGTAGATGGAATTGGTGCAAGTCCTGAATGTTCTGCAATTAATGCTCCTATATGTTCTTGTCCAACGAAAAGTCCACCAGACATGTTTCCAATATACATTGCATCAATTTTTTCTCCAGACATATTTGCATCTGTTATAGCTTCTATTCCTGCTTCAACTACTAAATCTCTGAAAGATTTATCCCATAGTTCTCCGAATTTAGTTTGGGATACTCCTACAATTGCTACGTCTCTCATTTTTTCACCTTTTTATCAACATTCAATTTTTTTTATCCCTATTTTTTTAATCCATTTTAATTTTTCCTTTAAATTTGGCATAAGTAGCATAGTCTACATATGTTAAGTTTTTCTGGATTTCATCAAGTGTTTTTGCATTGTTTCTTACTTCTTCAATTCTATCATTTACTGTTATTGTAAATGCATCACTTCCTGCTCCTGAACCATAGGATACTGCAAATATTTTATCTCCAGGTTTTGCTATGTCTAATATTGATGCAAGTCCTAAAGGTGTTGCTCCAGAGTAAGTGTTTCCTATATTTGGTGTTAATAATCCTTGTTTATATTGTTCTTCTTTAAATCCTAATTTTTTTGCAGCTCTTAAGTAGAATTTACCATTAGGTTGGTGGAATACTGCATAATCATAGTCTTCCGCTGTGGTTCCTGTTTTTTCTAGCATTCTGTTTGCTGCTCCAAGAACGTGTTTGAAGTATGCAGGTTCACCTGTAAATCTTCCACCGTGTGATGGATATGTTTCTCCTTCTCTTCTGTAGAAATCGGGGGTGTCTGTTGTGAAACTACAAGTTTCATTAATGTCTGCTAGGGTATTGTCTTCACCAATTATGAATGCGGCTCCTCCTGCAGATGCGGTGTATTCTAATGCATCTCCTGGTGCTCCTTGTGAAGTGTCTGCACCAATTGCTAAACCATATTTTATAATGCCTGATTTTACAAGTCCCATTGCAGCTTGAATACCTGCAGTTCCTGCTTTACATGCAAATTCTAAATCAGCAGCGGTTAAATTTGGTGCTGCTCTGATTGCATCAGCTACTATTGTTGCAGTAGGTTTTACTGCGTATGGGTGTGATTCTGATCCAACATAAATAGCTCCAATATCTTCCGGGTTTATTTCGGCACGTTTTAATGCACGTCTTGCTGCTTCAACTGATATTGTTACAGTGTCTTCATCTGGCCCTGGTACTGATTTTTCGTTTACGACTAATCCTTTTGAAATGGAGTTTGGGTCATCTCCCCATACTTTAGCAATTTCTTCTACTTTTATTCTGTAAGAGGGAACATGAGCTCCATATCCAACAATTCCTGTCATTTTATCACCCTTGGTGTATAATTTTATAATTAAGTTTCTACTGCAAAAGCAGTTATTGATTTAATTATTTCTATAAAATATTCTATTTTAAGAAATTATTATTTAGTCTATATTAATTAACTTTTAGTAAATACAACTTAATATATTTTGTTTTTCTTTCCCAGTATTCTTAATTATTTTAAATAAATTTTAATTATTATTATAATTTTTTAAAGTTATAATCATATGATGAGTATTTATTCCTTATTTCCGCTTTTTAGCATTGATTGTGATTATTTTAATAATATTCTCTATAATATCCTGTTTTTTATTCAAACAGGTCTTTTATTTCTTTTTTCTTATTTTGGTATAAACACTACTTTCTTATTAATAAAGGAACATAATAAATATTATATATAATTTAGATTTTAGGAGTTTATTATATTTGAATTAGTTGATAGCAAAATACAGTCAAACTGAACTATTGTATGGTATTGTAGATTAATTATTTGAAAAGATTATTATTTTAAATATGCTTTTTACTCTCCTGAAAATATTATTGGAATGTATATCTGGGTTTGGCAGGATTTAAAAAAATGTTCTTAAATCAAATTAAAAGAAGAAAGGGATAGTTTAATTATTGGTTTCTGTTGAAATTACAGATAATTTGGTTTCCATTGTTGATTTGCTTATAATAGTTCAATAAATTAATAAAAAAATGATTGTATATTAAAGTTTCATATAAAGAATTCATATGATTGCATAATAAATGATAAATTTTTAAATAAAAAAAATATTTTGGAGGTATATCTATGTATGATGATTCTGGAAAGCCACCATTGGGTTCGAGTATTTTTCTTATAATAATGATAATTTTAGTGATTATTGTTATGGGAGTAACTGTAGCGCTTAATGGAGGAACTTCTACTGCTCCTGTTGAGGAAAATGTTGCAGACGATACTAATGTTACTGAAAATCAGACTGCTGCCGAGTATCAATTATTGGGTAACAGCACTTATGGTACTGTAACTAAGTCTTCTGGTTATGGTAATCCGTCGTCTGACATACATGTTGCGTTTATATTGGGAGTGAATGCAAATCAAAAAACTCAGAATGCTATTGTACCTACAATACAAAATGAAAATAACTTAAAATATTGTTACGACGTCTATATAGTCAATGCTGTAGATGGTACTTCTGGCAATGGTGATGAAAATAATGAGAATAACTTAACAGTAAATGAAATCTCTGAAAGCTTAGTGTCTGAATACGTACTTCCAGATGTTTTAAACAATAACTATAATTTTACTGTTGATGTTCATAGTACTAATGATTCAAATTCATATCTATTTGTTCCTTCAGAAAATACCGTAACTTCTAAAACAGTAATGTCGGATATTTCAAATAAAACTGATGTTGGAATATATACTCCTGATACTCATACATATACCGAATATGTTTCAGAACCAATTATCAGTTATGAGATTCCATCTATAGTTTATGTAACAAGGGATTACTATTCAAACGCAACATCAACAGAAATAAGTAGTATTATACATGCAATAGATGACTTTGACTTTAAAGCTTTCTTTAGTCCGGTCGTATCTAACAATACTACGGATGAGGTTTCTTCAGCAACAAGTGATTCCTCAAATTCTTCCGATGTTAATACAATAACCGTGACTAACACGTCCGGTTCCAAGGAAGTTGACTAATTTTTTTCTTGCCAATATTTTTTATTGGCATTTTCTTATTTTATTAAATTATTTTTTCATAATAATCAAAAAACTTTATATGTACATATGAACATATACTCATATATGTAAATGTGATTAAAATGACTAACCAAAACAACCTATTTAACATAGATGAAGGAACTTGTGACATAAGAGTAATCCACGAAGAAGCAATTAATCGTGCAAAATCTGAATTACTCGATGAAGACACATATTTGGAACTAGCAGACACATTCAAAATCTTCGGAAACCCCACAAGATTAAAAATATTAACACTTCTGGCAATAGAAGATTTATGTGTATGTGACATAAGTGAAGTACTAAAAATGAGTCAGTCAGCAGTTTCACATCAACTAAGAACATTAAGAAGTAAAAATCTGGTTAAATACACAAAAGAAGGAAAACAAGCAAGATACTCCTTAGCAGACAAACACGTTATAGAAATACTGAAAATAGGAATAGAACATGTACTAGAATAACAACGGAGAAAAACAATGGAACAAGAAGAAAACAAATGTTACAATCCAAACTGTAAAGAAAAAGTTTGTTATAATCCAAAACACTACAATTACAAATGTATGGATCCCGACTGTGAAGACAAACACTGTGAAATCAAAGAACACTACAATAAAAAATTTCTTCAAAACTTTCACGAAGACAATGACTCACCATTAACAAAAGAAAACTCTTGTTATGATCCTGATTGTGAAAAAACA
>CAZUHM010000150.1:0-4033 GCA_964620575.1 uncultured Methanobacteriaceae archaeon | reverse complement strand
ACATATTTTGATAGTTGTACTGCATTTTTTCCTGTGGATTCAGTATATGTTTTGTAGTTAAGTATTATTATTGGTGTTTTACTCATAATTTTTACCTACTATAATTTATTAATTTATATTTATCTTGATTATAGTTATAGTAAATTTTGTTTTATTACTTAATTTTTTAACTTGTGTTTACATATATATTATATAATATGATAATTACAGACAACCAACGTAAAAATTTAGAAAAGAAAGGATATCGTTTTGCTGGTGAGCATGCTCATGCAGGTAACAAGATTTGTCATTGGACCCGTAAAAGTATTGTTGATGATGGTGTTTGTTATAAGGAGCAGTTTTATGGCATTAAAAGTCATCGCTGTTTGCAGATGTCTCCTGCTATTCCTTATTGTCAGCATAAGTGTTTGTTTTGTTGGAGGGATACTGATATAACGAAGACTTCATGGGATACTGATGATTATGATGATCCTAAGACGATTATTGAGGATTGTATTGAGAATCAGAAGCTGTTACTTTGTGGTTATTTTGGTAATGATAAGGCTAATCCTAAGAAGTTGGAGGAGTGTGTTGTTCCGAATAATGCTGCTATGAGTCTTGC
This sequence comes from uncultured Methanobacteriaceae archaeon, assembly GCA_964620575.1. Taxonomy (GTDB): domain Archaea; phylum Methanobacteriota; class Methanobacteria; order Methanobacteriales; family Methanobacteriaceae; genus Methanosphaera. The sequence goes on along the minus strand of CAZUHM010000150.1, from coordinate 3,432 downwards.
TGGTGAGCCTTTACTTTATCCTGAGATTAATCAGTTGATTCATGAGTTTAAGCGTAAGGATTTTACGACTTTCCTTGTCAGTAATGGTGAAGATCCTAGTGCTATTGCCAGACTTGAGGAGGAGGAACCTACACAGTTGTATGTTTCCCTGGATGCTCCCAATGAGGAGACTTATAGGCATGTTTGTCTTCCCCAGGTTGAGAAGGGTTGGGAGAAACTGAATGAAAGTTTGGAGTTGTTAAGTACTCTTGATACTCGTAAGGTTTTACGCATTACCAGTGTTAAGGATTTGAACATGAATAATCCTGAGGAGTATGCACGTATTATTTCCAAGTGTGACATTGATTATGTTGAGATTAAGGCTTACATGTTTGTAGGTGATTCCCGTAACCGTTTGGAATGGGAAAATATGCCTAAAAGCGTGGATATCGAGGAATTTGCCCGTAGTGTTGCTAGTGAGTGCAGTCTTGATGTTATTGATGAAGTTGAGAAAAGTCGTGTCTTATTGCTTGGTGATAAAAAACCCACAAAGTATAATAAATAGAACTTCTAATTATATGTAGAGGTGAACATTCTTATGAGTGGAAAAACTATTGGTGCAATAATTTTATTAATTATTGCCGTTATGATTTTTGCTCCTATAGGATTTTCTACAAATTCAAATGGAGCAGATATTGTGGTAACATATGGTGAGACAACTTATAACAATGCTAACTATAAGAGTATTGTTGATACTTACTTTAATGTAAATAACGCAAAGGAAAGTGTTATAACTGCAGATGATGTGAATAAAATTTCTTCTGGTATCAGTCAGAGATATTATAATTCAAATCAGATTTTTTCATGTGCTATGCTTGATTTAAGTAGTGACAATAATATCAGAATTGATGTTGATACTTCTAAGATTACTACTGTAACTGCTAGTATGTATAAGTCTGCCCTTGAATCTGCCGGTATTACCCGAGGTTATGTGAAAATTACCAGTCCAATTACTGCTACTGGTGAAAGTGCTCTTGCCGGTGTTATGAAGTCTTATGAGACAAGTACTGGTAAGGAGATTCCTACCGAAGTAAAAGATGCAGCTAATAATGAGATTTATACTCAGACCGAGATTGTTAACAATACTGGAGCTAGTGCTGATGATGTGGCTAAGCTCATGGATGATATTAAGGATGAAGTTGCTAAGGCTAATACTACTGACAGACAGACTATTGTTAATATTGTGAATAATGTGGTTAACAATTACAATATTAATATCAGTGACAATGATATCAACAACATTGTTAATACTGTTCAACAGACTCAGTCTGTTCAGGATCAGGCTGCCAGTTATCAGAGTCAGATTAATGATTTTGTCAACAGCAGTGAGGGTCAGTCTTTTATTGACAGCATTATGAATTTCATTAATTCTTTGATTAATGGCGGTTCTAGCGCTAGAAGGTAAACTTTTTTTTGGGGGATTATTCCCCGTATTATTTTTTTTGTATACCTTTATTATGTTTTGTACTGTTTTTTTAGTGTTTTAGTTTTCTTAATTTGTTAAACTGTTTTTAAAAATAGAAAAATAAAGTGTGGGAGGTTATGATTTGGATTTATAATTCTTCCATTATGGATACTGCTTTTTGTGCTGCTCTTTCCATTGATGTTTCGTATGGTATTCCATTTTCTTCTAGGATTTTTTGTCCTTCTTCTTCGTTGGTACCTGTTAATCTTATGACTATTGGCACTTTATGTTCTGCTTCTTTGGATACGTTTACCACTGCATTTGCTACGTCATCTGCCCTTGTTATTCCTCCGAGAACATTCAGGAAGATTACTTTGACGTTAGGATTTTTCAGTACGAGGTTGATTGCTTTGGTGATGTTTTCTTCTGTTGCTCCTCCCCCTACGTCCAGGAATGTTGCCGGTTTTTCACCGTAGTATTCTATTAAGTCCATTCCTGTGAGTGTGAGTCCTGCACCATTTCCTATTACTGCTATGTTTCCGTCAAGTTTTACGTATGCAAATTCTTCATCCTTGAAGTCATCAAATTCCTTGATTTTTGTGTGTCTGAAGAGTGCATCGTCGTCTATTGCCATTTTTGCGTCTGCTGCTATGAATCCGTTGTCTGTTTTCATGAGCGGGTTGATTTCTGCTACTGTTGCATCGTAGTCCCGGAATACCTGGTATAGTTTCCAAATGAATGATCCTACTACTGATACTTCACTGGTGTCTACTCCCATTTTAAGTGCGATGTTTCTTGCCTGGTATGGCATGAATTCTTCTAGTGGTTCGATGTATTGTTTTACGATTTTTTCTGGTGTTTCTTTTGCCACTTGTTCTATGTCCATTCCACCTGACATACTTGCCATGATTAGTGGTTTTTTAGCGTTTCTGTCGAGGATTATTGATACGAAGTATTCGTCCTGTATTCCTTCTACTTTTTCTTCGATTAGTACTTTTGTTACTTTTTCTCCTTTAATTTCTTTCTGGAATAGTTCTTCTGTTCTTTGTGCTGCTTCTTTTGGAGTGTCAGCGAAGAGAATTCCTCCTGCTTTTCCACGTCCTCCTGAGAGTACTTGTGATTTTACTGCTACTGGTTTTGCTATCATTTCTGCTTTTGCTGTTGCTTCTTCTGGTGAGTATGCCATATAGCTTCTTGGTACTCTTATGTTGTTTTTTTCAAATATTAATTTTGCTACGTATTCATGTATATTCATTGTTTCACCTTATTATATTTTTTGAACGATTTTTCTTCCTTCTTCGAATGCTTTCATGTTGAGTTCTTCTGTTCCTTTTGGTACGCTATCAAGGATTGATTCTTTTGCTGCTTCTACAGAGATTACTCCTGTTGATTCTACAAATGATCCCAGCATCACTATGTTTGCCACTATTTTTTTGCCTATTGTCTGTTCTGCTGTTTCTGTTGCTTTGGAGTGGTATACTTGTAGTTTTTTTGTTTTTATGATGTCCTGTATTTCGTCCTGGTATACCAGGTTAGGGTCGATGAGCAGTATTGCTTCTTCCTGTATGTCATCTATGTATTTTAGCAGTGCTTCGTGGCTCATTGCTACGAAGATTTGTGGGTTTTCTACTTTTGGGTAGTCGATTTGTTCGTCGCTTACAACTACTTCTGTTCGGCTTGCCCCTCCTCTTGCTTCCGGTCCGTAGGATTGTGTTTGTACTGCGTATTTGTTGTCGAATAGTGATGCTGCTTTTGCTATTACTATTCCACACATGAGTACTCCCTGTCCTCCGAATCCTGCAATTCTTATATCACTTCTCATTGTTTATTCACTCCTGTATGCTCTGTTTATGTTTGTGTCTGGGTCTATGTCTGAGTGTTGTGCTGAGATTTCTTCTATTGCTTCGACGAATTCTTTTCTTGGTTTGTTCTGGTATATTCCTGTTATTATTTTTCCTTCGAGTTCTTCGTCTGTCATGCCTTGTGCT
>CAZUHM010000149.1:0-4043 GCA_964620575.1 uncultured Methanobacteriaceae archaeon | reverse complement strand
TTTATATGAAAATAAAAACTAAAATGACTTTTAATTATCTTAATAACAAATATGCAGAAATAGCTTATAAATCATTATATCCTGATAATGAAGGATTTATAGAATCTTATGTAGAGAATGAAAAATTAATATGCATTATAGAAAATAACAATATTTCTACTGTTCTAAACACAATTGAAGACTTAATTCAATGCGAAAAAATGATTGAAATGACTTCAGAAATTGTATAAAAAAAAGTTTTTAGGGTATTAACCCTGTAAAGAACTTATTCATCATCCTCATTTAAAACTTCAGGAATTTCTTCTTCTTCAGTTTCTTCTGGAGTATTATCTTCAAATTCATCAATGAATTGAACTTTATCTACTTCATCAATATTATCATAAGTTTCTTTAGCTACCCTAAATTTTGAAAGAGTTACTTCTTGAAGAGTTCTTTGTTCAAATCCTGCTATTACTCCTAAGTTAATTTTAGCGATTCCATCTTCAATATCAATTTGGACTTCTTCTAAGTTTAAGTTAGGGTTTCCATAGTATACTTCAATTAAACCTAATATTTTTTCTACGTTATCTTCAATTGCTTCTACAATTTCTAATTCGTATACAATATCTTTTCCTGCTAATTCATGGTTGAAATCTACTCTTACTCTTCCACCATCTACTGTTCTTACAATACCAGGATTTCCTTCTAATGATAAAGGCAGACCAACGACTGGTCTGATGTTTTGTTGTTTGAATTCTTTCATTGGAATTAACTGAATTTTACTAGGATCCCTTTTACCAAAAGCATCTTCTGCTGCAACTTCTACAGTTTTTTTATCCCCAATATCCAATTTTTGAATTTCTTCATGTAATTTTGGCATTAATTGACTTGATCCAACTGCTAAAACCATTGGATGGTAATCTTTTTCTGGGTTTTTGATACCTGCTTCTTCAGCTACTTCTTCATATGTAGTATCAAATACATCCCCAGTTTCTTTTACTTTTCCAGTATAATTTAATCTTACAAAAGCTTTATCATCTATTGCCATACTCTTCCATTATCTCCTTTTAAATTATTTTTTAAATTACGTTCAAATTTTTTAAGAACTTCATTATTTTTATATCCTAATACTCTGATTTTTTGTGGATAATTATTAATATATTTATGTACTTCATCCTTAAAAATACCTACTTCCAATACACTTAAAATTCTTTGTTTTCTATGTGTACTGAAACCTTGAGTAATGTTTTTAAGTAAGTCTTCAACATTATCAAATGGTCTGTTAAGTAATATATTCTCTACCGTTTGTGAATCTATTAAGTTTAGATTATTTAAATCACTTTCTGAAAAAGAATTGACATTATTAAGTAGAGAAGAATAAGCTCTAGTATCGTGCAATGGCGCATGTTCCAAAGATATCTCTTCTTTCAATATATCGATAGTTTCCTGTGGTAACATGTCATCTAATTCATCAACATGTCCATTAGTTACCATTTCACGTATTTTAGTACCACTTACATTTTCTAGACGAGGAACAAAAATAAATTTATTCTTAAAATCAAAATTAATTTTAGTTAATGATTTAGATAAAGAAACAATAACATAATCATCATTGTTTAATTTACCTTCAAGAAGCACATTTTTATCTTCCATAGAAATTATTTTATATGGTTTTGGTGCAACTCCCTTACCATTATTTATGTAATCAAGTATTATTTTAAATTTAGGGTCATCCGAAATATATCCCCGAGGAATATAATCAGCATTTAAAGCTTTAAACATTAAAGACAAACAAAGAGAATACTGACCAGAACCCATAATTCCCATAGGAGGACCCTCTACGGCAATATCTGCACCTAATTTAATAGCTAATTCGGCACGTTTATGTCTTGTCAAAATATAAGGCAAACCTCTACCATTACGTTCAAACAAACCCGGAATAACAGCTACAAATAATGCTTCAGGATGCATTCTTTTTGCTTCTTGCATACAGAACAAATGTCCATTATGTAAAGGAGAATATTCGGTAAAATCTGCAATAACAGGAGTAATATTTTTTTCATTCATCATTTCAAGAGCAGATAATTCATTATCTCTACGGAATTGTTGTTTATCCTCTTTGATTATGTACTCTACAAAACTATTTTTTGGCATAAAAAATCAACTTAAAAATTTTAAAAGATATATAAAAATTTGTAACATATATTATTAATATATAAAGATTTTTAGAAAGTATTAAGAAAAGATGAGGCTGAAAATTATGGTTGATTTAATATTAAAAAATTGTAAAACAGTAGACAATAACATAGTAAACCTCATAATAGAGGATGGAAAAATTAAAGATATTAAAAAAGAAGTATTATCCTCAGAAACTACATCTGATAAAATAATTGACCTTAAAGAGAAAATAATTATTCCAGGACTAATTGATCCTCATGTTCATCTAAGAGATCCAGGATTAACACACAAAGAAGACTGGAAAAGTGGCAGTCAATCAGCAGCTCATGGTGGTTACACAACCATAATTGACATGCCAAATACCAGCCCACTTACAAACACATTGAAGGCATTTAAAGAAAAAAAAGAAATTGCACAGAAAAAATCTTACGTTGATTATGCATTACATGCAGGAGTAAAAACAAAAAAGGATGTAAAAGAAATATTATCTGAAAAACCGGCATCATACAAAATATTCATGGATTTACATGAAAATGATGAATTATTTGAAATGTTCAAATATGTTTCAGAAACAAACAAACCCTTAAGTTTACACTGTGAAGACAAAAATCTGGTGGATTACAACATTAAAACATTAAGCAGCAATCCTGAAAATGATGATAAAACAATTACTTACAGTTACGCCAGAAGTGCATTAGCCGAATTAATTGCCGTTAATAGAGCAATAGAATATGCAAAAATATTGAATCTCCAGCTACATTTATGTCACATAAGTACTAGACAAACATTAGAACTAATTCATGAAGCAAGAACAAATGTGAACATTAGCATCGAAGCAACACCCCATCATCTATTCTTAGATAATTCAACATATGAAAGTTATGGAATTAAAGCAAAAACCAATCCTCCACTAAGAGACAAAAATTACAATATAAATATTGACTTACTAGGTGAATTCGATTCTATTGGAACAGATCATGCCCCACATACGTTAGAAGAAAAACAAAAAAATACTTGGAACAGTGCTGCAGGAATTCCAGGATTGGAAGTTACTATGCCCTTATTACTTACTGAAGTAAACAATAATCGATTTAATTGGATTGAAGTTATCCGACTATCAAGTTACAATCCTGCAAAAATATTCAAAATACCTAATAAAGGAAAAATAGAAAAAGGATTTGATGCTGATATAACTGTTATAGATATGAAGAAAGAAGGAAAAATAGATGTCAATAATTTCTTCACTCAAGGAAAATATACTCCATTTGAAAATAGAGAATATCTTGGTTGCAATGTAATGACTATAAACAGAGGTAATATTACCTGTGAAGAAGATAATGTTATTAAAAATGAAAGTAAATATGTTTACTAAATACTAATCTCCAAATCTCTTTTTTTAAAATAATACTGATTAAAGACTTGTTTTAGATTAATAATATAAAATTAAATAGATAAAAAAAAGTTTTATTAGAAGGAAATAAGAATAAGGGTAATAGTTTTCTAAGTAAAACTATTCAATCCTTAACTATTCCCAGTAAAAGTATAATAATAGTTTGAATAACGAAAGAGTGCAGACCGTACCTCATCTACGATTGTAATACGGGTCGTATCTTGCCAATCTCATTTATTAACCATTATTGAATATATTTCAATACTTAAAGTTTACTTGGAAAACTTCACTATTATATATATTCCTTGTTATATATAAACTATACCCTTATTATTCCTAAAAACTTAACCACTTATAAAGCTGGGTTGATTAAGTCACGTTCACCAGAAGGCATGAATTCTCTAATTGCACCTTTTGCGATACATTTTCTTGGGTGAGCCCAGTCAAATAGTAAGTTGTTGTCTGCAAATGCAACTTTGATTAATGGGTTAAGTGC
>CAZUHM010000148.1:0-4168 GCA_964620575.1 uncultured Methanobacteriaceae archaeon | reverse complement strand
ATATAACAATATTTATAAATAATTTTCTTTAAAAATCTTCAATAATTTTAGATAAGAATATTAAGAAAGAAATACAAATTAATATATAATATAATAATTTATTTTAATGAATTAAAATGGTGTGAAAATATGTCAGCAGCTGAAGATAGAATTAAACAAATAGAAGAGGAAATTAAGAAAACTCAAAAAAATAAGGCAACATCACACCATATCGGTAAACTCAAAGCACAAATTGCACAGCTTAAAGAGAAAATAGAAAAACGTAACAGTGCATCAACAAAAGGAGAAGGATTCTTAGTAAGAAAAAGCGGAGACTCAACAGCAGTTTTACTAGGATTTCCTTCAGTAGGTAAATCCACCATTTTAAACTACCTGACTAATGCAAACTCAAAAGTAGGAGCATATGAATTCACAACATTAGACATTGTACCCGGCATTATGCAATATGAAGATGCTAAAATACAGATATTAGACATTCCAGGAATCATTAAAGGTGCAAGTAAGGGAAAAGGAAAAGGTCGAGAAATCTTATCTGCAACAAGAAATGCAGATTTGATAATAATGGTTTTAGATGTATTCCAGCCACAACATATGGAAGTTATACTTGATGAAGTAAGAAACATTGGAGTAAGACCAAACGAAAAAAGACCTGAAGTGAAAGTATCTAAGAAGAAAATGGGTGGATTAAACATCGTGTCAACAGTTGAACTAACACATCTTGATGATAAGACCATACACTCAATACTTAGCGAATATGGTATTCACAGTGCTGATGTTGTACTAAGAGAAGATGTGACAATCGACAGGTTCATCGATGCCATGGAACCGAACCGCGCTTATATTCCAATGACAATCGTTGTTAACAAGATAGATCTAGCAAGTCAAGAACAGCTTGATGAACTTAGAAAAAAATTACCTAATGCATTATTTGTTTCTGCAGACGATGGAATAATGATGGAAGAACTGAAGGAAAGAATCTTTGTAGATCTTGATTTAATCAGATTATATCTTAAACCACAAGGTAAAAAAGCAGATATGGACGAACCATTAATTATCAGAAAAGGTTCAACAATAGAAGATGTTGCACGTAAATTACACAGAGATTTTGTTAAAAATTTCAAATATGCTAAAGTTTGGGGAAAATCTGTCAAATTCCCTGGTCAAAAAGTGGGATTAGAACACGTTTTAGAAGATCATGATATTGTCAGAATAATTATAAAGAAATAAAAATTTACATGACAAGTAACTTTTATCACTATTAAAATAAAATTTAATGAAAACCCAATATACTATATATTAGAGATAAACCCAATATTTAATTGTACCCACAGAAACAAATTATTTTTTCAATTGTGATAGAACATATAATTTCTATATAAAAAAATTATATAGAGTCACAGTTATCTTTTTTATTTTAAATTATTTCCAAGATAAGATACACTTATTTTTATTAATTCTCCATTAAACATTATTAATACTGAATTAAGCATATTTAATTAAAAATCAAGCATTTAAGATATTTGAAGGATATAGTTCGTATTAAAAATAACTTTTAAAATTATTTTTCAAGTAATAATAAAACTTTAACAAAAAATTAGAAAGTATATATATGATGCTTAGTACAAAGAACTAATTGTACCCACAAACACATATAATTAAAATTGTGATGTTGATTTTCTGTTGATACGTCACAGTTATTTATTTTTCTTTTTAATTTTACTAATTTTACTTTCATACTTTAAATTAATATTACCTAATAGAAATTAAAGTAATTATTAACAAAATCTTAGCATTATATATTATAGAGTAAAACATAGTATTACATACAAAAAAAAACTAAAATCATTTCCATAAACGTGTTAAGGAATTCAAATTGAATTGATTAAATATAATCAATTTGAAAATTCTCTTTTTTTAATGAATCTATTAATTTTTCAGCATATTTTAACTTTTTTATCTTAAAATCATCGGCCTGACCTAATTTATCAGGAATATCCGGTCTTGAATATCGTGTTACAACTTCACCGAAATCCATCCCGGCCAATAGCACAGTGTCTACTTTTAACGAATAAACTGCAATATAAACAGCCCTATCCCCATCAGTAAAACCTCCATAGTTTTCCAGATAACCAAAGGATTTGCATTGACATGTAGGTATGATTTTTTCCAATTTATCGAAGTATTTTTCTATTTTGTCCATATTGTCTCCATGAGCATGAACATACAATATTGAACCAAGTTTATTTGATTCGATAATCTTGTTCATATCACCATCAAGATCTGTTACAATTATATCAGGAACTATTTCTTCTTCCAACAAAGCAGTTGTTGCGCCATCAGCTGCGATTAAAATATACTTTTCTAAATCAACATGACGTTTAAGGTAAGCTATATGTTTTTTAATTGAAGGTCCTGCACCAAAAACTATAGATTGAGATGGAAAATCTATATGTGATATATCAAACTTACCTTTTTTTTGAATTTTATCATTCAGTAAACTGGCAGCCAATTCATCATCCTTTCTACTGAAAGAAAAATCATCCAATATCAATTCATACCACATATCCCAATCATTATACATAATCTCACCACAAACTTTTTTCAATATTAAATATTTAACAAGTTTCTTATACATTTATAGCATTATGGAGAAAAGGAAATTCATTTCCACAACATTAAAAAACAATTAGAAACAGAAATACTAACATAGTAAGTTTAGTAAAAATAGGTATACCATTAATTTGATAGCATATTATACTAGCCTTATTATATTTTTAAATAAACGTTTATAAAAAAATATATTTTGGAGGAATATTCCCAATGGAAGACATATTATTAATGATTCCTGGACCAACAACTGTTCCAAAACGAGTTTTAGATGCAATGGCTCAACCAATAACAAACCACAGAGGAGCAGCATATGGAGAAATTTTAGATGAAACCACAGCTATGATGTCTGAAGTATTCCAAACAGACAACAAATCATACTTCCTAACAGGTTCTGGAACATCCGCAATGGAAGCAGCAATTGCAAACATTGTTGAAAAAGGTGACAAAGTAATCAATGTTGTTGGAGGAAAATTCGGTGAAAGGCTCCAACAGTTAACAGAAGTATTCGGTGGAGAATCCATAGAAGTAACAGTACCATGGGGACAAGCAGCAGATCCTGCAGAAATTAAAAGAGTTGTAGAAGAAAATGATGATGCAAAAGCATTAACCCTGATTCACAATGAAAGTTCAACTGCAGTAGTAAACCCTATTAAGGAAGTTGGAGAAATCATGAAAGACTATGATACCCTATTTGTTGTTGACACCGTATCTTCTCTTGCTGGAGACACAGTAAAAGTAGATGAATATGGATTAGACATTTGTTTATCCGGATCACAAAAATGTATTGCAGCACCTCCTGGAATGAGTATGCTTACATTAAGTGATGATGCTTGGAATACGGTTGACAAAGTAGAATCTCCAACATACTACTTAGACATGAAAAAAATGAGAAAAAGTGGTGAAAAATCACAAACACCTTACACACCTAGTGTATCCATGACATATGCAATGAATGAAGCCTTAAGTATGGTTCTTGAAGAAGGATTAGATGCACGTATTAAACGTCACCATACTGGTGCAGAAGCTACAAGGGAAGCAGCAAAAGCATTAGGTTTAGAACTATTTGCACGTGAAGGAGATTATTCCAACACACTTACTGGTATAAAAATGCCTGAAGGCGTTACAGACTCCCAATTACGTGGAACAATGAGAGACAAATACCAAATCGAATTAGCTGGTGGACAAGACCACCTTAGTGGAAACATATTCAGAATAGGCCATATGGGTGTTACTGGCTTACAAGAACTAGCAATGACCTTCACATGTCTTGAAATGACATTGAAAGAATTTGGATTTGAATTTGATGCTGGAGCAGGAGTTGCAGCATTACAAGATGTATATCTTAAAAACCAATAATTTAACTAATTTTTGTTTAGGAAGTTGAAACCTAGACTTCCATTTTTTTAAATTTTAAATTTTCTATTTTATCACATTTATTATAATGAAATGTATATAATCAACTTAAGAATAGTTACACGCAATAACTAATCCCCATAATCTTACATCGGCCTCACCATCCTCTGCGGATCCCGTGCCCTGGACTACATCCAGACCCTGC
>CAZUHM010000147.1:0-4179 GCA_964620575.1 uncultured Methanobacteriaceae archaeon | reverse complement strand
CTATGATTTAAGTACCATTCCATATGCATGGGGTCTAGCAATATACCTTAAAGGTAATGATGCCAACATATCATACTGTAACTTCACAAACAACCAAGGTGCAGACAGTGCAGGAGCAATATATGTAGCAGGAGCAAACACAACCATTGATTATTCACGATTTATCAATAACAGCGCTAGTGTTGATGCTGGAGCAATATTCTTAAACGGAACCAATGGTACAATACGCTACTCTAATTTCGTAAACAATAGAGCTGATGATGAAGCAGGATCAGTATACATTAATGGTACATACACTATTATTTCTGATACATATTTCACATCAAGTAGTGCAAAAACTGCTGGTGGAAGCATTTATATTTCAGGAAATCATTCAACTATAAAAAATAGTATTCTAACAAGAAATAATGTGACTTCCGGTAGTGCTGGAGCTATATACATTAAAGGTAGTTATACTAACATATCAGCTACTGATATAAGTTATAATAATGCTACCCAACATGGTGGAGCAATTTATATTGACGGAAATTATACTACATTAGATCAAAATAATATCCTATACAATAGGGCTACATCTGGTAGTGCTGGAGCTATATACATTAAAGGTAATTATGCTAACATATCAGATACTGAAATAAGTTATAATAATGCTACTCAAGGTGGAGCAATTTATATTGACGGAGAAAAAACAAATTTATTTGATAATAATATCTTATACAATAGGGCTACATCTGGTAGTGCTGGAGCTATATACATTAAAGGTAATTATGCTAACATATCAGATACTGAAATAAGTTTTAATAATGCTACCCAACAGGGTGGAGCAGTATATGTTGAAGGAATAAATACTACAATTAGCAAGTGTAATATCACACACAATAATATTACTACAAGTAGTAGTAATGGTGGTGCAATGTATGTTAACGGAAATTATGTGACAATATCATATTCTAAATTTGAATTCAATAATGCAACAAATGGTCATGGTGGATCATTGAGATTAGATAATTCTATAAATAGTACAATTAAAGGAAATACTTTTACAAATGAGACTGCAATGCAATATGGTGGATCTTTATCTATTAATAGTGTTACAAATTTAAAATTAGAGGATAATATTTTCCTTAATTGTTCACTTAGAGGTAATAATGGTGATTCACGTGGAGGTGCAATACATTACCTAAGCAGTACAAATTGTATTATAAATAATTGTACATTCAATCACTGTTTCTCTCTAAAGGATGGTGGAGGAGTATACTTTTCAAATGGTGCTGGAAAAAACTCTGTTCTATCAAATTCCACTTTTATAAACTGTATCTGTACAACACGTTCTGGAGGAGCATTATGTTGGAAAGATTCGAATGGTGAAATATCCAATAATATATTCATAAATTGTAATTCATATAATCCAAAATATGGTGATGGTGGAGCAATAATTATGGATAGTGCTAATAGTAATCTTGTAATTAATAATACCTTTGATAACTGTTCAAGTATATTGGGTGGAGCAATTGGTAACAGAGGAAGTAGTAACAATTCTTATATTAATTGTACTTTTATCAATAACATGGCTGATTATGGTGGTGTATTAAGCTTTGCAACTATAAGTAATGGAGCTATAACTTTTGGATCAGCGAATGCTACAATTGAAAATTGTAAATTCATAAACAATACGGCTACTAAATATGGTGGTTCTATTCATTATAGTTTTATAAGTGGAAAAACTGGAATTATCATTAGAAATTGTTTATTTGAAAATGGTAGTGCCGTAAATGATGGAGGATTAATTTATTTAAATAAGTCTGATGTGAACATCACCAATACTACTTTCCGTAATGGGTCTGCTGTTAATGGTGGAGCAATTTATGTAAAATCAGTAAGTAACTATAATATTAGCAACAACACTTATAGCTTTAATAATGCTATTAATGGTGGTGCTGTTTATGTTGCAAGTTCTTTGGTTCTTAATGATAGTGATTTCTATAGTAACACGGCTACTCTTGGTGGTGCATTGTATGTTGATGCAGTTACTACATTAAATAATTGTAATTTCACCAATAACAGTGCTAATAACGGTTCTGCAATTTATGTTAAATCAGGTAAATTGAATCTTAAATCAGTTCGTCTTGTTGAAAACCGTGCTAATTCAGATAAATTTGAAGAAGTGGTTCAAAGTGATACTACCATTACGGGTAGATTTACTGGTTGTGATAATTATCTTAACGGTATTTACTTAGTCAGTGGAACTTATCTTGGTACTCAGGATGATGTTAGTTATTGGGGATTGAATGGACTTGTAGCTGAAATAGTTAATACTGATACTATAACAAGGGATATTAACTTTAATGAATCTGCAATTCTAATATTCTTAGAGGGACGTGATTCAAATGGTAATGTTATAATTAAAAATGCTACAACCCAAGATGATGGTACGTTTAGTATATCATATGAGCAAAATAATGATTATGCATATAAAATATATGTTCGTGAAGACGATCCATATTATACTTATTTAGAGTATCCATTCGGTAAATCTTCTGTAGTTATTGCTATTGATGTTACAGACATTAATTACGGTACAGCACAGAGCATTAAGATTAAGGTTAAAAATTCTACCAGTACTGGTGAAACTCCAACAGGTAAGATTACACTATCTATTAACAGTACTTTGGAAGGCTTCACAAACCAAACATTTGATATTCAAGATTTGGTTAATGGAGAAACAACATTTACTCAGACACCATTGGATTGCTTGAATGCATCTGCATATGAAGTATATGTCAGTTATACTGGTGATAGCAATTACATATTTAGCAGAAATTCAACTACTTTCACAGTTCATCCGTTTGACACGCTATTAAATATTAATGTTATGGCCAATTATGATTATAACAATACCCCTGATCTTACATTTAATATAATTGGTGTTGATAATGAACAATTAACGGGTAAAGTTCTTGTAAACATTACCGGAACTGAAAATGATGGTTCCAGAGTAACTGTAATAGAGAATTATGAACTTAACATCACGAAGGATGATGGCAATAATATTGTGAATAATACTTATTCATTACCTGTATTGAATGCCGGAAGTTACAGTGTCAGTGCTTATTATGCTGGAAAGGTTAATTTCAATCCTGCATATAACACTACTGGTTTCACAGTAAATATGGTTAATCCGGTAATTGATTTGAGAGCAGTCAATGCTACCAGTAATGATAACTATACAATCCATGGTCATATTGAACCTGAAGTGTCAGTTGGAACTGTTGACCTTATAGTATACAAATATGATGAGGTTAATGGGGAATATATGCCATTTGAAAGATTCTTGCATTTAGATCTTACTGATTCCAAGATTGTTAAGGAGTTAGGTGTTTATGATGTTGGTAAGTATAAGGTAGAACTGAATTATTATGGAGATAAAAACCATTTCAGTGGTAGTGAAACTACTGAATTTGAAATAATCAAATATCCTGTCAATATCACAATAATACCAGTTACCGGTGTTGAAATTGATAAACCATTCAACATTACAATTAATCTTACCAATCGTGATGGCAATCCTGCCCAGAAACAGTATATTGATGTAATAATAGATGACGATAATATAGGTCTTGTTCAAACAGATGAGAACGGTATGGCAATATTTGAGTATACTGTACATAATCACTTAAACTTCACGGTATATGCAAATTTTGCTGAAAGTGATTTATACTATGCTAATAGTACTTCCTGGAAGTATGACAGTGTAATCAGCCTGTTAAATTCAAGTATAAATGTAACTGTAGTTGTTGACAGAACACCTATCTTAATTAACGATACTATTGTTATAACCGGTAGGTTGACTGACAGTTTCACAAATGACACTTATACCTCACCATATACCAGACCAATAGCTAACGCTTTAGTAACTATTACCATTGAGGGAGTTCAAGTATCTAATTATACTGATGCTGATGGTTATTACTCATATGTTATAACTAAAGAAACGTATCCAGAACTTCTTAAATATAAAGATGGTGATTATTATGTAGTAATGGTTAATTATGCTGGAGAGCCAGGTAGAGTTTTAGGTGAAGGCAATACAACCAGATATTACATTAATAGGTATCCAACTAATCTGACTGTATCTATTGATGAGAATTCTGTTGAAATTGATAAACCGTTTAATATTAC
>CAZUHM010000146.1:0-4257 GCA_964620575.1 uncultured Methanobacteriaceae archaeon | reverse complement strand
TTTCTATTAATTCTTGTAGCGCATCATTTGTTGAATTTAAATCTGATTGAAGTGCAAAGGATACTGTTGAACCTCCACTAGAGGAGGTTCCTCCAGGTTTACTTCGCAGGTATATTTTATTTTCATCTCCTTCATTTTCCGAAGGTAGATTATCAACTATTTTGAAAATATTTTTTAATTGTATGTTTTCAAGTAAACTGTTTATTTCTGTTTGAGAAACTCCTGGACCTTGAAGATCAACATAAGTATATTCTGTGTCGGATTTCTTTTTTATACCTAGTTCAGTTCCACGCCATTTGAACTCTAAACCTTCTCCTTCTGGACCTTGAGGACCTAAAATATTAACGGTTTCTGGATTACTTAAATCTCCATTATTTATCCAAGATAATAATATTTTTCCTTCTTCTTCATGTACGTCAATGAATGGTATAAATGTATATCCTCTTTCTCCTTTTTCTCCAGTATGTCCTGTGAGGTTGTCTGTATAAGTATAATCTAAGTCTCCTTTTAATCTTAATCCGATGCGGTCTCCATCAATTATGAATTCCACATCTTTTCCATTGATACCTGCAGTTCCTTTTGTATTTCCAAGTAATAAGTCATGTGCTGTCAATGTACATTACATCTCCATTTAGTTTCATATAATAATCATCTATTTCATCATTGTAACTAGTTATTGATAAATCTCCATCTTCATTTAATTTTATATTAGGCACCATAGTATTTGGCACACTTATTAAGTGGAGATTATCGTTTTCATCAATTTTTAACATCCAATTTAGTGATTCGAATTCTAATTTTTCTGTTTCACTTGTATTGTATTCAAGATTTCCATTGAATTTTAATTGGATTAATGCATTGGAATCTAAGAATCTTGGTTGATAATGATATTCCACATATCCATTTGCATCTGTTTCTTTTGTGATTCCAATGAATTCATCATTTACATAAACATGTAATATTTGTCCAGCTATTGGATTTCCTAATTCATCTGTTAGGTGTGCATTGATTATTAGTGGATTTTCTGGATCTGCATAAGGTGTGGTGTTTTCTAGTGTGATTGTGCTTATGAGTTTCTTGTATTTGTTTCTTAAGTCTATGATTCCTTTCGCTATTTCATCGTTGATGCTTGTTACATTGAAATAAATACTATATCCATAGAGTGTTTCTTTTACTGTTAGTTCGTTGATTGTTTTTATTCTTCGCATTGTATTTAGTTGTCTGCGGAAGTATTGTTCAACACGATAATAAATAAGGTTTGATTTATTGGCTTTTAATAGTTCATATGCTTTATTCCCATAGTCTTGATATATTGGATTTTTAGTACGGTTTAATTCTTGGTATCCTGTTAAACATCGTATTATTATTCCATTGTATAAGCTTGATGTTCCTTTATTTACTATATTGTCTCCAGCATTGAAGTTTAAATCGAATTTACCGTTTGATTTTTTTATCAGTTCCATGTCACGATTTAATGTTTTTAGGTACTTGTCTTCTGTATCATTGTTTATTATCATTCTTCTGTACCTCTTAACTCTTCAAGTATTTCAGTTTTTAATGCAGTTAAGCTTGTGTTTAATTCATCAACTGTGACATATCCACTATCTGTATCATTTGTTGTTATTATTTCATCATTAAATTTAATTGTAGGTGCTTCAATATACACCCCATTATTATTAATTCGTATACTACTATCCAATACTTGTATTTTATATTCTCCAGGGTCTGCATTTCTTATAATTTCAGTGTTATCTAAGCTTATGTAACTTATGATGCATTGTTCTGTTTTATTGTCTTTTTCGCTTATGTCTAATACTACACAGTATATTGGATTTACTAATGGTATGCATATCTCATTATATTTTGCATCTAGTACGGGTGTTCCTTGTGGTGTGTATGAAACATTTATTTCATTACCTATTGCATTATGTCCTAGTACACATCGGCTTGTTTTGTTATCATCAAGAAATTGGACTACTGCTTTATCACTTCCAGGGTAAAATTTTAATAGTTTCGCTACACGTAGTTTCACTTCATCTTGAGCATTTTTAATTAAGTCTTTTGTGTTTTGTGTGCCTGCTAATTTATTGCCTTTTTGTATTGCTTGTATTAGTCGATGATTTGTCATTGTAATGTTTTTACTATCCATTTAGTCATCATCTCCTGCAGCATCTACACTTTCATCATCATCTTCTTCCTCTTCTTCTGTGTCACTTTCTTCTTTTTCTTGACTTAAACTTGGAGGATAATCTCTTAATGATAAACTTGTAATCCATTCATCCCCACTACTCATACTATGATCTACACGTGTTACATACATGTACATTGTTTCATCAAAACTTGCTATGTAAACTTTAACCCATTTCCCTTGTTTAATATCAATATATCCGAATACTCTTACTTCTAGTGTATGCCCATCATCTCTTCGTATTTTACCCCATTCATGTTCAACATATTCTTTTGCTTCTTCATATGTTTCTACAGGCACTTCCTCAATTTTACTTACAGTTTTTGTTTCATTAGATTCATTATCTGAAGAAGATGTGGATGATGAGGAAGATGTGGAAGATGAAGAGGAAGAAGAAGTATTACATGAGGAACTATTATTATTGGAAGATGAACTTCTGTTAGCTCTAGATTCTATTGTTCTCCAAGCAGCAGTTCCTTTTTTACGAATTTGTAACACACCATTTCGATATATAGGACGTCCATTTTTACCATATAATATCCAATGTCCATTACTATTTTTTACATAATAATTTCCACGACTGTCTGCAGGTACTTTAGTTACCATAAAAAATTATAAACCCCTATAAAAAAATATTATTATTTTCCTGTTTTAATCTTCATCAGATGTTGATGATTTTTCAACTTTCTCTTCACTATATGTAACAATTTTTTTCACTGCTTGAGATACTTGTTTCTTCTCACCAAATCTTTTTATTAAACGATTATCTTTAATTGTGATTGTTTTATTATTATTTCCCCACACAGCTACTAAAGTGTTAATTGTATCAGGGTTTACATCATGTATATTCACACTATCACTTATAATATTAGCTCCTTCTATTAAACTTATTTTAGCAGTATCTGTTGAGGGTATTTTATTAATGTAAATTTTATTATCTTCTATTCTACATTCTACATCTCCATCCCATACACTTATGAGATCTAGTATCATGTCTTTGTATGTTGATGCACTGCTTTCATTGTCTTCATCATCTGAACTATCTGCAGGTGTTAATTTCCATTTTTCACATTGGAGTACACCGTTACGACGACCCCATTTATCTCCTCCACAGAAAACACAGTAATCTGCGTCACAACCTCCTTTTGCTTGGCTACATGTTATTTCACCATCAGGAACTCCTTTTATACTCCTATCTGGACTTCCCGCATCTAATGTTCCTGTTTTTTTACAGTGCGGGCAATAATTTTTATAGGTTCTTGTTACTTGTTTATATTCATTCTTTTTTGAACAACAACCACAAGTAGGGTATCCTTTTGCTGTTATTGTGTCTTCTGCCAATATTATTCACCTAAAGAAAAAAATATTATTTATTTTAAATTATTTTAATTGTTTTAATTTCATTTGGAGATAATGTTAATTCATCACATTTTGTTTTAATATGCAAATTAGGAGTTGTTTGTAATTTTTTTATTGTTTTTCCACATACTTCATAATCTTTTTGGTTAAATGTTGTTATTATGAACCTATGGTTTTTGTAGTCTTTGAATATATTTTTTAATACTTCAACATCCATTATTCTAACAAGTCCCCCATTTACAACAAATGTATTTATTTGGATGGGATGCATCTCTACATACCATATAATCTCCGTTTCTCATTCCACTTGTTACTCCTAAATTTTTAGTCATACCACTATATTCTTCTGGGAATTTCCAATTTCCCCCACTTTTTTTGGTTTGTATTACATGGTGTGTTCCGCTTTTTCCGTTTCCATGCCCACATACATCCCTTGCACTATATCCTTTAACTTTATTATTTATTACATAGTATAACCATGCAGTTGCATCGAAACAGTCTGCATTATGCCCCTTGGTGGTTCCCATTGTATCCCATGCTTTTTGTGGGTCATGGTTACTACCCCAACCTCCATAATGCCATGTTTGTGCTATTTCCCAACATTCTTTCCAACTCATACTACCATCACCCCCACTGCTACTATCACTATCGCTTTTACTGCTCCAGTCGATAATGTCATCAGGCAAACCTGTAATATCTATTACTGGTTC
>CAZUHM010000145.1:0-4361 GCA_964620575.1 uncultured Methanobacteriaceae archaeon | reverse complement strand
GATTCCTCTGTGCCCTAAAGAGGACACAGTATCCTCGCCGTAAAAAAGATGAATAGTTGGGTGATTGTATGAAAACTGATAAAAATACTGCTGAATATATGCTGAAGCTACTTGAGGAGCATGGAGTTGAATTTATTTTCGGTTACCCCGGTGAACAGGTTTTACCCATATATGAAGCTTTAAGAAATTCCAGCATAAAACATATACTAACAAGACATGAACAGGCAGCCATTCATGCAGCCGATGCCTATGCACGTATCAGTGGCAAATATGGGGTTTGTCTTTCCACTGCAGGTCCTGGTGCCATGAATCTTCTCATGGGTGTATCGGCATGTTATAAGGACAATGTTCCTGTATTGGTACTTACGGGAGATGTTCCCACTACGGTTAAGGGAAAAAACACATTCCAGGACTTGCCATTGAATGAAGTTTTTAAACCTATTTGTTTCAAATCATATAATGCATATTCACCGGAAAAACTTGAAAATAGCATTAATGAAGCATTCTTATACTTTGATGATGGTGTTTCAGGACCGGTTCATATAAATATTCCAAAGGACGTGCAGAGCAAACCTATGAACATGACACATAAGGTTATACATACCAAAAAAATTAAATCACCAAAGGAATCAGACATAAAAGATACTGTGGAAATGATAGAGAATGCCCAAAAGCCGTTGATTATTGCCGGTTATGGTATAATTTATGCAAACGCCCTGAAGGAATTTGAAGAATTTGTTGAAAAAACGGGAATTCCTATTGTTACAACATGGACCAGTCGTGGAATAATTCCTGAAAGTGATGAGAGAAACCTTGGACTGGTTGGAAATCGTGGAACAACAAAGGCAAATTATGCATCTGAACGTGCAGATTTAATTATTGCCCTGGGAAGCAGATTAAGTGAAAGAACCACCAGTCACATCAATACAGATAATATAATACAGGTCAATACAAACAAGGAACATGACTTTGGAAAAATATTCTACAACAATAATGTCAAAGAGTTTCTGGAACTTATCAACAAGGAAGATATTAGCGTAAACCATGAAAAATGGAAGTTAAGACTCCTGAAAAAGGAAAATGAAAACAATTATGTTCCAGAAGAAACAGGTAAATTACATCCAGATACTCTTGTTACCAACATTCTAAGGCAATGCGATGAAAATATTACCCTGATTATTGATGCAGGTACCATACCAACCTACTTTACTATGGATGCCGTTGTTGAAAAGTATGGACAAATACTTTTTTCCGGAGGTTTAGGACCTATGGGCTATTCTGTTCCTGCAGCCATAGGAGCTACTTATGCACGACCCGATGATGTTATAATAGCTGCCACGGGTGACGGTGCATTTCAGATGACGATTGAAGAATTAGCAGTTCTTAAAACATATAAGCTTCCAATAATCATCATCATATTCAACAATAACTTACTGGGTATTATAAAACAGTGGCAGGATATGGCAAAGATTCCTAAGTACCAGGTTGACCTCGATAATCCTGACTTTGTAAAAATAGCTAACGCTTATGATATTGAAGCTGACAATATTAGAAGCATTGATGAACTGAATGAAAAATTAGCTAAGGCAATTAAAGACAAAAAGCCTCACCTATTTAATGTGGAAGTGGCTGATGTTCCAATTCCTCTTCCTGATGTTAGTCAAAAAAATAGTTTTTAATAGGTTAACATTCTTAACCTATTTTAATGCTATGTCCATTACCGTAAATTTTTTACCTTCTTTTGGCATGTTTTCAAATCCAACATTCAATGTGAAATTAAAATCTTTTTCTACTGTCTGATCCAATTCTTCGAAGGCAAAGTCTAATTTCTGATTCATTAGCTCATCTATCTTGTCAAAAATCATTTTGTATGCTTCACAGTGAGGATCCACATTCTTAACCTTATTGTCACTTACTGCAAGAGCGTTGTATGGACATCCTCCACGACAGTAGTCTATGTGTTTGCATTCCTTACAGTCTTCATCTACAAATTCCTTGTATTCATGTAATAGTTTTTCTGCCTTTGTATTCATCAATTCGTCCAATGTTGGCTTGTCTCTTACGTGTCCTATTTCGTATTCGGGCATGTCTACGAATCTGTAACAGGGATATATTTTTCCATCAGGTCCGACAGCAAATGTACTGTCCATGCAGTCCACATAGGTACATACGAAGCCTTTTTTCATGAACACTCCCTTACAGAGGTGATCTATGTTTTTCAGTTCTATGGTGTCTGCCAGGTCAAGGTACTGGTCTAGAAGATATAACATTAATTCTCCATAGTCTTTTGGTTCCAGCGTAAAGTCGTCACCGTTATCATCCTTTATTGAGGGGAGAGCAGGATGTATTTTCAGGTTCAGACCGTTGTCTTTGAAAAATTCAAATATTTCTTCCTTGTGCTTTATTGAATAGTTTGTGAATGTACTTATGAAGCTTACCCTGAGACCATGCTTTTTAGCTATTTCATAGCCTTTTAGTGTCATATCGTAGTAACCTATACCTCTTTGTTTGTCGTTTAGTTCTTTTGGACCGTCTAAACTACTTCCTACTGGTATTTCGTATTCCTTGAATAGTGCTGCTGTTTCATCATCCATTTGCCATAGGTTTGTTTGTATTGCATATGCCGGGTATAGATGTGACAGTTGTGTTGATATTTGTTTTAATGCATGTTCATAGAAATCATAACCTGCCAGTAATGGTTCTCCTCCATGAAATGTGAATGTTACAGGTTCTTCTTTGAAGTCTTTCAGCCATTCCACCAGATTGTCCATTGTTTCTTTTGTCATTATTTCTGATACTGTTTCCGAGTTCCAGCAATAGCTGCAGTTTGCCGGACATCCCATGGTTGGTACTATCATTACATGCATTGATATCACCCCCTTATTCTTCTAAGTAGTAATATTCTCCTTTTTCTTTCTGTTCTCTGTCAAGATAACTTTCCTGTTTGTTTACTCTTGGCCTGTTTGTTTCTTTATCTCTTCTGAATGTTATTTTTACATCGGACAGGAATTTATTCATTGCATCCCTTAAGTTTATTGGTGCTGTTGCATTACCTGCTTTTCCGGATTCTCCATAGAATACCATTGCCCTGTCTGATATGTAGTCGATGAATACTATGTCGTGGTCAATGATTAATGCTGATGTGTCATCCCTTGTGATTATGTGTTTAATTGCTTTTGCTATTTTTAGTCTCTGTTCTACATCAAGGAATGCTGTAGGTTCGTCCAGTACGTATAGGTCTGCTTCCTGCGAGAGTGTTACTGCTGTTGCCAGTCTCTGCAGTTCTCCTCCGGAGAGTTTGTTTACCTGTTTTTCGAGTATTTTATCAAGGTCAAATGGTTTGGATATGTCTGTTTTGAATACGTTTGTTCCATATCCTTTTGCGTGTGTGAACAGGAAGTCCTGTACTGATCCTTCGAAGTCGGATAGTATGTACTGTGGCTTGTATGCTATTTCTATTTCTTCTTCCACTTCTCCTGAATCAGGTTTTGTTATTCCGGCAAGTATTTTTGCATATGTTGTTTTTCCTATACCGTTTGGTCCGAATGCTGTGATTACCTGACTTTGTTTTATGTCTCCTTCATCTACTGTTAATTCGAAGTTGTCATATTTTTTGTGGAAGTCTGTGTATGTTGTTATTGTTTCTGATTCTATTAAGTCACTTGGTGGTCTTATTTCAAATTCTATTGGTTGTTTTCTGATTCTTATGTTTTCTTCCTTTAAGAATCCGTTGATGTATGCGTTGATTCCAACTCTTACTCCTCTTAGTTTTGAAACTACACCGTATGCTCCTTCTTCTCCGTACATTACGTGCACGTAGTCACTCATTGCATCAAGGGTTGCCAGGTCGTGTTCTATTACAAGTACGTTCCTGTTTTCTTCTGTAAGGTCTCTTATTACTTCTACCGTGTTTAGTCTTTGTTTCACATCCAACCATGATGTTGGTTCGTCTATGTAGTAGAAGTTTGCATCTCTTAGTACTGTTGCTGCAATTGCAATTCTCTGCAGTTCTCCACCGGATAGTTTTCCGAGTTTGCGGTCCAATGTGTTTTTGAGTTCCAGTTTTTCTATTACGTCATCCATCTTGTTTCTTTCATCTACTCCTTCTAGTAGTTCTGATACTTTTCCTTTTACTACTTTTGGTAGTTGGTCGACCATTTGTGGTTTGAATGCTACTTTTATTTCGTTGTTTGAGAGTTTTTTGAAGTAGTTTTGTAATTGTGATCCCTTGAAGTAGTCGATTACTTCATCCCATGACCCTTCTTGGTCATATTTTCCAAAGTTTGGTATGGTTTGTCCTGATAGTATGTTGAGTATTGTGGATTTTCCTATACCGTTTGGTCCTAATAGTCCGACTACTG
>CAZUHM010000144.1:0-4380 GCA_964620575.1 uncultured Methanobacteriaceae archaeon | reverse complement strand
TAAACTTTGATAATATTACTTTTATTCTATATATAAACTTACCGTTTTTAATGGTAGAAAAAAAAGATTTAATTTTTTAATATGGGTAAAGATAAATTATTTGTTAAATATTGCCAAAAATGGATTTTCATGAAAACTTTTATATACAACCAGCATTATTGAATAAATTAAAATAAAAATAATCTACAAATTGCAATAAAAATAAGTAAACAAAAAGGGAATCAAATAATTACCTATTTTGTTCATCTCTCATTCTTTGCATGTAAGAATTAACACCTGTAGCTATTGCTGCAACTTTTTTAGGAGGTAAGAATGTTGAATTGAATTCTTTTTCTTTCTCTTTATCTTCTTTAATAACTTTTTCTATCTCAGTAGTTAATTCTCTGTTGTTTTCTTCAATAAAACTTGTATGTAAGTTTGCATTTTGGAAGTTTTTGTTTTTCATCAATGATTTGTGGAATGGAATTGTTGTAGGTACTCCCACAATAATAAATTCATTTAATGCCCTTCTCATACGGGCAATTGCTTCATCCCTATTGTTACCATGAGCAATTAATTTTGCAATCATTGAATCATATATTGATGGAATAGTGTAACCATTATATACTCCACTATCCATCCTGATACCAATTCCTCCAGGTGAACGATATCCAATAATTTTTCCAGGACTTGGTTTGAAATCATGTAATGGATCTTCAGCGTTGATACGACATTCTATTGCATGACCTCTAATGGAAATATCGTCTTGAGAAAATTCTAACTTTTCACCAGCAGCTACTTTAATCTGTTCTTTAACAAGGTCTACTCCAGTAATTGCTTCTGTAATCGGATGTTCAACCTGAATTCTCGTGTTCATTTCTAAGAAATAGTATTCACCATTTGAATACATGAATTCTACTGTACCTGCACTGTTATAATCTACACTTTTTGCTGCTTTAATAGCTGATTCACCCATTCTTTCTCTTAATTCTTCAGTCATAATTGGTGAAGGTGCTTCTTCTATTAATTTTTGGTGTCTTCTCTGAATGGAACATTCACGGTCACATACATGTATTGTGTTTCCATAATTATCAGATAATACCTGGAATTCTATGTGTCTTGGTCTTTCAATGTATTTTTCTAGGTATACGGTTCCATCACCAAATGTTGACTGAGCAAGGTTTTTAGTTGTTTCAATAGCTCGAGCTAGTTCATCTTCCTCATAAACTACCCTCATACCTATTCCTCCACCACCAGCAGAGGATTTGATTATTACAGGATATCCTATTTCTTTTGCTCTTTTCTTGGCTACTTCAACATCAGTGATTCCTTCTTTATCTCCAGGTACTGTAGGTACTCCTACCTTTTCCATTAATTGTTTGGAAGTTATTTTATCCCCCATTGATTCTATTGCATTTTTTCTTGGTCCAATTAATGTTATACCATTTTCTTTACATTTTTCACCTAATGAAGGATTTTCTGATAAGAAACCATATCCTGGGTGTATAGCATCTGCTCCTTCTGCAACTGCTATGTCAATAATTTTATCAACGTTTAAGTATGATTGTGCTAGTATTGATGAATTTAATGGTATTTTTTCATCAGCATATTTAGTAAATAATGCAGTTTTATCAGTGTCAGAGTATATTGCTACTGTAGCTACATCCAATTCTTTACAGGCTCGCATAACCCTTATTGCTATTTCTCCACGGTTTGCGATTAATACTTTATCAAACATATTGTTGTCCCCTTTTTGATTAACAATTATAGTTAAAATAAATTTTTTTACATTATCTGACTATTTATATAATATATTATTTAGTTGATATTATAAAGAGTTTTACTTTTTAACGTTTAGTAGAAAAAAGGATAATATTTGATATAGCATTTAGATAATTAATAATCTATTTATGAAAACCGAATCAATATAATATTATACTAAAAATATAATCACATTCATTTAAAATGGTGTGAATATTAAATCAATTCAAATACATGTTAGGTATTAAGATGATTAGACAACACATACTCAAAAATATTGAAAAAGAATATGCTACTAAATCTGAATTATTGAAAAAACTAGAAATTTCCCAGGAAAATTTAGAAAAAAATTTGGAAATTCTAAAAGAAGCTGGATATATAATTGTACATGATGATGAAAAAGGATATAAACTTGAAGAAACTCCCGATACTATTGCACCATTCGAAGTAAGCAGAGGTTTAACATCAAAATATATGGGTCATAACATTCACTTCTATGAAGAAGTAGAATCAACAAATGATACTGCTAAGAAATTTGTAGATGATGCCGTTGAAGGAACAGTTATCATTGCAGAACATCAGACTGCCGGTAGAACCAGAAAACGTGCTGAGTGGATATCACCTAAAGGTGGTATTTATATGACAATTATTCTTAGACCTGAAGTAACTCTTCTGGAAGCATCCAAATTAACAATAGTAACTGGTGTTGCAATAGCAAAAACATTATATGACAAATTTAATATTAATGTTGGAATTAAATGGCCTAATGATTTATTAATTGGAAGTAAAAAAATATCTGGAATACTAACTGAAGCAGTTACAGACAAAGATAGATTAAAAGCCGTACTTGTTGGTATTGGAGTAGATGTTAACATTAAAGACGAAGATATTCCTGAAGAAATACAAAAAATTGTTACAAGTGTTAAAAAAGAAACTCACATAGAATTTAATAGAGCTGCAATTATGAGAGAGTTCTTTGCAATATTTGAAGAATTATATGATGATTTCAAAAAAGGAAACTTTAAAGAAATCGTTTCTGAATGGAGAAGATTATCAAGTACAACAGGTAATCGTGTAAAGGTATACAACCATGGAAAAGCAATAACTGGTGATGCTGTTGGTATTACAAACAATGGTGCATTAATTGTTGAAACTGATGATGGAAAACTAGAAAAAATCATATCCGGTGAATGTAAACTTATAGATGATGAATAAAATCATCACCTATACAGCTTCTTTT
Organism: uncultured Methanobacteriaceae archaeon; assembly: GCA_964620575.1. Lineage (GTDB taxonomy): Archaea > Methanobacteriota > Methanobacteria > Methanobacteriales > Methanobacteriaceae > Methanosphaera. The sequence goes on along the minus strand of CAZUHM010000144.1, from coordinate 1,400 downwards.
AAATATTTAATAATACAATATTTGTTCTACATTACTATTTTTACATATCTTAACTGTTTTATCAAAAGTATCTACAATAGCCTTTACCATGTCATCCATGGACAATTTTTCTGAATCTTTTGCAGACCAGTCAATACGAATTGTTTTACTTGCTCCAGGCATTCCCACTGCAGGAATTGTTATAATATTATAAGTTTCAAGTAATATCATTGAAAACACTGTTGCAATAATATCTGCAGGTATATCCACTTGACCAACATTATTCACTATAACATTTTTAATTTCCTCTTCTTTGAACATGAACCCGGTAGGTGTAGCCAGTGGATTTAATCCCTTTTTAATTAGTTTTTCATTCAATAAATCTTTTTGAACATATGCCTCTCTTATTCTTTCAGGGGAATATTTTTCCAGTCCTTTTATCATTCCAACAACCAATGGCGCCTGTGCTTCCAGACCATACTGGTTTACTGTAAGTTTAATTTCATCAATTAATTTCTTACTTCCAGCCATCAGTCCACCACGCGGTCCTTCCATCAGTTTATCTGTACTTGTCACTGATAAGTCCGCACCTAAATCTATTGCTGTCGGCTGATTATATATTGCTCTTCTTAGTCTTGCACCTGATGCATCATCAACGAATACAAGAATGTCATTTTCCTTAGCTTTTTCTATTACATACTTAAAGTCATCTTCACTAATTACTTCATGATCCATTGTTGTACCTGTAATAACAACCAGTGATGTATTGTCTGTTATTTTGAAATCATTTATATCTGTGTATTCAACATAATCTGCCCCAACAAGTTTTGCCGTTCGTGAAATTGAAGGATGTCCAGGTTGTTCAGGTAAATAATGCACTATTTTTGTACCTGTTTTAACATAGGTTATAATCATCGCTGCAATACCACTGGTTGTTCTGTTTAACGGCAATACTTTTTCTCCACCCAAATGTTCTATTCCCAACTCTTGTATTTGTTCATCAAATACTGCCGGACCTGCATATGTTTCAAGTAAAGAAATATCTTCTGGCGTTACATCAAATCCTCCAGCCAATCCTGTCAAATCTATTAATGAATCAATCCCTTCAGTTTTGATTTTATTGTTAATTATTTTAAGTCCTTTTTCTCGTTTTCTAATTTCATCTAATTCAATTGACATAGTATAACCTAATAAAATAAAATTCTAAAAAAAAGTTTTTGTAAAAATTAGTGAAAAATGGGGAAGGTAATTTTATTCAACGTTTACTGTGAAAACATCAGCAAATAATTCTACAATGATTTCTAGTTGTTCATCGGTGAAACTGATGATTGTCACATCACCTTCTTCTTTTACGAAGTATTCAGCATTTACTATGACGCCATTTTCATTCATATATAAATAAATACCATCAGTAATTCCTA
>CAZUHM010000143.1:0-4403 GCA_964620575.1 uncultured Methanobacteriaceae archaeon | reverse complement strand
CGTATACAAAGGAGAAAAACCACCTGAAGTATGTCCAATATGTGAACACCCATCAGCATACTTCGAATTATCACAAGAAGATTTCTAAGTACATTAGAAACCCTTCCCCACCACACTTTTTAAATATGGGAGATAGATATTATGGCAGATTTTGATAAGACAGATATTGTACTATGTAAAAATAGTGGAAATGTGATTGAAATTATTAAACCTGGAAATGATGTTGACGTAGCACAATTAAATGTTATTGAAGCAAAAACTGAAGGAGAAGGTGCACCAAAACACGTACCTATCGTTACAAGAGTAGATGATGGATATCACGTAAAAGTTGGAGAAGTTGAACATCCAATGGATGAAGACCATTACATTGCAATGATTGAATTAATTGCAGACGGTCAAGTACACAAACAATACTTAAACCCTGGTGACAAACCGGAAGCAACTTTCAAAATACCTGAAGCAGATTCTGTTGTTGCAAGAGAATTCTGTACACTTCACGGATTATGGAAAGCATAAAACCTTTCCAATTCTTATTTTATTAACTATTTTTAAATTGTCACACTAATTTTCAAATAATATAATCAAAACTATTTTTTAATTAAATATTCCTGATTAATGTGTCCAATTCAAAAAATAGGACTTTAATTCTTATTAAAATTAAGTTTAAAAAAAATGTTTCTTAGAGGGTGTTTTTCCGCCTCAATTTAAAAAAAAGTTATTTAATTATTCCAAATCTATTTGTGTTAAGAATTTTGGTATTACTTGATTGTTATTAATTGCCTTGGTACATACATATGTATCATATAAAACATAGATAAACCAGATAAAGACTAGTATTCCAATTGTTGATGATACGGTATAATATAATAAGTTTAATATGAAACCTACAACAAACTCAACTAATCCACGTTTCGTAAGTCCATTATATACATTTCCCAGATAAAAGAAAAAGCTTAATACCATTGCTATTAACATATTTCTTTCTGCCATAGGATAACCTCCTTTCTTTTATTATTGTATATAGTTGAAATGATATAAATATTATCCTAATGAGAATAAAAATAGATTTAAAGAAGCATTGAATTTAAAAACAGATAAAAATAAAAATATATAGATAATGAAACAATTTTTCATTATCATAATACGTATTAGAAGCTAATTAATGATAGTAGAACTATTCTTTAACCATTTGAGCTAGTTTTTTACCTAAATCATAACATTTTTCTAAATCGTTGTCATCAGGTACGTAAATTTCTTCTATTGCTTCGTCTTCCAATACATCAAATCCTGCTTCGGTTAAGCTAGCTGTCAATTTGGCAATAGCTCCTCCTGCCCATCCTTTAGATGAGAATACAACAGCTTTTTTACGAACCCCTGTATTTGCAGGACTTACACAGTTTAAGTATGCCAACATGTTACCAATCTTTGGATAAGGGTTGTTCATCATAGTTGGAACACCGAGAACTATGGCTTTACTGTCCAATATGTCTGCAAGTATATCAGATTCGGGATCGTATCTGATGAAGTGCATTTTTGCTTCAACGCCTTCAGACATGATTCCTTCAACAATCTGATGAGCCATTTTTTGTGTTGAATGATGCATTGTTTCATAGATTACTGTAATTTTCTCATCGGCTTCTCCTTTAGCCCATTTAGCATATAAATCTACAATTGTACCTGGTTGTTTCCATATTTGACCATGACATGGTGCAATCATTGTTAGATTGTCCAGGTAGCCTGCTTCAGTCATTTCTGCAACTTTTGAAAGTACCATGGATGCTGATAATTGTACCAGATTAGCATAGAATCTTTTTGAATGTAATTCCAGGTAGCCCGGGTCAATATCCACGTCATACCTTTTACTTTCACATATGTGTTGTCCGAATGCATCATTTGAGAAGAGAATACCTTCTTCGTTGTATAATGTAAAGTTGCTGTCTGGCCAGTGTAACATTGGAGCATTGATGAATGTAAATGTTTTTCCACCTAAATCCAGGGTGTCACCTGTTTTTATTACGTTTAATTCCTGGTCTGCTAAGCAGTGATGCTGTCTTTTTATACCCATACTTGCTGCTTGTGTACAGTAACATTCAACATCTGGACAGTTTTCTAAGAATTCTGGTATGGAACCTATATGGTCATTTTCGATGTGGTTTATTATTAATGCATCTATTTTTATTTCTTTATCTTCCTTTGAAAATGCATCTTCTATTCTTGCCCACATTTCCGGGAAGAAACCGTCATATACGTTATCTATGAGTGCTGTTTTTTCATCACCAAATACTAGGTATGCATTGTATGTCATACCAGGGACTGCAAAACCGTGGAAATCACGTGCATCCCAATCAAGTGCACCTACCCAGTACACTCCATCAGCTATTTTTACTGAATCTGCTTTCATATTTACACCTTATATCATTAATTTAAATATTACAATTATTTTTTTTCTTTTTGAAAAATACATAATATTCCTTTATTATAATTAATTTTATGTTATTAAAAATTATTATACTTATCTGAAAAGGTAATATCAGCATGTTTAAATAAATATAAAATAAAACAATCGTTGATTATCTTCTGATATGTAATTTCATGAAGTGACAATTCAATTCTTATTATTTTATAATGGAATCAGAGTTTAAATGTTAAAAAAAGTTTTTAAAGGAGATTAATAGTCAGGAACTTTAAAATGTTCTTAATTATTTTCTAAAGCTTCTTTTTCTTCTTGTTCTTGTTCTTTAACTTTAATGATATAATCTATCATTTCATCCACTGTCGTTGTAACATCAATGTTTTCTATAACGTGTACATCATGTTTTTCTGCAACATGAACAATGTAATCGTGTGTTTTTCTGATGGATGTGAAATTCTTAAGATAACGTTTTAATGGTCTTCTTGCCCATAGCTGACGACATCTTGAATAGAATCTTCCCTTATGTATTTTTTCATCTGATAATGCCAATACAAAGAGATAGACATTTGGACGATTAAGTAATTCCTCATCTATAAATCCGGGTACTATGTGTACACCTTCTATTACAATACTTATACCTTCTTTTATTGATCTTTCTATTACTCCAGTTAATCCCACATTAACTGTTTCTACGTGGTCTTTAAATCCGAGTAATGTTTTATCGAATTCCGGAGGTGCAGGTGTTTTCAGTACATCTTCTGCAGTGTAACTTGATTGGAAAAGCGTTGGACATAATTCCTTGGATACCATTTTTCTCATTACTTCACGAATCATATCTGTACCTAACAGGCTTTTGATTCCTAGTCTGCTAGCTAATTCAAATGAAATGGATGATGTTCCAATACCTGATGCTCCGCCGATTAAAATAATTAGTGGATCTTTTGATCTTCTGATTTGTTTCCACAAAACATATTTTTTGGCGAGTTTTGGATTTTCTTCTTCAAGTCTTAATCGTACTGCTTTAATTAAGTCTGTTATTGCGATTATTTCTTTTCCATCCTTACTTATTGATTCTTCGATTTCTGATGCTATTTCGTATGCTTTTGTTGGTTCTACATCTGATCTTATTAGTGATTTTGACAGTATTCCTTTAGAAAAAGGTTCTCTGTATTTTTTTCCACCGACTTCTCCTTCGACAAGTATCATATATTCACCACCTTATGATTTTTTAAACTATTCATAATTATATATAACTAAACATATTATCTGTAATTTAAGATATATATCTTTTTTTTATCCAGAAAAAGATTATTGATATTGAAAATATTAAATTAAATATTTAATAATAACTATTGGATAAATTTAAGTTGTTGAAAAAAATAATAAATGTAAAGAAGGTTAAAATCACAATTAATTTAAAAATATATTGTTTTTAGTGTGATTTATTGTTGTTGGAACATGTCTTTTGTTGCACCGCATAATGGACATTTCCAGTCATCTGGTAAGTCTTCAAATGCTGTTCCTGGTGCTATTCCGTGTGCTTCGTCTCCTTTTTCAGGATCGTATACCCATCCACATAACATACATTTATATTTTGCCATAATATCACTCCATATTTTATTACTCTAATATTTGTTTTCTTAATTAATATACTTATCATATCGAAGAAAAAAAGTTGTTATCATAATAACAGTTATCATGTTTATTCTATTAGAACAAACAGACAATATGATAACTCTTTATCAAGTAAAACTTCTTCATCTTCCACCAATACTTTAATTGGACCGTTTAGTGGTGTGGCTTTAATTAAAGTTATTTCTGTTTCCAACGTGATTCCCATATCAACCAGTTCCTGAAGTTTATCATTGCCGCCACGAATGAACTTAATCTTACCGACCTGGTTTGGTTTCATATCTCCTACAGCTATAAGGTTTTCAATTCTTTTAGGAATCTCCTTGATATTATGAATTTTTGAACATTCATAACAGGT
>CAZUHM010000142.1:0-4501 GCA_964620575.1 uncultured Methanobacteriaceae archaeon | reverse complement strand
ATTGGAATGATACCGTTAAATTTTTATAATCTGTTGTCGTGGTATTAATATTTGCAGTAACTGTAATCGTATCTCCCAGATATGCATATACTGTATCTACTGTTGCATTAACATAGTAAACAAAGTTTTTGGATACTATGTTATCTGTTCCAAGATTATTTACAGAGTCATCACCTAATGCATTTATTGAAACTAATGAATTTTCAGTTACACTGTTATCCATTGTTTCTTTTGTTAACAGGACTGTAGTTGTTGCATTTGTGTTTATTGTATTTAGTGTAATATTATTGTTTATACTGTCGGACATGAACATTATTGCTTCATCACCTACGCTTATTGAATCTGAATGGGATGCAGAACTTGCTTCCCCATAATCTTCTTTTCTTAGTATGAATGTGTTTCCTGTTATGTTGTTGTTACTTGATCGGGTTCCTGCTATACCGTATGGGTAGGTACCTGTTCCATTGATTGTGTTGTTGATAATGTTGTTATTGCTTGAATCAAATAATTCAATATTGTATAATGCAGATGCAATACTTGTCATGGAATTGTTGATTATATTTGAGTTTGTACTGTTTTCTAAAACTATTGTTTCTGCATAATCGCCCATTGACTGGTTGTTCTTATATGCTTTGATGTTAAATGTGTTGGATTCTACTGTTGTGTTTACACTATTTCTTCCTGCAATAAATCCAGTAACATAATATCCTCCTTCAAGGTTTATTATATTGTTTTTGTATTCGTTACCTGTTGCATTTGATGAAAGAATTGATGAACCCCATTGTCCTCCCAGAACTCCTATTCCGTACACGTATGGGCCAAAACTTTTAATTTTAACATCATTGTTGGTTATCTTGTTGTTATGTGATTCAAAGTACACATCTATTCCTACTACACTATTTTTACAATCATTTGTCGGGAATGTGTATGAATCAAACATTGATGAGATATTTATATTATTTTTATCGATTTCATTATTTGATGAATATACTAATATTATTCCATGATTATGTAGTACTTCTTGTATTGTTCCAATTTTTTCATTGAACATTATTGAGTCATCATATTCCAGTCTTACATTGCTTTGATTAAGTTTTATTGTGTTGTTTCTTATTATATTTGAGTCTGAGGCGTATAGGAAGATTGCATCATTCACGTAATCTCCGGATGTTGTTATTTTATTGTTTTGTATAGTATTTCCACTTGCTCCATATAAGAATATTCCCATGCTTTCATAGTCTGCAAAGTTTTTTATTTCTACATTGCTTATTTCACAATTATTAACTTCTAATAATTCTATTGCATGCTTGGTTACGCTAAGTTCATTATTTGTGAATGTGATGTTTGTTATTGTGGACTGATGTGCATCGGAACCAAATGTTATCGTTCCATTGATAATTTGACAATTTTCTCCTATTATATGCGCTTTTTTGTTGAATATGAAATCAGTATTGTTAAATGTTCCTTTCAATGTAATTGTTGCATTTTGTTCAACATTATTGTTTGCTACAGAATCAGTAAACCACTGGGTATAATTTTGTGTAGTGATTGTTATTTGTTGATTGGAGTCTAATCGAATACTTTCATTTGAATTGGATGGACCTAGATATGCAATGATTCCATTACCTTTATTAGATGATAATACATTAGATGATGTTACTGATATATTGATATCTGAGGGATTATATGCACCCGCTTCTTCAAGGTTTATCGCATAATCCGATTGTGAATAAATATTATTTCTATCAATGTATATATTATTAGTTTTCTTGGTTCTAGTTTGTTGTTTGAATAAAATTCCATCTTTAAACGCGTTAATCTTATTATTTTCAATTCTTATTCCATTATATTGACCTTTCGAATAAATTCCATAACTTCCCGTTGATGTTATCGTATTATTTCTTATTAAAACATTACCTGAACGAATATCAATTCCATATCCATTCATTGTAGTAATATCATTGTTTTCCACCAGTACATTATCACTTCCTATGGTAATTCCAGTAGCACTTTGATTAACATGCACGATATTATGAATCACTGTTGCATTTTCACAAGCGTATATTCCTTCGTTTATCGCCTGTATATCATTGTATGCTATGTAATTGTTTTCATAATCCTGTGTAGATATTCCTCTGAATCCTCCTATTACAGTATTATACGTGACATTATTGTATGCTCCCATTACCTGTATATTATAACACCATGAGGTAATATAACCTCGTGCAGTAATCTTGTTTCCCGTAATAATATTATAATTAGAGGCACCTCCCTCAAAATTTGCTTCAATACTACCATAAATACTGAGGTATATTCCGTTTGCTCCACAGATTACTGTATTGTTTGCTATTGTATTGTAATGTGATTTGCCTATAACGAATGCAATGTATCTCCAATCATCACCATCTCTTTCAAAGTAGTTTGATTCCATCAGACTGTTATTCATATAATCTGCTACAAATCCATAAGCGCGCAGACCATATGTTATGATATGATTATCTTTTACTGTGAGGTTTGATGCACTCTTTACTTGTATACCTCTTAGTAATGTTCCATTATTGAATATGTCTAGGTTAGATATTGTTGAACCTGATGCTTCGTTTCCTATAACGTATACTGTACAATTATATAATTTTGCATCATTGTCTAAGCTAGTGAATGTTATATTCTTGTCTACCGTAAAATTTTGGTTTATGAATGTTCCTTTTAAGTTTAATGTATCACCATCTCTTATCAAGTCTGTTGTCTTTGGGTAGCCAGTAGAGGTGTCTGTTGTGAAAAATTGTTCATAATTGTTAGTTGTTAGTGTGATTATGGAGTTTCCCTGTTTTTTTATATTTGTTGAATCGTTATTTTTTTCAATAATTTTTTCATTACTTGTTTCAATATCAGTTTCTTTTTTCGTGTTTTCTATATTATTATTTATAACTTGTTGTGAGATACTAATATCCTCATTATTTTCAGCGCTCGTAATATTATCTGTAGCAGAAATACTTCCTACAAAGAATATTAACATAATAATAGAAACTAATAAGAATTTAGTTATACTTCTCATTATTTCACCCCTATTTCAAATAAGTTATAATATACTAATTATTAAAAAATGAATATTATTATATAAAAATTAATTTGTTCAAAGATGATAAAATAATTATGGTATCTGCAAAAAAAATGTTGCATAATCCTAATAATCATAAAAAAAAGCTTCTAATAATCTTAACTAAAAAAAAGTTTATAATAGGATAATAAAAAATTTTTTTCAAAAAAAATGAATGAGAATAATTAAAATATAATTATTCTGCTTTTGCTATTACATTGAATGTTGTACTGGTTTCGCAGCTGTTAAGGTTGGTGTTTCCACCATAACTTAGTGTTACGTTGTTTGTTCCAAGTGTGGTTGCGGTTGTTGTGAGTGTGAATGCTCCTGTGTTGTCTGATTTTGCTTTGAATAGTTTAGTGTTAATGCGTATAAGTACATTTACGTTGCTGACAGCATTACCGTTTGCATCTTTGATTGTACCAGTAATGGTTACATCTTTACCAGATACAGTATCCTTAATTGGATCATATGTGATGGTAATGTCCTGTTTTTCAACATTAAATGTTGTGTTAGCTTCGTATCCATTGTAGTTGTCGTTTCCTGCATAGCTGAGTGTTACTTTGTTTTCACCAGCTGCTGTTGTGGTTGCTGTGAGTGTGAATGCTCCTGTTTTGTCGGTTTTTGCTTTGTATGTTTTGCCGTTGATGTTTATGATTACGTTGATGTTGTAGAGTGCTTTTCCTGTTACGTCAGTTACTTTACCAGTTATGGTTACAGTATCTTTGTATTTAGCATCTTCTATTGCATCGTATGTAATTACAATGTCTTGTTTTTCAACATTGAATGTGACAGTTGTTTCGTTGCCGTTGTAGTTGTCGTTTCCTTTGTAACTGAGTGTTACTGTGTTTTCTCCGGTTTGTGTTGCTGTTGTTGTGAGTGTGAATGCTCCTGTTTTATCGGTTTTTGCTTTTAGTGTTTTACCGTTGATGTTTATGACTACATTGATGTTGTTGAGTCCTTTTCCTGTTACGTCAGTTGCTTTACCTGTTATGGTCACATCTGCTTTGTATTGTGCATCCTGTATTGGATCACAAGTTATAACTATATCCTGTTTTTCAACTGTGAATGATGTTGTTGCTTCTGATGCTCGGTATTTGTCTGTTCCTGCATAAGTAGCTGTTACATTTTTTTCTCCAAGATTTTTGAATGAAGTTGTGTATTCGAATGCTCCACCTTTTGTTGTTACGTTTACTTCAGTATCACCAATAGTTAATGTTACAACTTGGTTGAATAGTCCGATACTGTCTTCGTTTACGAGTGTTCCGCTGATTGTTACGTCTGCTTTGTATCTTGCATCTGTAATTTCGTCGAGTGTGAGTGTTGTGTTTTTAGCTGCTTTAAGTTCTTCAATTTCTTTTTGTAGTTCATCAATGGTTTCCTGCATTTCTTCCATTTTCTGTG
>CAZUHM010000141.1:0-4520 GCA_964620575.1 uncultured Methanobacteriaceae archaeon | reverse complement strand
TCACAGTCAATTCCATCAAGACAGTCAGATATAAAGATAATGTGACAATCACAGGTAAAGTTGCTGATATTAATGGTAAAGGATTGTACAATATTAATGCACTGATTTATATTAATGGTAAATTATCTAAAGCTAAAACAAATGTTGATGGCGTATTTACACTTACAACAACAGCTAATGTTCTTGGAACCAATAACGTAACACTAAGTTACGGTGGAAACACAAATTACAATAGTAACTCAACCAAAACCACATTCAAAGTAAACAAACAGAACATAATAGTCACTGTCAATTCAATTAAGACAGTACGATATAAAGATGATGTAACTATAATAGGTAAAATAACTGATGTAAATGGAAAAGGATTATACAATATTAATGCAATAATTTCCATTAATGGTAAACAATTTAAAGCAAAAACAGACATTGATGGTGCATTCACTCTCACAACAACTGCTAATGTTCTTGGAACCAATAACGTAACAGTAAGTTATCCTGGAAACAGTAATTATAATAGTAACTCCACCAAAACCACATTCAAAGTAAACAAACAGAACATAATAATTACAGTAAATTCCATCAAGACAGTTAAATACAAAGGCAACGTAACCATCACAGGAAAAATAACCGACAAGAATGGAAAAGCATTAAGCAATATCAATGCACTAATATACATAAATGGTAAGCTATTTAAAGCAAAAACCGATACCTCTGGAGCATTCACACTCACAACAACAGCCAATACTATTGGAACCAACAACGTAACAATAAGTTACGCAGGAAACACCAACTATAATAGTTATGAAACCACCACAACATTCAAAGTAACCTCTTAAAAATAATTAAACTTCTCTTTTTTCCTTTTTTTACCCGACAAGATAATGTCTTTAATTTAATAGAGTTTGAAAAATAGTATTTTTTTAATGATTTAAACTATACAAATAGTAAAGTATGATTTTTATCATGACCCAATCGTTATGTATTGTTATTGATTAAAATGAATGATTTTTAAGAATTTCTTTTACACTCTTTTTACACAAGCTCTTATGAACTCCCTGTAATAATAACTACTTTTATGACAGAAAAAATTGTTTGAAAAAAATAAAATAAATTTTAATAATTAATATATATACATATCTTTCAAAAAAATTTTAAAATTTATAATCTGATATTGAAAGATTAAATAATTATGTGGTAATTTAAAATGTTTAATAATAAAACAAGAGCGTTTTTATTATTTACTTTAATATTAATTGCGACAATAGGAATTTCAGCTGTCACATCAGCCGATATAGATAACAATGCAACAGATACTCCTATTATTGCAGACACACCTGCACAGGAAAGTGCAGATAGTGTCCAAAGTACAGATGTAAATACTAAAAACGTTCAAATAACAAAGAATACAGATAAAAACATCAAAGGTGTACCTTTTGATGGTTGTGAAGAAGATTCGGGGACTAGTGCAGAAAATACCTCCGTTCCTGTTGTTTCTGTTGATGGAAACATAATGACTTTAAATGATGGTAACTGGACAGAATACTTCGATAATGATGGAAAACTTAAAAGTAATGTACTTCAGGGTAGTGAACTTAGGTTTGAAGGTGAATTCTCTGATAAGTTTATGATTATTGATATTCCATTGAACCTAACTACTGCCCCTACACAGGGTGTACTGAATAATGGTGGCATACTAGTTACTGCAGATAATGTTAACATTACAAAACTTGTGATGAACAGTCTTGATACTGAAGAAGCAATAATCACTATTGAAGATTCATGTAATGTGAAAATCGAAGGCAACACCTTAAATATGACCACTACCGAAGATTCAGTTGAAACCCGTGCTATTGTCATTGATGGTGGTTCAGATAATGTTATAAAAAACAATACAATTACAACAATCGGTCCTGAAGACCCAATCGACTATGGAGCAGACAGTTCAATCAATGTTTTATACCTCACATCAATCGAAGCCAAATCAGATAGAATAATAATAGATTCCAACCGTATCACAACTAAAAAGAATGACGTCGAATCAGAAGATCTTGGAACAATATTCGGTATATATGTATATGGAACTGGTGACAACTATCTTGATACACCTCAAATAACTAACAATGAATTTGTTACTGAAGGAAAAGTATATGATTATGGAGTAAAACTCCAATATGCAAATAGTTCATTAATTGAAAACAACACAGTAAATACTACAAGTGAAAAATACAGCTCCGGTATACACGTATTTGTATTAAACAACTCAATCATAAACAATAATGTTGTAAAAAGCACCGCAACAGACATGAGTTATGGAATTGTATTAGAAGGTGCAATGGACCTTACATCATATGACGTACTCAGTACAGAAAATACCCAAGTTACAAATAACGTAGTTGATACTCAGGCTAAATATGTATGGGCTGTTGAAGCATATGCCGGAGAAAATAACGATATTTCATACAATAACGTAACAGTTAATGCTGACAATGGCGTTGCAATTGCATTAGCAGATCAAAACTCTGATGTATCATACAACAACATAGAAGTACATACTACTATGGAATCCGATATTTCAGGTTCATTCGATTATATTGATCCATACACCACAGGAATTAAACTTTCAAATAACGGTTTAAAAAATGCAAATGATAACATTGTCGAGTTCAACAACGTAACAGTAACAACTACAAATAATAATATATATGCAGTAAACGTAACAACCAACGGAAACAGTATAACAGATAATGATCTTATTGCAGATGATTATACAGGAGATAATGCTGTAGTAACTACTGGTACTTCAAATATTGTTGAAAACAATACTCCTATTTCGAAAGTTATCACATTAAATGATGGTAACTGGACAGAATACTTCGATAATGATGGAAAACTTAAAAGTAATGTACTTCAGGGTAGTGAACTTAGGTTTGAAGGTGAATTCTCTGATAAGTTTATGATTATTGATATTCCATTGAACCTAACTACTGCCCCTACACAGGGTGTACTGAATAATGGTGGCATACTAGTTACTGCAGATAATGTTAACATTACAAAACTTGTGATGAACAGTCTTGATACTGAAGAAGCAATAATCACTATTGAAGATTCATGTAATGTGAAAATCGAAGGCAACACCTTAAATATGACCACTACCGAAGATTCAGTTGAAACCCGTGCTATTGTCATTGATGGTGGTTCAGATAATGTTATAAAAAACAATACAATTACAACAATCGGTCCTGAAGACCCAATCGACTATGGAGCAGACAGTTCAATCAATGTTTTATACCTCACATCAATCGAAGCCAAATCAGATAGAATAATAATAGATTCCAACCGTATCACAACTAAAAAGAATGACGTCGAATCAGAAGATCTTGGAACAATATTCGGTATATATGTATATGGAACTGGTGACAACTATCTTGATACACCTCAAATAACTAACAATGAATTTGTTACTGAAGGAAAAGTATATGATTATGGAGTAAAACTCCAATATGCAAATAGTTCATTAATTGAAAACAACACAGTAAATACTACAAGTGAAAAATACAGCTCCGGTATACACGTATTTGTATTAAACAACTCAATCATAAACAATAATGTTGTAAAAAGCACCGCAACAGACATGAGTTATGGAATTGTATTAGAAGGTGCAATGGACCTTACATCATATGACGTACTCAGTACAGAAAATACCCAAGTTACAAATAACGTAGTTGATACTCAGGCTAAATATGTATGGGCTGTTGAAGCATATGCCGGAGAAAATAACGATATTTCATACAATAACGTAACAGTTAATGCTGACAATGGCGTTGCAATTGCATTAGCAGATCAAAACTCTGATGTATCATACAACAACATAGAAGTACATACTACTATGGAATCCGATATTTCAGGTTCATTCGATTATATTGATCCATACACCACAGGAATTAAACTTTCAAATAACGGTTTAAAAAATGCAAATGATAACATTGTCGAGTTCAACAACGTAACAGTAACAACTACAAATAATAATATATATGCAGTAAACGTAACAACCAACGGAAACAGTATAACAGATAATGATCTTATTGCAGATGATTATACAGGAGATAATGCTGTAGTAACTACTGGTACTTCAAATATTGTTGAAAACAATACTCCCGTTATTGAAATTAAAAACACCATAATCGTATTCGATGAAATTAGTGATGCAAAATACAAAGGTAAAGTTACAATTAGTGGTTCACTCATGGATGAAGACCAGATTGGTTTAGTTAATCAAATAGTCACCTTAATAATAGGAGAAACTGAAGTTAATTTAACAACATCTGATGGAATATTTGAATACACAACATCATTCAAACAATTAGGAGAAAAAACAGTAACTGCTTCATTTGCAGGAAATGAAAAATACTGGGCATCAAATGCAACCATGACATTCAATGTAGACAAACAGGACACAATCATAACTTATGATGCAATACAGGACACCAAATACAAAGATACTGTAACCATTACCGGTAAAG
>CAZUHM010000140.1:0-4583 GCA_964620575.1 uncultured Methanobacteriaceae archaeon | reverse complement strand
ATTTAAGTCCTTTTGCTACTTCTGCACCAGCCATGAATGTGTCAAATGCTAATTTGTGAACTTCTTCATTGTCAGGACCGTTTGTGTGGGTCATGATCATGTCTATGTCGTCACCACAGTTGGTTATATAAAAATCAGTTAATAATCCTTCTTCTTTTGCTTTGGATAAATATTCGTTACATTTATCTTTTAGTAATTGGTGTGTTACTGCGTGTCCACCAACACTACCAATATCTGCTTTAATTATACTTACAGTAGTTTTCATTTAGTATACCTCCTCGGTAAAAATATGATATTGATATTTCTATTCTGATACTCGTTTATGAGTATTGGCCTATTATTCAATGTGTATACAAATTACTTTTGTGCTTTTGAGAATAGGTTTGAATAAAAATTTCTTAATTATTACTTATATTTTTTTAATTTGAAGTTTATAAATTTATGGCTTGTTTAATATTATTCCATTATTTTTTAGTAATAATTTAGTGTATTTATTGGAGTTTTCTTATGATTTCATCGCATATTTCTTGAGTATTGTTTGTTCCACCCATATCAGGTGTTTTAACTTTTCCTTCTCTAATAATTTCTTCAACAGTTTTTTGAATATTAAGAGCTTCCTTTTGCATTCCAAGAAATTCAAGCATCAATGAACTGGATAATATCATTGCTATGGGGTTGGCCTTGTTTTGTCCTGCTATATCTGGTGCTGATCCATGTACGGGTTCAAATAGTCCGTTGTTTTCGCCTATATTTGCGGAAGGTATTAATCCGAGACTACCTAGAAGTCCGCCTCCCTGATCAGAGAGTATATCTCCAAATAGGTTTGTTGTTACTATCACATCAAATTGGGCGGGATTTGTTATTAGATACATGGCCATAGCATCAATGTAATAGTCATTTGCTTTTATTTGAGGATATTTTTCTGCCTCTTTGTAGAATGATTTTTTAAATACTCCATCAGTTAAAGGTAAGACATTTGCTTTGTGTGCTGCTGTCACTTTTTCTTGTTTTGTTTTTGTTGCATACTCGAATGCATAGTTACAGATTCTTTCTGAACCTTTGTATGTGATTTTTCTTATAGCTATTGCTTCATCACCCTTATCTTCTTCAAGATGGGAATATAATCCTTCCGAATTTTCTCGTATTATTGTGAAATTAATGTCGGGATTGTCGTATGATTTGATTGGTCTTTGATTAATGTATAAGTCTAATTCTCTTCTTAATGTTACTATTGCACTTTTTTGTTGTGGTATTGAGGTTACTGCTCCAAATAAGGTTGAATCACTTTTTTTACATGAATTTATAGTTTCTGTTGGTAAATTGGTACCATTTTTCTTGTAACATTCGGCACCTGCATCTTGTGGTATGAAATCAAATTGTGCATTTGTTGTTTCTAATATGTCCAGTGTTGGTTTCATTACTTCTTGTCCGATTCCATCACCGGCTATTGTTGTTATTTTAAACAAGTTTAGTCTTCTCCTATTAAATAAATTACTATTATATTTGTAATACTTAATTATTTATAGTATCTAAAGCTAAATATAATTAAGATAGATGATGAATTATATAAATTAATAGAGTGGTTACCATGAGTAAAGAAGAAATTTTAGATGCTATTAATAATCTTAATGATGATGACGATTTTGTAAGAATTGAAGCAGAAAGTACAATTGCAATGAATATGCCTGCTGAAATTGACGTGTTACATGAAGAAGTTCTGAAAGTGGACTATCCTAAAAATACTAAATTAACTATGGTTGAATTATTAAGGGATTTAAAGGATCCTAGTTCTATTGAAATATTTGTAGAATTATTACATGATAGAAACAAATGGGTTAGAAGACAATCAAGTTCAGCACTGGCAGAATATGGTGAAGATGCAATTGATGCATTATTGACTGTTGTTGATGATGAAAGTTGGAGAGCACGTGGTGGAGCTGTTTGGGCTTTAGCTAAAATTGCAAGACCTGACACTTTGGATGTTTTCTTAAAAGCTTCAAAAGATGAAAAAAGTTTTGTTCGTGGTGGAGCAGTATTCGGTTTAGGAAATATTGGTGGAGACGAGGCAATTGCAGCATTAAAAGAATTGGCTGAAAGTGATGACAGTGGTTATATCAAAGCCAATGCTTTAACTTTCCTTGATAAATTAGAAGAATAACTCTTTTTTTTATACATTGTTGATTTTTTCAACAACTTTTTTTATTATGCAATTATTATTTCGTATTTTTTAAACAATTATTATTTTTATTTCTTTGTTTTCATTAATTTTTCAATTATCTCTTTTATTTTATTATATTATGTATAGAAATCTTTTAATATTAGGAAATAGATAATTATATAATAGAAATTATTATCAACGAAATTAACATGGAGTGAGATGATGGTAAAAATTACTATAATGGGAGCTTCAGGTACAATAGGAAAAAACGTAGCATTTACATTGGCTAAAGAAGCTGTGATTGATGAAATAGTGATGTACTCTAGAGAAAGTAGTCATGAAAAAGTTACAGGTGAAGTGTTGGACATGTATGATGCTCTTGCAGCCGAAGATATTGACAGTGTACTAACGCCATCATGTAATGTTGAAGATATTGTAGGTTCGAAGGTAGTTCTTATTACTTCAGGAGTTCCTAGAAAAGATGGTTTTACAAGATTAGACTTAGCAGCACCAAATGCAAAGATTATTAAGGAATACGCTCAAGACATTGCAAAATATGCTCCGGATTCTATTATTTTAATAGTTACTAATCCTGTGGATGTAATGACTTCTATTGCATTGGAATACTCTGGTTTTGAAAAAAATAGGGTGATTGGTTTGGGAAATCACCTGGATTCTTTAAGACTTAAAACAATTTTAGCAAAACATTTTAAAATAAATAGTGGTGAAATTCATACCAGGGTAATTGGTGAACACGGTGACCATATGGTTCCTCTGCTTAGTTCTACAACTATTGGCGGAATTCCTTTAAAATATTTCTCTCATTATACTGATTTGGATGTAAGTGAATTGGTAAAGAGACTTAAAAATGCTGGTGGAAATATTATTTCTAAGAAAGGAGCAACTGAATATGGACCGTCATATGCTATAAGTAACCTTATTTCTACTATTGTTAATGATAGCCGAAAGATTCTTACAGTTAGTACTTATCTCGAGGGTGAAGTTGAGGGTGTTTATGATGTTTCATTAGGTGTTCCTGTAATTTTATGCCGTGGTGGTATCCAGCGTATAGTTCCTGTCAGAATGAATGATTATGAAAGGGCCGAGTTTTTTGATGCAGCCCGTACAGTAAAGAAATGTACTTATAAAATACGCGATTTGTTGAATGAATAAATTTGTATATTTATAACATTTTTTACATTAATTATTCTGAATGATTTTATATATTGTTCATTTTTTTATTATTTTTTTATTTATTTTTTAAAAATATCTTGATAAAATCTATTTTTTAAATCTTTTTTTATTTTATTTAAATACTAAATTTAACAATTAATAATAATTTATATGTCTGGAAATACAATATAATATTAGGAAAAATAATATTTTATTTTTTTTAATAATTTTATTTAATAATTATTTTTACTAAAACTAATTTATATGAATCAATATTGAAGAAAGATACACAGTAATCTTCAATAGAAATATCTGGATTGTTGTGATAATTTCTTATGTTTTCATCGGGATTAATGTTTAAGATTTAAATCATTCTGTGGAATTATCCAGTTTATTGGACATAATCTGATAAATTTAAATGATAACTATGGTGTATATTCATCTATATTCATAAGTAACGGAAGTATCTTTCATATATATCAATGATTGAATAAGTCAAAATATAGAGTATGAAATATTAACTTTTGGAACGGATATTCGAGTTTTACAGGATATACTTTCATATAAATGGATGAATTATAATTTTAAGGTGGGGTTGGATAATGTTTAAAAGAATCGTGGCAATAATTAGACCAGAAAAATTAGATGTTGTAAAAGATATGCTTGAAGAAATAGGTTGTTATGGTTTAACAATTTCTGAAGTTAAGGGTCGTGGTGAACAGTTAGGTTTAACTGAAAAATATCGTGGAAATACATATCATACTGACTTAATTAACAAAGTAATGATAGAAATAGTTACAACCGAAGATAAAGTTGACATGATTGTCGATATAATTAAAGATGGTGCACACATAGGTAACATCGGTGATGGAAAAATATTTATTTCATCAATTGATAAAGTAATTAGGATTCGTACAGGTGAAAGTGGTGAAGAAGCCATATAATCTGTTATAAGTTTTCTGTAAAATAACAATAGTAGTATATCTAAAATTATATATATTATCATCAAAAAATATATTATATAATGATTAATCATGATAAATATTTTTTTTTTAATATAGTGAGGTAATAACATGAAAATAGCAATAATTGGTGGAACAGGTTCACAAGGATTAAATTTAGGAAAAAGATTAGCAATTGCAGGTGAAGATGTAATCATAGGAAGTAGAAAAGAAGAAAAAGCATTAACCAAAGTAGAAGAAACACTTGAATTGCTTAAAGACTATGATGACATTAAAATGGTTGGAATGTC
>CAZUHM010000139.1:0-4589 GCA_964620575.1 uncultured Methanobacteriaceae archaeon | reverse complement strand
TGGGTTTCTTGCGTTACATTTTAAACAAATTTTAATGTTGAACATTCTGTTTTCAGCTTCTTCAAATTTTGCCATGTTAATTTCCTCCTAAGAATTCATTTTGTACTTTTACAATTTCAGTACTATTACTTGCCTCACTATAGGCTTCTAATAAGTTTTCATTAAGTGAAATGAAGTGTGGACCCCATTTGAACGAATTCATTAAGTCACGTGCTTCATCTTTGTATCCCACAATATATAATGTAGCACTTAATGCTTCAGCAGTTGATAATATACAAGGTTTTCCATAGTTAACCGGGTTTGCTGCAACCAGGAAGGGAAGTAACCTATGATTTTTCTTAGACTTAAAATTAAAGGATGAGTCCTTCAACTTTTTCCAAGAACAATCCAATGCTGATAATCCATATTTTGTAATTTTTTCTCTATCCTCAATAGACACAGCTTTATTTGCTTCAGCATCCAAAACTATAGCATTATAAGGTATTTTTCTCATATTATGAGTGATAAAAACTTTATTTTGCTTTTGTAGCTTTACAGAAGTGCATCTTTTAGGATCACATTCTTTTGAATGATAAATTACAATTTTAGTCATATTAAACTTTAGTAAAAATTTTTTAATGAATAAATAATTCTATTTAATATATTACTCCATATGAAACAAAGAATAATCTGAAGCAGCCTGCTCCGCCGATCAAAGTGAGATGAAACAAAGAATAATATGAATTATTAGAATAGTATTTATTATATATCTACTCCAAATAATAAAAAGATTTCTATTAATGGGAGATATTTTTTATTTTTTAAAAAGGGTAATATCAGGAATAATTTATTATTTAGAAAATTTCTATATAATATTGTAAATATAATATTTATGGTGATTAATTTATGGATTTTGATGTAGGTTATTTTTTTAAACTATTTTTCAAACGATTATTCATTTCAATAGCATTAGGTTTGGTAATATATTTCGCAGGATTCCTGACAGGTCTTATTGAGGTTATAGATTATCATACTTTAGGTTCAATAGCTGCCGTAGTATCATTACTTGCTGCAGTATCTATTGACAGGGGAAGAGAAGATGTTCCTAAAACTTATACCATACACGAGTCAAATAGAATTCCTTATGAAAGAGTATTCGGTTCATTTTTTTCATATTTTGCATTTCTATACATTTTGATTAATTATTTCCCAATGGTTTATGGAAGATTATGTAATTTTGATCCTATATTTGATATTCCTTTTATAATTATAGCTGTTGTAATAATTCTTATTGAGGTCATTCATACTTACCTTTATTTTTCACGAAAATAATTTTTCTTTTTCTTTCTTTTCATATGTTTTATAAATCAACATAAGCATGGATAGAGCATAACCTAAAAAATAGAGAATAAAATGATGTTTAATGAAAATATGAAGAATATCATTGGAAATATTAAAAATAACCGGATTATACCCATTAACAGTAATTAATCCCTGTTTTAGTTACATTTTAATATTTTGAAAATATACAATTTAATATAGTATAATGATTTGTAAAATTAATTTTATGGAAGCAAAAACATATGGATTTTAATTTTTTCACTCTTCTTGGACAGGTAGTTTTTATTTTATTAGTGATTTTACTAATATTAATCGGCATTACGTTAATTCTGGGAGCATACATGATTAAAAATCAGAAATTGTTATTTCCAGGATTACTGCTATTTACACTTAATTTATCATATCCCTTTATTAAGAAACTTTCCACATGGTTCCAGTTGAATGATTTGATTATTGACCAGATTAGTATTGATCTTAGAAACAGAATAAATAGGGATGCATTTAAAAAACTTGATGCTAAGGACGTAATCATGGTTTTACCTCATTGTCTTAGGGCAACCAATTGTCCTGCAAAGTTGGGTGAATCTGGACTTGAATGTGTTGAATGTGGCAACTGTTCCATTGGAATAATCAAGGCAATCAGTGACAAGAAAGGAGTGGACATGTATATTGTTCCTGGTTCAACTTTCATCAAGAACGTTATTAAGAAAAGACCATTTAAGGGAGTTATTGGAGTTGCATGTCCCATTGATTTAAATCTTGCAATGATGTCCTTAGAAAAGTTTTGTCCTCAGGGAGTGTACCTGCTAAGGGATGGATGTATTAATACATTGGTTGATGTAGATGATGTAGTTCACCTGATTAATGTTACACAACCAACAACAGAATACAAAAAGGAAGATTTTATTAAATAGTATTTCTTCCTATCTTTTGTGCGTATTTAACATACTTCGGTCTATTATTTAATTCTTTTTCTTTTTTGAATGTTGTTTCTGTGAAGAAATATAATCTGGATTTTTCTGTTTTTCCTGCCAACCTGTCCTTCACAAAAATTGTTTCTAAAGCCTTGACCTTTCCATCCTTTTTAAGATCTTCAAAACCACTGCCTGCACTTATTAAGAAATTCACTTCCCTCATGACATTCATGGTTTCTTTTGTTCCATCATCATATCCATACCTGAATCCTTTAGTAAATACTCTTGTGAAATATCCGACCAGCTTTGAAGGAGCATCCATCCAAAATAATGGAAAAATGAATGTTAAAACGTTTGAATTATTAATCATTTCCTGTTCCATCCGAACATCCTCTGACAAAGGAAAGGACACGTTATTGTTTTCTCTTAAATACTCCTCTTCAGAAATATCTGCATTGAAATTTGATTCATACAAATCAGTTAGAGTATATTCAATAGATTTTTCTTCCAATCCCCTAATGTAAGCTTCCTTGATGTCGCATGTCACTGATTTTCTGCTTGGATGAGCGTATATTATATGAACTTTAGCTTTTTCTTTATTCATAATACACAATATATAAAAACATATATAAAAATAATAAGAAGATATAACAAATATTGGTATAGACTACGTTAGGGGGATGTTGGATGAGAAAAATTGGAGTGGCCGTTAAAGAAAATGGAAAACGATTAGAACATTTCGGTATTTGTGAATATTTTATTGTTTATAATTATGATGAGAAAAAACACACAATTGAATATGACAACATAATATTCTCTTTTAAGGATCACAGACCTGAAGGTGAAGAATGGGAAAAATCTGCAGATTCTATTAAAGATTGCAACATTATTATCTGTGAAAAAATCGGAATGGTTGCCCGAGCTGAAGTTGAACGCATGGGCATTAAGGTTATAGAATCAGAAGGTCTGGTCGAAAGTGCACTGGACAAGTTCATCAATATCCAAATCAACAAAGATAAAATTAAACTATGATTTTGACCTCCCCAAATTACACTTTTTTTAAATATAATTAAATTATACTTTTTTTTATTAAAGCTTAATGGATAAAAATTAAATAGAACTTTAACAAATCTTAGTTAAACATTATTTATAATAACATAAATAGTATTTAATTAACTTAAAATAATGATTCAAAAGCATAAAAAAATGCTGAATAACTAACAATTATTCTTGAAAGGAGAGTCTATATGCAAATAGATGAAAACTGGTACAAACTCTATGAAAAATTGTACGGTAAACATTTCAATAGATTACTCACAACAGGAAATATATCAACAGGATATGTGAATCATAATGTTCATAATCTTGATGATATTAGAGATTTTGTTGAAGACGGTTTTCCAAAAAATGAATTTTACATCAGTTTGTACAACTATGAAACGGAAGATAACATTCTTAGATGGGATAGTTCTGATTTGAGCATATATGAAACATATGCTCAGAAAAATTGCATCATCTTTAGATTTAAACAAAATACAGACATTATCAAAGAAGAAGTTATTGATTTGAATGAAATACAGAAGTTCATGTTCATACGTAGATCAATAAATCTTGGATGTAACAAAGATATTGTAGAAGAATGTAATAAAACATATAATTTCTTCAAAGCACATTTCAATATTAAAGGAATTATGATGTTTAATGGTTTTGATGAATGTCTATTATATTATTATACTAATGAATTATCATTAAAAAACCCTAGTTTAACTATTTACAACATAAACAAAGTACTAAAAGAAAAACTAGAACTTAAAACAATATTATTTGAAAATATTGAACCATATGCACAAATTACTCCATTACCTGGTACACAAAACAATAATACACGATTGTACACACAACTGTATTTCCCTGATTTCACTTACGAACAGATTATGCTGAAAGGTCAAGAAAAACTCTTAGATGAAGATTACTTATATGATTTTGAAACTTCAGAAAAACTGGAAGAATTTATAAAAGACATAGATGATGAAATTACAAATACAGAAAGAAGCAACACATACAATTTTGATGAAATTTGGGATAAAATTTAATTTCCATATTATTGAAACCTTTCAAGAATTACTTTTTTTACAATTTTTTTATTTTTAAGCTAACTGTTTTGCAGCAATATATTATTATATCAGTCAAATTGTGCTTTAATTTGTTAACATATTTATCACGTTTGATTAATTTATCTATCATTTAGTCAACCCCCATAACTCATAGATAAAAGAAAATTTTAAAATTAATGGTATTCCAAAAAATTGTAAAATGCATTTAACAATTTTGCACTTGAGTGTAACATAACCTATG
>CAZUHM010000138.1:0-4740 GCA_964620575.1 uncultured Methanobacteriaceae archaeon | reverse complement strand
CCATGAACGCTAAAGATTTACTTGAAAAAAAAATAATTGATAAAAAAGTAAGAGATATTGCTAAACTCGCAGAAATAGATGTGAATGGAAAAACTTCAAAAATTTCAAATATTTATGGTTCTGTTGGAAATCCACTGAATAAAAAATACTATGATATTCCTGCCTCTTCAATATTAGCAGTTGGAGATTACATTCAAGTTGCTGAAACTAAGGAAGAATTAGATAAAAAATTATTAGATAAAATTCCTGAAACAGAAAATCTTAAAATTAATAATTTGATTAATAAGACCGTTATCAATAGTGAAGGGTATATTGTTGGAAAAGTTCAAAATGTTGATATTGACCTGGAAAGCTTTTCAATGAAAGACATCACAATTTCAACAACAACTACTCTTAGTTTTTCTAATGAGAATGTCGTATTTAGTCAGGATGATATTTCAAGTATTGGTGACTTCATAATTTTAAACAAGACTCTTGTTGAAGAAAAAGAAGAAAAAGCTGAAGAATCTAAGGATTCTGTTGAAGTGGAAATAGAATAGAATATTCTGATTTTATTCTTATTTAACTATTTTTTTAAGTTCTCCAATATTTTTTTCTATAAATTCTGTAGCTTTTGGCTCAGCCAACTGTTTATACTGTTTTTTACCTGAATGATTATATGCTTCCTGACATAATTTCTGTATATCTGACACGTCAGAGTTAAGTAATATGTTTAAGTGTTTTTGCTGAACTTCATTTAATGAACCTAGTCTTGATTTTATTGTTGTTTCAAACTTACCTACCAGGTTAGCTTTTCTTCTTATCATTGTACCAAGTAGTAATGATGGAACCTTTCCTAAAACAAATTCATATCGTTGAATATCTTCATATGTTAATTTTTCTTCAGACATTGTTTCACCTATTACTAGTTTTGTTACTTTAAATTAAAAAATTTTACTAGGATATTTTATTTAATTCAATAATCTTTCATAAAAACTCATTCCAAGATTTTATTCAAATAAAATTAATAATATGGTTGATATATACATATTAATAATGACAACTAAAGGAAGTTAATTAATAATGTTTTGGGATGAAAAAATTGAATGCATGTCCAAAGAAGACATGGAAGAACTACAGTTAAAGAGATTGCAAGATGTTGTAACAACAGCATTTAACAAAGTACCATATTATCATAAAAGATATACAGAAGAAGAAGTTTATCCTGAAGATATAGAAACTCTAGCTGATATCGAAAAACTACCTTTTACAACAAAAACAGATTTAAGAGCTTCATATCCTTTCGGTTTATTCGCAGTTCCTCAAAAAGATATTATTGAAATTCACACATCCAGTGGAACAACAGGTAAACCTACAGTATCCGGTTATACAGAAGAAGATTTGGATATTTGGGGAGAGGTTATAGCTAGAGGTTTAACAATGATGGGCGTAGATGAAAACGATATCATTCAAAACACTCACGGTTACGGATTATTTACTGGTGGATTCGGAGTACATTACGGTGGACAAAAAATTGGTGCTACTGTAGTGCCTATATCAACCGGACAAACTTTAAGACAGATAGAATTACTTAAAGACTTTAAAACAACAATGTTAATCTTCACTCCATCCTATGGATTACATATTGCTGAAGAATTAGATGCAATGGGAATTAAACCGGAAGATTTAAACCTTAAGGTTATTGGATTTGGTTCTGAAAGTTGGACTGATGAAATGAGACAACAGATAGAAGAAAAATTCAAAACGCCAGCATACAATATTTACGGTTTAACAGAAGTTATGGGACCGGGTGTAGCAATGGAATGTTCAGAACAGAACGGCCTACACTTATATGAAGACCATTTCTATCCTGAAATCATTGATCCGAACACTATGAAACAGTTACCGGAAAACACTTCTGGTGAACTTGTTCTAACCACATTAACAAGGGTTGGTATGCCTCTTATCAGATTTAGAACTAGGGACGTTACAACATTACACCATGAAACTTGCGGTTGTGGAAGAACTCTTGTAAAAATGAATAAGATTACTGGTAGAACAGATGACATGCTTAAAATAAAAGGTGTGAGTGTGTTCCCTTCACAGATTGAAAAAGCACTCCTATCAATTAAGGGTGTTGAACCACATTACCAAATCATTCTCACAAGACCTGGTAACTTAGACAAGATAGAAGTTAAAGTTGAAGCTTCACCTGATCTTTTCTTTGATAATGTAAAAGAATTGGTAAATATTAAGGACAAATTAGCTCAAGCCATACATGATGAAATTGGTTTAAGAGTTAACGTTACATTAGTCGAGCCAAAAACAATAGATAGAGTGGAATCCGGTAAAGCTGTTAGAGTTATTGACAATAGAAACAAATAGGGAAGTGAATCGTATGGCAAATGAATATGTTGATCAATTATCAATCTTTTTAGAAAACAAGGAAGGCAGATTATTAAATACATTAGACATTATTGAAAAATTAGGAATTAACATCAGAGCTTTATCTATTGCAGATACCTCCGAATTTGGTATTTTGCGTTTAATAGTAACTGACCCAATTGCAGTTAAAGAAAAACTTGAAGAAAACGATTTCATCGTTAAAATAACAAAGGTTTTAGCAGTTGCTATTAATGACGAACCAGGAGGACTTAATAAAGTTCTTAGAGTTCTTGATGATAATAACATAAACCTCGAATACTTATATGCATTTGTAGAACAAAAAACTTACAGTGCTATAGTAATTTTAAAATTAGAAAATATGGAAGAAGGATTGAAAATATTAAAAGAAGGAAATTCCGAAATCATATCTTCTGAAGACATTTATTCAATGTAACCTCCCTTAATACTTTTTTTATTGACAGGAATTATATCCTTCCTCGAATGCTTTTAAGTTTATTTCAATAGATTTTGGTGGAAGATTTTCCTTCATGATTTCAATAACATCATCTTTTTCCAATGGGAATGTGGATATTGCCGTTGCAGCTCCCAACATTGCCATGTTCATGGATAATGGATGTCCAGCATTTTTTGCAATTTCATTTGCATCAATAGCATATACTTTTGACACTTTAGATTCTAATTCTCCGATTATATCATCAACGTCAGGGTAATCTATGTCCTGCTGATTGATGGTTGACGGTAATACCGGTGAAATGTTTGTTACTATTATTGAATCTTTGTTTGATTTTGGTAAAGCTCTTAGAGCTTCTACCGGTTCAAAAGATAGGATTAAATCTGCTCCTCCTTCCTGAATTATAGGACTCTGGTCTTCCCCTATCTTTAATTCTGTGGATACTACTCCACCTCTCTGACTCATTCCATGTATTTCACTCATTACAACATTCATGTCTTTATGTATTGCAGTTTCACCTATTACTATGGATGTTTTTATGATTCCTTGACCACCAATTCCACAAATATAAATATTATATACCATTTTATCTACTCCTTATGAATTGCATTTGTTGGACATACCTGAGTACATACTGCACATTTGTTACATACATCATCTATTGTAATTTTTCCGTCAATTTCATTGATACTTGGACATGCCAGTTTGTTTACGCAAATGTTACAATGTACACATTTATCCTGGTCTACAACTATTTCATATTTACGTTCACGTATTTCCTGTTTGTTTATTAGGTTACATGGATATTTGGCTATGATTACTGATACTCCATCATAGTTTAAAGCTTCTTTGTATACCTCAACCATTTCTTTAACATCCAGTGGGTTGATTTTTCTTACAAATTCTATTCCTATTGATTTGACCAGTGCTTCTATTGATATTGCCGGTGCTTCATCACCCATACCATCTACAGGTATACCTGGGTTTGTCTGTCCACCTGTCATGGCTGTTATCCTGTTATCAAGTATGACTAGTGTAAATTTGTTTTTGTTATGAACTGCATTGATAAGTGGTGGTATTCCTGCATGGAAAAATGTTGAATCACCAATGAAGCTGATTATTGGTTGGTTATCTGTTGATTTGCTGAATCCACAGCTTGTTCCCACACTTGCTCCCATTGACATCAGATAGTTTGCCATCTTGTATGGAGGTGCAATACCTAATGTGTAACATCCTATGTCTGACGGATGAATACTTTCCACATCCAGATTCATACTGTTTATTGCTTCCCTTGCAGCATAGTATGATGCTCTATGTGGGCATCCTGAACATAATGTTGCAGGTCTTGAAGGTAATGCTATCTGTGATTCCTCGTTTGGAGCATTTCTGTTATCTTCAAATGAGCTTAATTTTTGCAGTGCATCGAAGATTATGTCCGGAGTATATTCAAATATTTCAGGTAGTGTTTCGTCCCGTTTTCCATGAATTTTAGTGTTAATATTATATTTTCCTGCAATTGCCAGTGTTTCAATTTCATTGATTGGATCTACTTCTTCAACAACCAGTACTTCCCTGTTGTCTTCGAGGAATTTTTTTACCAGGTCTTCAGGATATGGATGTGAGAAACCTATCTTTAATATGTTGACTTTCAGATTGTTCTGAGCCACTACATCTGCAACGTAGTTATATGCTCCACCTGATGCTATGATACCTACTTCTGCATTATTGTCAATTATTTTGTTTAATGGACTTTCATTGGAGATTTCCCTGATTTTACTGATTTTTTCAACCAGGTTTTTATGCATTACACGTGCTGCTTCCGGTACCGGTACATGTAATCCATTATCCTTAAATTCACCATAGTTTTTGGTATTTTTTGTGTATTCATCTGTTTCAACTATTCC
>CAZUHM010000137.1:0-4867 GCA_964620575.1 uncultured Methanobacteriaceae archaeon | reverse complement strand
GTGTTGCTGGTAGTGGTTTTCCACTTGTGCTTTGGAATGTTCCTGTTATTGTTTTTGTTCCTGTGGTGGTTGGTGTTATTTGTATTTTGTAGTTTCCAAAGTTGACAGCATGCCAAGTCTCTGTTACATAACTATTATTTTTAATTCAATTATCTAAATAATTAATTTATTTCATTATTTCTATTATTTCTTCTTCTTAAATTAAGTTATAATATGATGTCATATACTAACAGAAACCTATTTATTTATTATGATATAGAGTATATTTAAGGTGATTTCATTGGTAAAGGATAAACATGTAATTGAAGCATTAGGTAAGGCACGAATTGTTATTGAGGAGGGTAAAATAACAAGTATAGACAGTCCTGTCATAGATTATTGTCCTATATTTGGTAAATATCACAATATCCAAAAGATTACTAAAGAAGATATCAGAAAAAACATAGAATATAGGATTGATGATTTTGGGATGTGTACGAAAGACAGGGTACTTAAAATGGGTGATATGCTCTCTGTAGGTATTTCAGAGATTCTTCGCAGTAATGTGGAATTAGGTAATATTGATTGTGTTGTTGGTGCATGTGAAGGAGCTGGAACAATACTAATGACAGATTCTGATTTGATTCAGGGTGTTGGTGGTAGAGTATCTGGACTGGTTAGTACAACACCTATTAAAGAAATAATAGAACAAATTGGTGAAGAAAATGTTTTAAATCCAAAAACTGCTGAATTGAATCCTATGGGGGGATTAAAAATTGCTATTGAGAGAGGTTTTAAGGATATTGCAATTACTATATTACCATCTCCAATGATACATGAATTAAGAGTTATGGAAGTACCTGAAGATGTAAATGTTTATATCTTTGTAGCACATACTACTCTAGCAACTAAAGATGAAGTTGAAATGATGTTCGAGGATGCTGATATTGTAACTGCTTGTTCTTCTAAGAATATTATTGAATATGCTCAGATTAAGAAGCCATATTATTATGGAAATTCTGTCCCAATTTATGCAATATCAGATAATGGTAAAAAATTCTTGGATGCTAGATTAACACATATTAACAAACCTTTAAGTGTTAATGATTATCCTCAGGACTTATCAAAGATGAGTAAACCACTTAAATAATCTCCTTTTTTTGAAAATATAAATTTTTTTCATATCACTTTTTATTTAAAGTATTGATTTTTATTAATTATTCTTTAATGTGACTTTATTTAAAATTCTTTAAAAAAATTATCAATTGTATATTTGTTTTCTTCTTTTTCAATAAATAACTAAACAATATTTATAATGATAATTCATGATAATTTATATATATACATAAATACATATAGTAAATTGATAATAAATATTTATGATGAACATTTTGGAGGGGTCTAATATGAATATTAAAAATGTTACTGTTGCAGGTGGAGGTGTGCTTGGAAGTCAAATAGCTTTTCAAAGCGCATTTTGCGGATTTAAAGTAACAATTTGGTTAAGAAGTGAAGGTTCAATAGAAAGAGCCCAACCAAAAATAAATAGGTTAAAAGAGATATATATTAATACAATGGAAGCAATGAAGGTTAATCCTCAAGCATACTGCAGGGGATTCACAGATAAGACAGAATTATCTGATGCTGAAATTAACCAGTTAATAAGTAAGGTAGAATCTGCATATGAAAATATAAAGTTAACAACAAGTTATGAAGAAGCTGCTGAAGATGCAGATTTAATCATTGAGGCAATTGCTGAAGATCCTAAACAGAAAATACCATTTTATCAAGAATTGGCGAAATATATGCCAGAAAAGACAATATTAGTTACGAATTCTTCAACAATGCTACCAAGTACATTTGCAGAGTATACTGGAAGACCAGCAAAATACTTGGCATTACACTTTGCAAATGAAATATGGAAGAACAATACAGCAGAAGTAATGGGACATTCAGGAACAGAACAGAAGTATTATGATGAAGTAGTAGAATTCGCAGAAAACATTAATATGGTTCCATTACAACTTAAGAAGGAACAACCAGGATATATTTTAAATTCAATGTTAGTGCCTTTTTTAAGTGCAGCAGAAGCGTTATATGCAAATGAAGTAGCAGATCCTGAAACAATTGATAAGACGTGGATGTTAGCTACAGGAGCACCAACAGGACCATTCAGAATACTGGATGTTGTAGGATTAACAACAGCATATAATATAGTAATAATGAATCCGGAAGCTAAAGATCCAACAACAACGCCAGGTAAAATAGCAGCAAAATTAAAAGAAAAAATTGATGAAGGAAAAACAGGAATAAATGCAGGAGAGGGCTTTTACAAATATAATTAAATAAAAACTTGAAACTATTTTTATTTTTTTATTACCATCTCTATTTTTAAATATTATCCTATTTTTTCTCATATTTTATAAATTTATTTAAATAATAGGGGATATTATGGCAAAACAAGTACGATTACTGTTTGATGATAATTTTCATGATAAAGAAAGGGAAGTTATGGATAAACTCATAGAATTACAAAGAGCTTTATTAAATAAGGATATAATTCATTTAGATGCATTATTTGATGATTCTTTTGTATTAATAAGAGGTTCTGGTAGACAAGAAACAAAACTGGAATTTTTAAGAGATATTAAAGATGATGTATTACATTACAGAGAATCAAAAATAGAAATACCATCAATTAAAGTAGACGATGAAAAAGCATCTATTATTACAATTGTGGATCTTCGTACATGTTTATTAGGTGTTCAGAGTATTTGGAATTTAGATTCAAAATTCAAACTTAGAAAAATTAATGATGATTGGTTATTTGTAGAATGGGATACCTCATACACACCAAAAGACCATTAATTTTTATTTTTTTACTTTTTAATTAGAAAAACCTAATTTTTTCAATAATTCTTTTTCTTTTTCCTTTAATAACAGAATATCTTTTTCTAATGAATCAATTTCGTTTATAGTTTCTTTAATATTTATTTTATCTTTTTCTACATATGTGTTAACATAACGTTTAATGTTTAAATTATAATCATTTTCTTTAATCTCAGATATTGAAGCATTATGTGAATACCTGTTTATTTCTGATTTATTTTTGTAAATGTTAACAATTTTACTTATGTTCTCCTCAGTTAATTTATGCAGATTATTTGTTTTTTCAAATTCTTGTGATGCATCGATAAATAAGATATTATCTTCTTTGTTTCTATTTTTCTTAAATATTATGATACATGCTGAAATATTTTTAGGAAATGTTTTTTCAGGTAAACCTATTATTGCATCAACATAATTTTTCTCTTTTACAAGTGTTTTTCGTATTTCTTTTTCAGCATTGGATCTAGATAATATTGTTTGCGGCATTACTACAGCCATGATTCCATTTTCATTTAAATGGTATATCATAGTTTCAATGAATGCATAACTTGCTTTTGATTTTGGGGGTAATTTCTTGTAACTATTAAAACGTTTATCATTTATGAGATTTTTATTTGCATCCCATTTTTTTAAGAATGGGGGATGGGATACAATAGCATCCATTGGAGGTAATTCCCGTTGTGATGTGGTTGAATCTTCGTTAAATATTTGAAAATTTTTTGGAGGGATACCATGCATAATCATGTTCATCTGTGATAATCTAAAAGAGTTCTTTTTAATTTCCTGTCCAAAATAATTATTTACGTTTGCTACTTTCTTTAACATTAGTAAAGTAGAAGCTGAACCACATGTTGCATCATATATGTTCTTAAAATCTTTTTTTGTTGAAGATACGATCATACAAAGTAATTTTGATATTTCAATGGGGGTAAATGAATTTTTAAGGAAATATTTCATCAACTCATCTATGTTCTCATTTTTGAATTTTATAAGATTAACTTCTTGAATTAGATTTTCATATGCCTCTTTCAATTCATCATTATTCTTAGAGTTAATGAAGGTAAATAATTTTTTCAATTCTTCATTTTCAAATTTTATATTTTTTACAGCTTTATTAAAATCATCAATAACATTATTGGATTTAAGGATATTTTGATATAAATCAACAGGTTCTATGAAATATCCCAGTATTTTCATGTTTTCTTCTTTGATTATTTTTCCATAAAACTCATAGTTTTCTTCATTGAATGCTTCTTGGAAGGTTATATCATATTTAAACAATTTTTTGTTGTTTTCTTTTTCAATATTGTATGATAAATATTTGTAAAATAGGATATCCATAACACTGTTTTGGAATTCTTCAAATTCTATGTGTCCTCGAAATTTTTCTGATGAACTGATTAGTATCTCATTAATATTCATAGTTTTTCCCCAAATAAGATTTCTTCTAACAAATCTTCTTCAATTTGGATTTGTTTTTCCATTAATCGTTTTTTATTGTTGAATGTATTGATTAATTCTGTGTATGTTTCTTTATTTTTTTCATCAATCTTTCTTATTTTGAATTTTTTTATATTACTGATATTCACCACTTTCATAGTGTTTTCTTCCGATACTTGATGAATCTGTTTTTTTACATAATAACTGTTCAAATAGAAATTTAAAATCTCTGGAGAATATTCTTCATAAATTTTTATGATAGCATAATTGGATGTAGTGGTAAGATTGTTTTCATTAAATTCTATGATTCTTGAAGTGTATGGTGGAGTTAGTTTCATGATGATATTTCCTTTTTGAAGTAAGTATTTATCATCTATTTTTTTGTTTATTTGAATTTTTTCCAGGTTATTTTTGTCTATTTTGAAGTTATTGTCATGATTTAATGTTATGCTTTTATATGTGTATTTTTTTTCATCTTCTTTAACTGATGTGTTTCTTATTCCACTGAAAATTTTTGCTATTTCATTAAATGTTATGTAATCCATTTTTAACTCCACTT
>CAZUHM010000136.1:0-4885 GCA_964620575.1 uncultured Methanobacteriaceae archaeon | reverse complement strand
TATATGCCTTATTTTCTGATAATTATCTATTTTTCATAAATCAAGTTTACGATTATCGTTTAATGATATTTTATTCTCACCTGTTGATTCCATATTGTCCATAATCTTAATAAATTTATCCATATTTATGAATGATTTATCAATTTCTTCAATGCATTTTGTTATTTTCTCTTCAACGTCACCATATTTTTCATCATAAGCATGAAGAGCATCCATTATTGTCCTGTCTTTCAGATATTCTTCTAACTGATTTTTGAAAAGCTGAGTTTCTATTTTTGTCTGATTAATCGTATTTTTAAAAATATCTCTTGATTCTTTATCATTACGTAATTCAGATAATGAGTCTTGGTTTACAAGGTTTTGTTCCAACTCTTTATTTGATAAAATTAAATTTGATATCATGTCATCTATCTGAACTATAAATTCTTCCGGTTCAATAATATTACTTTCATCATTATCAGGATTCTTCTTAATATTATTGATTTTAGTTTTATATTCACTAATATAATTGAGGTTTCTATCAATTGCTTGTAAGGCCTTATTAAATTTTATATCTATATCTCCAAAAACATTATTCATGCTGCGAATAAAATCCATATTGGAAGAATTTTTTAAAATATCATATATTGAATCCCTAAAAGTTATTAAAGTATTTTCAGTTTCATCCATGTCATTAAGTAAGAATGTAATAGCAGCAGGACTTTTTTTCAATCCATCAAATAATTCGGAATTATTTAAATCATTTTTAATAGTTATCTCTGTACTTTCATTTACTTCAATAAACTTATCAATACGCTCATGAACATCTAAAACAGAATTATAATTTTCTAAAGTTACTACAGAATCATTAACATAAACAAGTTCTACTCCACATTTTGAACAAAATTTTTCTATATCTATTGAATTACCACAATTTGGACAATACATTTTATCACTTATTATCATTTTTTTTAAATTTTTTTCTTTATTATTAATATATATTTAAATCTATATAATTTATATCTATTAAATATATAAATTAGATTAGAAGAGTATTTGTTGCAATTGAATTTTAAAGAATAATGGGAGATAGATGAAAAATGAGTAAATTTGATAAAGAATTATGTGATCTATTACGGGCTAGATTTCCATTCACGCATATATCCACATACGAAGAAGAAAGACTGATAAATGAACTAAAACGAATAGTATCAGCACCCGATTTAATACATACGGTAAGAAATGTATATGTCTGGAAATCATCCGAAGGATTCCGAGACTCAAATGGATTAATAATAGAGGACACATTTGATAAAATGTCAGCCTTAAACTATGTTAAAAATTATACAGAACCTGCCATATTCATATTCCTGGACTTTCATGTGTTCTGTGAAAAAAGTAACGGTGGGGTAGACTATAATATCATCAGAAATCTAAAAGACATAATGCCAAACCTGAAACAAAGTATTCAACCAAAAAACATTATCTTTGTATCTCCAACATTTGAAATACCTGATGATCTTAAAAAAGATGTTACTGTAATGGACTTTGAACTGCCATCAGCAGAAGAAATAGAAGAAGTTCTTGATGAAATAATAGAGGCAAATGCTGGTGGAAACCTAAATATTAACCTAAATGAAAAAGAAAAAGAATCACTGGTTAAAGCAGCAGTAGGATTAACTTTACAAGAAGCAGAAAACGCATTTGCAAGAGCCATGGTAAATGATGGCTGTTTAAATGCTAGTGACGTGGATTTAGTTCTTAAAGAAAAAAGTCAAGTTATCAAGAAAAATGACCTACTGGAATACATAGATTCAGAAGTTAACATTGATGACGTGGGTGGACTAGAAAATCTGAAAAAATGGTTGCGTAAAAGGGATAAATCTTGGTTATCATCAGCTAAGAAATATGGATTACCATCACCTAAGGGAGTATTGTTAACTGGAGTACCAGGTTGTGGAAAAAGTCTTATAGCAAAATCAATAAGTTCCATGTGGCACTTACCACTACTTAGATTTGACGTTTCCAAAGTATTTAATATGTATGTGGGAAACAGTGAATCAAACATGAGAGAAGCCATAAAAACAGCAGAAGCCATAAGTCCTTGTATACTCTGGATTGATGAAATTGAAAAAGGATTTTCAGGTTTAGGAAATGGTGGTGACAGTGGAACAAGTAGTCGTATATTTGGAACATTCCTAAGTTGGATGCAGGAAAAAACAAAACCTGTATTTGTAGTAGCAACAGCTAACAATATTGCCGGTCTTCCATCTGAAATGATGAGAAAGGGAAGATTTGATGAAATATTTTTCATAGATCTTCCGACATTCAATGAAAGAAAACAAATATTTAAAGTACACCTGGAATCAAGACTAAAAGATCCAACAGTAATTGGAGACTTTAAAATTGATGAAGAATCATTAAAACATTTAGCTGAAAAAACAGAAGGATTTGGTGGAGCAGAACTAGAACAAATTGTTATAATGGGATTATTTGATGCATTTGCTGAAGACCGTAGCATAACAATGAAAGACTTTGAAAACAGCATAAAAAATACAGTACCTTTAAGTGTTACACAATCAGAACAGATAAGAAGTATACGTGAATGGGCGGATATAAGAGCAGTAGCTGCAACAGCACAGGAAGATAGAAAAGAATACCAGAATAAATCTGATTCTAAACCTAAACCTCCAGAAGATAAGCAAATAGATTCCAGTGTTGCAGGTGTCGAAGTCGATTCAGATATTAATGATTCAAGAGGAGGAAGAACTTTAGACTTCTAACTTCCTATCACCTTCTATTTACTATTTTATTTTAAGTGTTTAACATGAATCTTATTGTTCATCAAATTATTGAAGATACAAAGGTTGAAGGACCAGGAAACAGGACCTGTATATTTTTACAGGGTTGCTTGCAACATTGTCCCGAATGTAATTCTCCACAAACCTGGCCATTGACTGATGGAGAAGAATATGAAGTAAAAGAATTATCCGAAGAAATTTTATCAAATAATAAAATTGAAGGAGTCACATTTTCTGGTGGAGAACCTTTACTTCAGTCTAAAGCATTATACATGTTGGCAGTTATCTTAAAAGAAAAAGGATTGTCGGTAGTAACTTTCACAGGATATTCATTTGAATTGATTAAAAAGGTCAATGATGCAAATTGGAATAAGTTGTTGGATGTTACAGATATATTAATCACGGGTAGTTTTAAGAAAGAAGAAAAAACTACCGAAAAAATATGGGTTGGATCAGCTAATCAAAAACATCATTTTCTTTCTAATAGATATCAGGACATAGAAGATAAACTGGATACTTTAGAAAATAAGGTCGAAATCAGATTAAATAAGGATGGAAGCTTAATAGTTAATGGAATGGGTGACAATAAGAGAATATTGGAAATGTTTAAACACTTATAAGTTATTTTACTTAAAAACTCATTTAATTAATATTTATTGTTTTTCTATATACTAATCATAGGGAAAATATTCTATTTTTTTATGTTTATAAATATTTATTTTAGCTTTTTTTAAACATCTTCTTTAAACTCTAATTATATGGTTTATAGATATATTATGAGAAACATAGTTATTATCATGCTTAACAGTTAATTTAAAATGCTTATCTAGTTAGCATATAAATAATTAGAAAAAAGTGATAATATGGAAAATAATTCTAAAATAGGTCTTATAATATTGTTTGTTGTTATACTTCTTATTATTCTGGGAGCTTTTCTGTTGATGGGACAAAGTCATTCAAAAAATATTGAAATGAGTGGATATCAATTGGAAGTACCTGATAATGATGCATCAGTCATTAACAATTCCGATAATTATAACACATATTATGATAGTAAAAATGATATTACAATCAAAACTTGGGCCTGGAAGAATAGCAATAGCACTGACCTTAACGGTTGCGTAGAAATAGGTTCCTTTTTAGTCTCACATAGAGGAGAAAATACAACCTACAATAATGTAACATTATATAATCAAAGTGGATACTACACATTCTATGAACTAGATCAATCAAAAGCTGCTATGATATTAATTGCCGGCTCAAATATAGATGAGATAATAAATATAGTGAATACAATGAATAGAACAGGCATATCTCCTGCTGATGATATTGATTCAATTCTTGCTTTAACAATAAATGGTGTTAATGGAAACTCTGAAATTCAAAACAATCAATCTAAAATAACTAAATCAAAAAGCAGTTCATCTTCAAAATCTTCTGAACCAAGTGTTGTAAATGAATATATGCAAGAAAACTATCAAGCAGGTGATGGTAGTAGTTATAGGCAAGTAGAATATAGTGATGGTAACATTAGACAGTATAATTCTAAAGGTCAACTAATTGGAAGTAGTTTCGAAAGTGATCAGGGATACTTAAAACAACAAGCTGGTAGTAGTTGGCCTGGTGATTAATAATGAGAATTGATAGATATTTTCTATCTATCAACATTTTATCAAATATTAGATTCTTTTTTTAATTCTCTTTGAACTTTCATTAAGATTTTACCTAATCTGTTTTCTCCATGATTATTACACATTCCCCAGTATGTGTCATGCCACGAGTTTCCTTCTATCAGTTGTTTACTTCCAGTATCAAACAATTTCTTCTGCAATATCTTATTTTGTTCAAATTTGGCATAACATATTTCATACATTATATCGTCTTTTATATAATTCCAATCTCTTCGTAATCTGATATTTCTGCCTAATTTTTTTGCTTCCTGTGGTGTTAATTTTGTAAATATTCTTTTTATGCTTGTATCTTTTGTTTTCTGTGTTTGAAATGCACATTCATTATTGGGGTATGTTTCCCCTTTGTATGTTACATTTGCATTATAAAAATTACTTAGAAAATAATTTTCTCCTCTAAATGTATCTATTTTATTA
>CAZUHM010000135.1:3200-4925 GCA_964620575.1 uncultured Methanobacteriaceae archaeon | reverse complement strand
AGGCAGCAGAAACATTTGGAGCACAAATGGTAATGCCTGACGTAAATCTTGATGACATAGATGAAGCATACGAAAAATTTGGACTAAGCTGTGCTAGTTCCAGTCTAAAACTCATGATAGCAAGAGCAATGAGCTTGGTCGAAGGAAAAAATGAGGCCGACGCAGTATTTATCTGTACATGTTTCAGATGTGCAGAAGCAGCAATAGCAAGAAATGAAGTAAGAAGGCTCATACAAAACTACACAGACCTGCCGGTAGTAACATACTCCTTCACAGAAAAAACCAAAGCATCAGAACTTTTCATCCGTATGGAAGCATTAACAACAGTAGTAGCAAGAAAAAGTATTCTTGCAAGAGAAAAACAGGAAGGACTAACACTAGGTATAGACAGCGGATCAACAACAACCAAAGTAGCACTCATGGAAAACAATGAAGTAATAGGAACAGGATGGGTACCTACAGGAGACATCCTCGGATGTGCAAATGACGGAATAGAACAGGCACTTGAAGGAACCGGATACAAACTTGATGACGTTGAAGCAATAGGAACAACAGGATACGGACGTATAACAATAGGAAAAGCAATGGGAGCAAAACTCATACAGGAAGAAATATCCGTAAACAGTAAGGGAGCAGTATACCTTGCAGATGCACAAAAAGGAGAAGCAACCGTACTGGATATAGGTGGTATGGACAACAAGGTAATTACAGTAAACAATGGAATACCTGACAACTTCACCATGGGAGGAATCTGTGCAGGAGCATCAGGACGTTTCCTTGACATGACAAGCGGAAGGCTGGGAGTGGACATAACAGAACTTGGGCCACTGGCACAACAGGGAAACTACAGAAATGCAATACTCAACAGTTACTGTATCGTATTCGGTATACAGGACCTGGTAACAACCCTCGCAGGAGGAGCATCCAAGGCAGACGCTGCAAGTGCAGCATGTCACTCAGTAGCAGAACAGGTATATGAACAGCAACTACAGGAAATTGATGTACGTGAACCATTAATACAGGTAGGAGGAACATCACTAATCGGCGGACTCGTAGATGCCGTACAGGAAATACTTGGAGGAATCGATGTAATCGTACCGGAATACTCACAATTCATCGGTTCAGTTGGAGCAGCAATGTTAGTATCAGGACTCAAAGATACAGACATAGACGACAGTAAAAGATTTTAAACAAATTCTTGGAGGGTACAAGACATGTACGTAGAGTGTTATGATGAAGTAGGTGCACAAGTATATGATACATTACTCAGACATACACTTCAAGACTTAAAACTGGCAAGAGCAATCAGTGGAATAAAAATATTTATAGAACCACGTGAAGCACTGTTTATTGGAGTGGTAAAGCTCGAAAAAGCATCACAACCAGTATACCTGGATGATATGGCAAGCTACAAAACAGAAGATGGAATACTTAAAATACACATAGACAACGAAAACTATCTGCCAGACTTACTCAGAGTGCTATGGATAAACGAAGGAAGAAACAACGTATCACAACCGGACAGATACAAAATCGAAATAACCAACCCTACAATAGATCCAAAAAATCTTGTAGTGGTGGATCCTTCACGTGAACTAAAAAGAAAAGTCTACGATGCATTATTCAGGGTAATGCCTGAAGGATTCAGAATGACTAGAAATGCCAGTAAGGACAATATGGTCTGCATAATGAGCAGTGATGAAATAATCGACGAAAAATGGAACA
>CAZUHM010000135.1:0-3190 GCA_964620575.1 uncultured Methanobacteriaceae archaeon | reverse complement strand
GTCTGTATGTGTTTGTATGAATTTATATTTCAATCAATAAGAAAAAAATTTTAACTAACGGGGGATTTTCATGACAAAACATGATATGAAACATTTTGCTCATGTAACTCAAGCACACCCATGTTTCAACGAAAAAATACATGACAAAGTTGGAAGAATACATATTCCAATCGCACCAAAATGCAATATTCAATGCGGATTTTGCACAAGAAAAATAGATGATACAGAAAACAGGCCAGGAGTATCATCATGTATCATGACAATAGACCAGGCAATGGAACATATTAAAGATACAGTGGAAAAAATGCCAATCAGCGTAGTTGGAGTAGCAGGACCAGGCGATTCATTGGAAAATCCCGACACACTAAAACTCTTCAGACGAGTATGGGATGAATTCCCGGAATTAATCCTATGTATGAGTACCAATGGACTGCTCGTACCAGACTATGCGGATGAAATAGCCGAAGCAGGAGTGAAAACGGTAACAATCACAATAAATGCAGTGGACCTTGACATAGGTGCACAAATATATGATGACATAGAGTATCATGGAAAAATCTACCATGGCAGGGAAGGATTTAAGATACTTCTCGAAAATCAGCTCAAAGGAATAGAATTACTCTCTGAAAGAGGAATAATAATCAAGGTCAACAGTGTTCTGATACCAGGAATCAACGATGAACACATAGTTGAAATAGCAAAGCTAGTAAAACAGAAAGGTGCATCAATAATGAATGTGCTGCCACTTATACCTTTAAACAAATTCAAGGACATTCCAAGACCTGGATGTGGACAACTAAGCACGGTACGTGAACAAGTAGAAGAATATCTTCCAGTATTCAGAGCTTGTACACAATGCCGAGCAGACGCATTTGGAATACCAGGAAAACATGGTGAAGACCATTCACTAAACTTAGTGCCAAGCAGTCACTATTAATACCCACCCCAACACCTTTTTTTACAAATTATTTTTTAAATCAAAATCAATTTATTGGAGTAGAAAAAATATGATAGAAACATTATACTGGAAAGAAAATAAACTATACCTATTGGACCAGACAAAAATCCCACACACCATAGAATATGTTGAATGTACAACATACAAGGAAACAATAAATGCAATAAAAACAATGGTCGTAAGAGGAGCACCGGCAATAGGAGTCACTGCAGCATATGCAATGGCACTGGCAGAAATTGAAGAAACTGACCTGGAAAAAGCAGGAGAAGAAATAAAACAGGCAAGACCAACAGCCATAAATCTCTTCTGGGCAGTAGATCAGGTACTTGACAGTGTTAAAAAGGGAAATACAGCCGTAAACACAGCAATACAAATGGAAAAAGATGACATAACAATAAACAAAAAAATAGGAGAATACGGAAACACGATAATAGGTGAAAATGATACAATACTAACACACTGTAATGCAGGAGCCCTGGCATGTGCAGGATACGGAACAGCATTAGGCGTAATCAGAGCAGCACATGAAAACAACAAAAACATAAATGTAATATGTGACGAAACAAGACCCGTACTTCAGGGAGCAAGACTAAGCGTATTTGAAATGCAACAGGAAAAAATACCAGTAAGACTCATAGTAGACGGAGCAGCAGGACATATGATGCAAAAAGGAGAAATAGACAAAGTAGTCATAGGAGCAGACAGAGTCGCTAAAGGTGGAGTGGCAAATAAAATAGGATCACTCATGGTGGCACTGGCAGCAAAAAGATACGACGTACCATTCTATGTGGCAGCACCAATAAGTACATTCGACTTTGAAAACAACATATTCGACACAACAATAGAACAGAGAAATAAGGAAGAAGTTCTAAAAATAAATGGAAAATACATAGCAAAAGAAGAAACAAAAGTTGAAAATCCAGCATTTGATATAGTTGAATCCGATTTGATAACAGGAATAATTACAGAAGAAGGTATAAAGAAAGCATTATAATCTTTCTTCTAATCTATTTTTATACTTAAACCGATATGCCAAACCCCAGGTTTTTGTGACTTGACCTTTCTGATATCAATGACCTTAGTACTTCTAGGAGAAGCAATACTTCTAACTCTTTCTAAAACACTTTCATAATCTGATGAAAACTCATAATAATTTAAGATACCGCCCTTGTTAAGATGACCTACAGCAACATCCAAGAAATCCTTGGCAGT
This sequence comes from uncultured Methanobacteriaceae archaeon, assembly GCA_964620575.1. Lineage (GTDB taxonomy): Archaea > Methanobacteriota > Methanobacteria > Methanobacteriales > Methanobacteriaceae > Methanosphaera. The sequence continues at coordinate 1,020 of CAZUHM010000135.1, read as the reverse complement.
ACCTGGAAGATTCATTAAAATTCTATCGGCCATAGGCAAGTCATTTATAACTTTGCGAATATCACCCTCAATAGGAATAACTTCACCAACCAACTTGTTCAATTTAATATTTTCATTAACATACTTGAAAGCTTCAGGATTAATATCAACACTGTAAATACGGGCTTTTTTAACATGAGCAATACTTATGGGAAAAGAACCGATACCTGCAAAGAAATCTATAATAACTTCATTATCCTTAACCTCATCAACTATTCGGGATCTTTCGGTTGCAAGTCTTGGACTGAAGTAAACAGTGGATGGATTGAGTTTGAAACGTATTCCATACTCCTTATGAATAGTTTCCAGATTATCCTCACCTGCAAGAAATTCAAGTTTTCTAGTTCTGGTGACGCCTTGAACCTTACTTTTCTTGTAGTAAACACTTTTTCTTTTAGTAAAATCAAGAACAGCCTTACCAATAACTTTCTTCTTAGACTCTAATTCAGGAGGAATTTCCAATATGACAATATCTCCTATAATATCAAATGACTTTCTGATTTCTTCACTTTCCTGGGCAGTAATTTTATCATCAAGAAAATCCATGAAATTAGTGGGCCTGTATTTTGCCGGGGTAAAATCATAATCATCTACAGAAACATCAAAGTCATTTAATATATTATTAATTACCTCTTTATCATAATCTGCAATTAATGGTAAAAAAACATAATCTTTATCGCTATGTACTTTGTATTCTGTGCATAGAAGTTTTTCACTAATTAATATTTTTCTTAAATCATTGGCTTTCTTTTTAATAATCTTTATACCTTTCATTTAAACACTTTAATTAACTTTTCCAATAAAATGCAATTTATCTTGGTTATATTAATAATTTTATTCTTATTAGTATTTAGCATTATTCTAGTGGAACAAATGAGTTAAATGCAATATTTTCTAATTAACTTGATTAGAAAGATTTGATGACAATAGTATGTGCTACAACACATAACGGTGATGACCTAAACAAATGAACAAGAGTTC
>CAZUHM010000134.1:0-4948 GCA_964620575.1 uncultured Methanobacteriaceae archaeon | reverse complement strand
ATAATACTATTACAGATAATACTGCGGTTACTGCTGGACCAAAGAATACTGTACCTAAACCATTACCACATGGATGTGAACAACTTCCACTTACTGAAGGCATTTTTAATGATGATAATATAAACATAAATGCTCCAGAAAGTGCTAATAATGGTAATGCGTCGTCATTTTCTGCTGTAGCTTTTTTAATTTGCATTAAACCGTACACTACGACTACTGCAGAAATAACTAACCATATAGCACACCACATTGGTGGCAAGTAACCTTCCATAATGTGCATGTTTTATTTTCCTCCATATCATAAAAACTTATTAAATTAAAAAGTATATTTTGTTTTCAAATGAATTTTCATTATTTAACAAAAGTATGATTATACCTATATAGAGTATAATATTTAAATATATTGATTTTTTATTAAAGTAAAATAGAAAAGTACATCAAAGTATAATTTTTGATTAACCTAAACATTTTAATATGAATATCATGCGAAAAATTTATATATAAGATAGAAAAGTTAAAAAAAAATAAAAAAAGAAATTATAAAAAAATATATGAAAAATAAGAATAATTAGAAAAAATTGCATAAAAAAATATATTAAAACACTAGAATAATCTTTAATTCATTCATAAAAAATTAATAAAATAATAAAAAATTGTATTGAAAGTATTCATAAAATTATTCTAAAAAACAAGAAAGATAAATCATAAAAATATATTAAAAAAATATCAAAAGAATAATGGAAAGTATTACCAATAACAACAATAATAAAAAATAAGAAATAAAATATAATTATGAAAGTAAAAAACCAAATCATTCTAGCCTTAGATGTAGAAGAAAAAAATGAAGCATTCTCAATTTTAGAAGAAACTACAAAATATTTAGATACAATAAAAATTGGTTACCCTTTAACTTTAGCTGAAGGACCTCAAATAATCACACAAATCAAAGAAAATTTTGATGTAAAGATAATAGCAGATTTTAAAGTTGCAGATATTGATGCAACAAATGAAAAAATTGTAAGAAACACCTTAAATTATGGAGCTGATTCCATAATAGTACATGGATTTACAGGTGAAGACAGTGTTACAACATGCAAAGAAGCTGCAGAAAAATTAAACAAAGAAATATTTTTATTAACAGAAATGTCCCACCCAGGAGCAGATAAATTTTTAAAACCAGTATCATTAGAAATAGCACAGATGGGAGTAAATCTTGGAATAACAAATTATGTAGCACCAGCAACCAAACTAGATAGACTTAAAAAAATAAGAGAAACTATAGGAAATGACGCATTTATCATTTCTCCAGGTGTTGGATTCCAAGGAGGAGAAGCAAAGGACACATTAAAATACGCAAATGCTGCAATAATAGGTAGAAGCATTTATAATTCAGAATCCCCTCAAGATACTTTGAAAGAGATTATTGAATCCATCAGTTAATTAACATGAAAAATCATAACATAACCAAAAATACGGGACTGGAACTGCTTCAAAGAGAATAAAAATGAATCTAAAAAATAATTGGAACAAAAATTTCATCTAAGTTAATTAAGACGATAAATACTAATCTTAAGTATATATCCATATTTAAACAATTAATCAATTGTTTATCCAATTTCTTCTTCTTTTTTATATATTAAATAAAGATAAAAACATACAATATCCTACTAAAATCTAATTATTTTTATCCAAAGCTCCTGCAACTATTAATGGAAACAAAACTGTTGCATCACCAACAACCGTAACCAAATTAGAACCTTTTTTTGCTTTTGCCCAAGATTTTGCTTCTTCTAATGGTGCACCACTTAAACTTCCACCTTCACTTCTATCTAATGTAATTTGTATACCTGCATCTATACCACCAGTCAATATATTACTAGCCAAAGCATAATGTTTCGGAAGTCCTCCACCCAACATACAAGCAGTAACCTTTTTACAACCATATACAAAGTCAGATAAATAAGCCATATCTTCAACAGCACTTATAGTAAAATCATGATCCTGACAATATATCCATAGTTGAAGACCTATCATACAATCAACTAAGCCTGGAGCAAAAATTGGAACATTTTTTCTTGCTGCTGTAGCTATAAAAGAATTTTCATCTTCAATTAACATACCAATTTCATAAATAAATTTTTGAATTGAAATAGAATCATAATTTTCATTGATTTTAGAAAAAATTTTCTGAATTTCCTCTTCAAATATTTCAAAATCATCTGCTTTAGTGTATATATCTGCTATTCTACCCATACCATTATCCTGCAACGTTTCATCATCTTTTCCAGTACTAACATAATGATGTCCACCAAATGATTCAACAAGATCATGAGTCAGATTAGCACCACTAGATATTATTAAATCAACATATCCATCATTTATTAAATCTCGAACAACATTTCTTAATCCCCCCGGTATCATTGGTCCAGCCAGACTTAAAAATATTTTTGTATCTGGATCGTTCATAGAATCAGCTAATAAATTAGTAGCATGAGCAATCCTTCCAGCAGCCAAAACACCTGATTTTTCAAGTTGTTTGATAAACTCAGATATTGTCATATTGTTAGTAATTTCCAAATGTTTAACTTTCATAAATTAATTCCTCAAAAAAAGATAAATGTTTTTGTAAAAAGAGAATAAAAAGTATTTAATTTTTAAAACTGATTAATCTACGTAACACATCGGTGAATGTCACCATACCAGATACTTCATTGTTATCATTTAGTAAAATTAACATAGAAACATCATTCTGGTACAACGTATCCATACTATGCATCAAAGTATTAGTTTCCTTAGCTATAGCAACGTTTTCGTCCATAAAATCCTTAACTTTAGCATCAACGTTTCCTTCAGCTATCATTCTTATAACATCAGAATATTTAACTATACCTATTACTTCCCCATCTATAATTACAGGTATTCCCTTAATATGATGTTCATTCATAATTTTACAGACTTCAATTAATGTAACATCATAATCAACAGAATGATTTATTGGTGTAGACAATTCCATTATCTGTACTGTAGGAATACTTAAAATACCTTCAGTTTTAATAAGCAATGCATTATCAACATCATCCCTACCAATAATTGTTCCAATAATGGTTAGATTATTTACAGGAGTAGGACCTATTTTTATTTGATTATCCAAATCCAATTGTTTTATATCTCCCAATACAGATATTGTTGCTTCACAAGCACCAGGTCTTAAAATATTAGTAAATTCTATTTTGTTTACTGAAATATCTGAAATTAATTCATCATTAACATGAATCGGAACATGAATTTCACAAGGATCATTTTCAATATTTAATGTATGATAAGCTTCAAGAGTAGGTTTATACCCCCCTCTTGGTCCAGGAACTCCCTGAACCAACCCTAAACTTCGTAAAGATTGCATTTGATTTCTAATGGTTCCTGAATTACGACCCATCAAATCGGCTATACTTTCACATTTCACAGAGGTACATTTAGATTTTCTGTATAAATTAATTAAACTTTGCAATATCTCTTTTTGAACTGATGTTAGCAACTCGATCACCTTAAAAAAAGTAAATCAACAAGATTATATGATAATTAACATAAGTCTTTAAAAAACACATATATAATTACATATATTTTTAAATTTGATATAATAAAAAGGTTATGATAAATAATGACAAATATTATTTTCAAAAGGTATAATATTCATTAAAAAGAAAAGTAGTTACATATAATATTGAATTAAAAGAATTATTGATATTTTGAAAAAAAGAAATCAAAATAAATTATCATTATTAATCAATCTTTTAATAAGGGTGTAATTAATGAGCTTTATAGAAGTAAAAAATGTTACAAAAAATTTTGATAACGAAGCCGTACTAAAGAACATCAATATTGAAATTAATGAAGGAGAAGTACTTGGTGTTCTCGGTAGAAGTGGATCAGGTAAATCCGTATTACTTAATATGTTAAGAGGTATTCCTGAATATGCTCCGGATGAAGGTGAAATCATTTACCACGTATCCGAATGTAGTGAATGTGAACGTATTGATGTACCTTCAAAAGCAAATTCTCCATGTGCTTGTGGAGGAAGATTAGAAAGCAAAGATATAAATTTATGGAAAAGTTCACGTGATGAATTCGCTGCAATCAAAAGACGTATTTCAATCATGTTACAAAGGACTTTTGCATTATACGAAGAAGAAACTGTTATTGAAAACATCATGAAATCTTTTGAAGATCAAAGAGATGAAGATAACATCAATAAAGCAATAGAACTTCTTAAAATGACAAGAATGGAACATAGAACTACTCACGTTGCACGTGATTTAAGTGGTGGAGAAAAACAGAGAATTGTATTGGCAAGACAATTAGCAAAAAATCCAATGTTGTTCCTAGCTGATGAACCTACCGGAACATTAGATCCAAAAACTGCAAAATTATTACATAATGCTTTATTAAACGGAGTTAAAGAAAAAAATATTACGATGATTATTAACTCACACTGGCCAGAAGTAATAGAAGACTTATCTGATAGAGTAATATGGTTAGAAAATGGAGAAATATTTGAAGAAGGAGAACCTTCAGGAATCGTAAAAAAATTCGTTGAAGAAATACCATTACCTAAAAAACACGAATCAGTAGCAATCGGAGCACCATTAATTAAAATGGTTGATTTGAAAAAATATTACTTCTCAGTATCTCGTGGAGTCGTTAAGTCAGTTGATGGTGTAACTTTAACAATAAACGAAGGAGAAATTGCTAGTGTAGTAGGTTTAAGTGGTGCAGGTAAAACAACATTATACAAAGTTATTGCAGGACTAGTAGAACCAAGTGACGGTGAAATAGAAATTAGATTAGGTGAAGAATGGATCGATGTAGCTAAAAAAGGTCCTCAACATAGAGGTCGCATAACACCACATATAGGATTATTACACCAAGATTTCAGTTTATACCCTTATAAAAC
>CAZUHM010000133.1:0-5023 GCA_964620575.1 uncultured Methanobacteriaceae archaeon | reverse complement strand
GTGGAGCAGATATAGTACCATTACCACGTGAAGCATGGGGTTGTGGAATGGCAAACATAGATATAGCAACAGGATTATGTCCTGGTGGAAGAGTAAGGATGGAACGTTTAGCAAGTCTTATAGAATATGGTAGAATCAATCCAGATTCACTCATAACTCATAAATTTAAAGGATTTGATAAAGTAGAAGATGCTTTAATGTTAATGAAAGATAAACCAAAAGATTTAATTAAACCAGTAGTATTATGTGATTAAATTACAATAATACTTTTCAACTTCTCATTTTTTTTAATTAACTTATTCGAAATATTTATACCAGTTTTACCTACAAAATATATTCATGGTTAAATTGTAGTTTAATGGTTAAAATATGAAAAAGAGTACAGATGATTTTATACGATATTAACTTTAACGTATTAAATGTGCATAATTGGGTTTTCATAAAAAATAGTGGAGTTTGGGGTTAGTTTTTCATACCGGTAACTTTTTGCAGTATAGGTATCTTGTTCATCACATAGAGTATTATTACTGATACGATGATGGATACTGTTATAATTATTGGAATATTTATAAAAGGGCTAATTTCTAAGTTGAAAAATCCGTGGTCTTTTATAAAATCCAGTGGTATGTTAACTATTAAGTATATTCCATATGTATAACCTGCAAATTTAATTATGCTGGAATTGATTTTATCACTGTATTTTCCGAATGCTTTTTTGAAATTTATGTTTTTTAATATTAGGAACAATCCCACCATCTTGATACATGATCCTGGTTCTATGTTTCCTACCAGAAAATAACTTGTATCTGTATGGTTTGCTATGACTGATGGAATGTATAAACTTAAGATTAATATCACAATTCCTAACAGGAATAGCAGCAATCCAATTGTTTTACTATTCGTAAATCGTGAATTTTTTTTATTCAGGTAGTATCCCAGTATGAAATATCCTAACGGTCCTGTAAATAAGTTCATATAGTTAATTATGTACAGTTTATATCTGAAGAAGTTAAGTAATAATACTATAAACCATATTACTAGAAAATATTCTATTTCTTTTTCTGATGCGTGTTTTATCATCTTATATAATAGGGGCAACATTAAATAAAATGCCACAATCATATATATGTACCAAAATTCTATTGAAATCTTTGTAGGATCAACTATAACGTTGATTAATTCAATTATGAATGTCTCTGTTGAATGAACATTAAGTAACTGGTGGTCTATTAATGCATCTTTAAGAAAATAATAGAATAACCAGAAATAAAATGGTATCAAAACTCTTTTTAGTCGTTGTGGAACTTTACCTAGGGGTTCTTCTCTGTCAAGCAGTAACATTCCTGATACCATTATAAACAGAAGAACTCCTGCTCTTGTTATGGATGTGGACAGTATTCCTTGAAACCACAAGTTTGTAAAAGCAGGATGGTATCCTAGATAGGATAAGGATAAATGCACTCCGACTACACAGAGAATACCGATAACTCTTAAATAATCGGCATATATAATTCGTTCCATAATATCATTTTAGAATAGTTATGTAAGTAATTTACTTAAAAAAGTGCTCATAATATGAGTAATATAATAATTAGTTATGGTTGAAAAAAGATATAAATTTATTGGAATTGGATTATTTATACATTTTAATTTAATTATCTATTTATTTGGATAATTAACTAATTCTATTAAATGAAATTAACCTATTATAAACTCCAGGATAAATGTTAAACTGAACAAATATTCTCAAATATTAAATCATCAACGATTAAAATCAGTTTTTTGATGAAGGTTAGGATAAAGAAGTACAATACTTCTTATTAGCTTCTTCTTGCAGCTATGATGGCCTGATTTGGACATTTGTCAACACAAATTCCACAGTCCACACAAGAAAAATATTTTACTTTTGGTCTATCTTCTTTATTGTCTATTGCTTTTGTCGGACAACTTTCTATGCATAATCCTCCCTCTGGACATGCACTAATTCCGTTACATATATTTTCATCTATAGATACTGCCATTTAATCACCTATTTTTGCATTTCACTAAGTTGCTTGCCACCTACTCCTACATTATCGGATGGGTTACATCTTATCAGTACTGTAATTGATTCCACAGGCATTTCATATGCATCTGCTACAATTTTTGATACTTTTTCAATTATTGCTTTTTTTGCTTCTTTAGTGGCATGTTCCGGTCCATCTATTGTTACAACAGGCATATTCATCACTCCCTATTCTTCTGATACTGGTTTTCCACCTACTCCAATATTATCTGGTGTGTTTTCACATATTATCATAGTTATTGCTTGAACAGGTAATCCAAATTCATCAGCAACTACCTGAGATGCATTTTTTATCAATTCTTTCTTAGTTTCTTTTGATAAAGCTTTCGATGCTTCAACAGTTATTAATGGCATACTTATTCTCCTTATTTCATTCTTAATATAACTTTTTATTTTAATTTTTATTAATTGTTTTCTATGATGTCAAATATTATTCCATCCTGTAATGTTACATCGCAAACATATATTTTTGAAATATTAAACCGTATAGATAATGCTTTGGTTATTAACAGACTGGGAACTATGGTATGAACACGTTCAGAATCTACCTGCAAAGCCGGTTTAAAGTTTTCCTTCGTGTTTACTGAAAGTTTATCCAGCACAGCATCTACCTGATCTATTGTCAAAGTATTGCTTTTATCTTTTTTGATTTTTATATGTTCAAACAATCTTTTAAGTGTTACAAAGGTTTTTCCTATTCCATATAAGTATTCCTTTGAATAATCATTTATTTCCAGTTGATTTATCCTGTTTAATGTTTCATTTATGATTAGTTCTTGTTCATCTTTTGTCGGATAGAGTAATCCAACATATTCATTGAATATTGTGAGAACACCAATAGGGATACTTTTCTGTTCAAGAATGGAAGTTTTATCTTTAAAAATGGTTATTTCACTACTTCCTCCACCAATATCTACCAATATACCATCATCAGAAGATAAATCAACCCATTTCAATGATTGAAAACTATGCTTAGCTTCTTCTTCACCTGAATATACCGTAATGTCAATATTTAACTTGTCTTTAACAATACTTAACACTTCTTTTTTATTATTTATGTTACGTAAACTGGCTGTTGCAACATAATATGATCTGTCAACATTTAATTTTCTGGAATAAGTTTTAAATTCATTTAAAGTATTCAAAAGTACTTCAATTCCTTCATCAGTTAAAACATTATCCTTTCGGTAAGAGATTAAACCCATAGTTTTATCATGTATTATTACGGGTTCTACCCTCTTGTTTTCGTATTCGTAAATTTTATATTTGATTATGCTAGAACCTATGTCTATTATTGCGTATAACATTATCTTCACTATATTATACTTTGTTTTCCAAGTTTAATAAAAATTAGTTTAAGAATTAAGAAGGGGGTTAATTTTTGGAATAATTATTCCTTATTCCAGTTAATTGCTCCATATATTATGCATATTAATGTAATTGCTATACAGCCAAGGTATCCGCCGAGTATCCAAGGATCGCTAAGTCCCAATATTTCAATCATTCTACATCACCTTTGGCATTTTTTGCTTCGAACATTTTATCAATTTCTTCCTCTTCTTCTTTTGAGTTATGTGTAAGTAATGTTACAACAATTGTTATTATGAATGAAGCAGGTAATGCAATAACCATCGGATCTACATATGGCCATGGCATTGCTGTAAACAATACTGTTTGTCCGGTTAATAATTTACATAATCCAATACCTGCTGCTTCTTTCTGGTGTGTGAACAATAAGCAGAATAAACTAATGAATGCTCCACTTACTATACCTGCAATAGCACCCTGTTTTGTTGTACGTTTCCAGAATAATGCACAGATATACACTGGCATGAACGCTGCTGCACAAATTCCAAAGAAAATTGTTGTACCCTGAGCAACAACCCCTCCAGGTAATATGAATGCCAATACCACTGCAATAATTATACCTACAAGAATTCCGATACGTGTTACGCTCAAGCTTTCTTTTTTATCCTTACGACTTATTGCATATAAATCATGACCGATTGCTGAACCCTGTGAGTGGAATTGTGTACTTAAAGTACTCATTGCTGCACATAGTAAAGTTAATGTAAATATGTATGTGAACCATTCAGGCATTGCAGAGCTGATGAATGTTGGTATGATTTTATCAACATTTCCTCCTGCTGCTTGAATTGCTATTTGTCCTGTTGTTTGGTAGAAGTATGCATTGGATAATGATCCTACTACATATGCTGAAAATGTTGCTACGAATATGAATATTCCACCAATAAGAACTGCTCTGTTTAATTCCTTGTTACTGTTTACAGTCATGAATCTGACTGCTAATTGTGGTTGTGCAATAGCTCCAATTCCTACACCCATAATAATTGATGTAACCAGGTTCCACCAGAAGACACTTCCCATCTGAGGGAATGTTGTCCACCCTGTAGCTCCCGTAGCCTTCGCACTTTCCGGAAACAGTGGCGCCATATTTGCCAGGAATGTATGTGCTTCTGTTATACCTCCAAGCAACCAGTATATACTGATTAATAAAACAAGCATTCCAAAGAACATTATTACTCCCTGAACTGCATCAGTATACATCACACCTTTCAATCCACCGAAAATTACATAGAATCCTATGATAACTGCCAATATGATAATAGCAATTTGGAACTCTACGCTTAATGTCGTTTCTAAGAATCTTGCAGCTCCGATTAACACACTTGCTGCATAAACTGGCATTGCACAAAAGATTAATAATCCACTAAAATATTGTATGAATTTACTGTTAAATCTTCTTGATAAGAATTCTGGAAATGTTAATGCTTTTAAGTATGTACCTATTGCTCTTGTTGGCTTACCAAAGAATACGAATGCTATGAAGATACCTACAGCAATATTTAAAAATACAAGCCATAGTATACCCATACCATTTGTTCCTGCTAAACCTCCAAAACCTACAATAGCCGCAGTACTGATGAATGTTGCACC
>CAZUHM010000132.1:0-5272 GCA_964620575.1 uncultured Methanobacteriaceae archaeon | reverse complement strand
GGTTTACCATACATGTCCCTGAAACAATTCTTCAATGTCGTAAGATTAATTCCATAACTGGCAGATAATGTTTCCAATGAAACATAGCTGGCAATGTTACGGGAGAGAGAGTTCTTAATATATCTTACAACCCTTATCTGAGCATCACTATATGATCTCTGATTAATTTTCTCATCTTTAAAGTCATATTCATAAATTTTCAACAGAATTTCCAATACTTTTACCTGATAATAAAATCTCTGTGACAATTTATTTTTTGGTTTGTATTCTATTAATTCTTTTATGAGTCTATGAACATCTTCTGTTGATTTAAATAATATTAATTCCTCATTTTCAACCTTTTTAAATAATTCTTTAACTATGTCATTAAATTCTCTATTATAATAATCCGTATTTTTTTCTATTTGTCTTCTGTTAAGTATTATGTGAAGTAATTTAATTTTTCCAATATAACTGAAATCCTGTGGGTTCAAACTTTTCTTATAAATGTTAATATTGTCCTCTTTAATGAATGTGTACTTGTCAGGACCAATTTCCAACTGACTATGACCGTCTATAACGAAATTTATTAGTAAATTATCCTCAGGATTTTCATAGTGAAGAACGTTGTCCTTATCATGATACTGGTATGTTAAATTTGAATCAGATATTATTAAAGATACTCCTGGAACCAGATTATAAGAATAAAATTTTATATCATATCTGTGGGGGATATTGAGAGTTACTAGTTTTCCACCGGGTATTTCTTCAACTTTTCTATAAGGAGAGTACTCTTCTTTGATTTTGATTTCAGATAAGGGATATATATTTAAATTTTCCATTTCAATTTCTCTCCAAAAATTACTTCTTTTATTATAATTTGTTATTACCCATAAAAAAAGTTTATCCTTTTAAAGGTAATATTATTTAATCATTTAGAAAAATATCTGATATAGATTAATGTCACCATTCAATTAGATTATTCATTCAATCTTTCTGATATTATCTTTCTTACTTTCCTTTATCTTATTAACAATAGCTTCATGCATTCTTTTAATAAATTCTGCCCTTTCTTCATACTTTAACACATCAAGATAACCTCTGGAAACAAGATTAAATGCAAACGGTGTAGGGATGGTGGTATTAACAGTACGTATAATGGTTTTTTGTTCTTCAATAGATTTTAAAACTTCCTGAGCATGCTTAATATCCATATAATCCTCGATAACTTCTCTTCTTGCTTCATCAAGTATGGCAAAGTGTTCATCAACTTCACGAACAAAATTTAACAATATTTTACTGGTAACCTGTTGACGGCCAACACTTTTTTCACGACCCTTATAACGACGAAGAATCATAAGTGACCTATTAGCACAATCCCTAAAACGACTTGCCAGAGTTTCGGTTTTATCAATGGCTTTGATTAAAGTTTCCCTGATATTCTCACTATTCAATTCCTCAAAAGCTTCCACGCCACCAATCTTGGAATCACTGCTAAGATAAAAGCCATTATCATCAATACTGATCATAACATCATGATGATAACGTTGGGCAATAACATAAGCAACAGCCCTGCTAAGAGCATCATTCACACGACGACCATATAATGAATGGAACACAACAAACTTCCTACCACCAAAACCAGTATAATATTCAATTAACAACTTGTTTCTGGAAGGAATCTCACTATACAGGTACTGTTCAACAAAATAATAATAAATGGAACTGGCAGCGTTATCATCAACATACAAGTAATCCTTAATATAATCAATAATTTCCTCCTGTGAAAGATTTGTTGATAACTTCCATTCCATAATAGCACGGAAATTCTGTATGGAAATACCAATATCATAAGATAGGGGTAACTGTTCACTAACCCAATTTGGAATAGTTGGAGTGCTGCCACTTGGAACAACAGTAACAGTCATACCACGGGCATACTTGAACTGATAGACACGACCACCCAGGACAAAGGTATCACCCTTATGTAAGCGTTCCATGAAATCTCCATCAATACTTCCAATAACCTGACCATTACACTTAACACGTGCATGACTACGATCAGCAATAGTACCAATATTGGTTGAATAAAGAACACGGGCCAGTTTTCCACGCTTTCCGAAGCTATTAGTTTCCCAGTCAACCCATATCTTAGCATAAACATAACGCTGTTCAAGCCGTGAATACTCACCAGCAAGATATCCTAAAACCTGCTCATATTCATCCCAACTAAGATCATGGTAAGGCATTGCCTGTTTAATCAGATGATAAACGTGTTTAATGTTCTGTCTACCCTCAATAGCAATACCATAAATGTGCTGACTAAGAACATCCAAACAGTTTCTTGGAATGTTAATACGGTCAATTTTACCCTCCTTAGCATTCTTCAAAATTAAACTGCACTCAACCAGGTCATCACGATTAACTACAATCATACGACCCTTGGACTTTTCATGTAGCTGATGACCACTACGACCAATACGTTGCAATGCACGAGAAACAGACTTTGGAGAACTTATCAGGATAACCAAATCAATATAACCAATATCAATACCCAACTCAAGAGAAGTACTGCTAACAACAACCTTCAAATTACCCTCCTTGAGCTGTTTTTCAGTTTCAAGACGAACCTCCTTGGATAAAGATGAATGATGAGCCATCACATTATTCTGATTATAATACTTGGGAAAATGCTGTGTTAATTTATAGGAAACACTCTCAGCACCACTACGGGTATTGGTGAAAATAAGCGTGGTCTTATGCTCCTCAATCAAACGATGCAACAGGTTATATAATTCATTATTAAGAGTTTCCTGATCAGTTTCAATAATATTCGCCACAGGACAAAGAACTTGCATATCCAACTGCTTCAGGTAATTAACATTCACAATCTCACAGTCACGAGCCTGTCCCCAGGAATAACCAGATAAAAATTTTGCAATTCTCTCGGGAGGACTGACAGTAGCACTAAGACCAATACGGGTAAAACCGCCAGTTAACTCATTAAGCCTTTCCAAACTAAGACTAAGGTGAGTACCTCTCTTATTCTCCGCAAGTGAATGTATCTCATCAACAATAACATACCGGACACTTCTAAGCTTTTCTCTAAACTTTGGAGCAACCAAAAGAATAGACAAAGTCTCAGGCGTAGTAATAAGAATATGTGGCGGATGCTTCAACATCTTGGATCGTTCATACTGTGTGGTATCACCAGTTCTGACAGCATGTTTAATTCCAACATCATGACCTGCAACCTCATTAATTCCCTCAATAGGCTCTTGCAAATTCTTAAAAATATCATTATCCAAAGCCTTAAGAGGAGAAATATAAATACAATAAACCTTCTCCTCAAGCATTCCACGTTCACTAAGGCTGGTAAGGCCAGAAAGAATAGCAAGAAAAGCAGTTAAAGTCTTACCCGAACCTGTGGGAGACAAAATCAGAATATTCTTACCTGCATTAATATGGGGAATAGCCTGTCTTTGAGCTTCCGTAAACGTTTCAAACTTACCTTTAAACCATCTGCTAACAAAAGGATGAAGTAAACTATGAATATGTTCATCATTATAACCAGTCAAAGCAAATCAACCCATAAAACTATAATATTCCTCTTCAACACGGAGAATATACTTAACCAAACCAAAAGGAAAAACATCATCATCCTCAACGGCAAATACCTCAAAACAGGAAATGTCCTTAATAAATGGTGAAATGCTCTTTTCATGCAAAACATCAGAACCGGAACTGATTGGCGTAAATGAAGGAGTAACAATTAAATTATACTCCTCCCACATACCTTTAAGAAATGCTTTAACCTTCTCCACACGTTCACCATTACGAATACCTATACAAGGATGTTCATGACCAATAACAAGGGTATCAACATCCTCATCAATCTTCTCAGGAATCTTATGACCATGAGTGATGAAAAAATTGTCTAAAACAACTTCATCTTCCATAAGAATATCTCTCTTGTTCAAAATATACTGTGTAAAATTATCATGATTTCCCTTAATAACCCTTATATCAACAAAAATATCTGATAAAACATCAATAAAATCCAGAACTTCCTTCCACTCCTGTTTACTGATATTTTTAAAGTTATGCTTAATATCACCATTTAAAATTATTTCTGATGCATTGGCTTTGTCCTGTATTTTATTTAAAGAATCAACAACCCTGTCAAACTGGAACTGTGGAATCATCAGACCCTGATTATTCAATGATGTTTCATAACCAAAATGCAAATCAGAAATAATAAGAGTATCCTCAATTTTAAGAGCATTACCAATAATTTCTGCATCAAATATTTTTATGGAGGAATTCATAATAATAAATCTGTAAAAACAAAGTGTTATAATTATTTAGAAAATATCTTGAGTGTTGGCATAAATTCTATTTTGTAATACTTTTTGATTTTTTTACTTCGATTAGATTAAATTTAATGTCTTCAAATTCTTTTTCTGATTTCGAGCATATAATCATCTATATTGTATTTTACTAATGTTTGAAGTTTATTGTTTCATCTGCTTCTAATATTTTGTTGAATATTATTCTTAAGTTGTATGCTACTGTTTTTAATGTTACTTTGTTTTCTTTGTCTTCTTGTCCTCTGCTTATTATTTTGGTTGATAGGGTATTGTTCTTTAAGTGTTCCAGGGGGTGGTTCTGAAGTGTGTCTTCGTTGATTGTAGTCTTTTTTATATTTTTCTTGTTGTAATTGTATTTCATTTGTATACTTAGTTTTGATCTTCGTTCTTGTATAACTCGATGATTTGAAGATTGGATGTACATTGTATTTGATATTTACTTGTTTTGCATGCTTCATAGTTATAATATGAGTTGACTGGTATTTTAGTTCCATCTTCATCCTCGGATTTTTCATAGATTGTTGATTGATGTTTTAATATTACCTCCTGAAGGGGCATATGAATATATCGTTGTTAAAATCGTATGTGAAATTGTCTTTATGAATAGGTTGTCGGTAGTTTTCCTTGATTTATCCAGTTTTGTTTCTGATTAGGTAATGATTCCATATAACCTTTTTTTTCCATGTATTCTATTGTGGATTCTTGT
Organism: uncultured Methanobacteriaceae archaeon; assembly: GCA_964620575.1. GTDB lineage: Archaea > Methanobacteriota > Methanobacteria > Methanobacteriales > Methanobacteriaceae > Methanosphaera. The sequence continues at coordinate 217 of CAZUHM010000132.1, read as the reverse complement.
TTATGGATAGTATCTGCACATACTTTCTGAGGTTTAAATGGTAAATTTTCTACTGCTTTATCCATGGTTGAAAGTAACTCATAATGATCTGTTGGTTTTTGTGAGATATGTACTGCACAAATTAACTTTGATATGGTGTCTGTAGCTAATTGCATGTTATATGATGGTTCTTCATAACCTTTTTTGGTGCGCATACTCCTGGAATCAATATCGAATG
>CAZUHM010000131.1:0-5330 GCA_964620575.1 uncultured Methanobacteriaceae archaeon | reverse complement strand
CCTTAACTTTTTCTTCAACTTTATCTTTAGCTTCTTTTATAACTTCTTTAGCAGAATCTATTTTTTCTTCAATTTTGGCTTCTACTTCTGCTTTAACTTCAGCTAATTCTTCAGCTTGTTTATCACCTTTTCTTTGAGAAACTTTCTGATCCTGTTTTTTAATCTCTTTTTCAACTTTGGCTTTTAACTCAGTATCATTCTGTACTTTTTCTTCAGTTTGAGCTTCTTCCTGTACCTCTTCAGCTTGGACTTCTTCAGCTTCAGATTCGGCTTGGGCCTGAGCTTCAGCTTGTGCTTTTTCCTCTTCTTTTTTACGTTTTTCTTCATTTTTTCTCACAATAATTTCGGAAATTCCTGGAGCTACACGTCTTTTAAGTTGCATTTTAGATTTTTGTACTAAATAAGTAGTTTTTGTCTGGTATGTTGTTTCTTCTTCAGTAGCTTTTTCAATTGTAATTTCTTTATCCTGTGATTTAGGTTTTACTCGAGCTTTGTGTAAGTTTTGTACAGATCTTGGATTTTTTCCAGAGATGTTGTGTGGTTTTTGATTTTCTGGATTATTATCAACAAATTTTGATTCTTTATCACTCATTTTATCCCATTCCTTATTAATTAAATAATATTTACCTTATTAATCCTATAATATCTTATTAATCGTTATTTTTCTATTTAATAATAAAAAATATCGTATATATTTTTTATAAATAGATGATTCTTTATAATTATTATATTATATGTTTTCATAACTAATTAATTTTCTTGTTGAAATATAATTTTCAAATAAAAATTAAAATTTTTGACAATAAAATTTAAAAAAATATAATTTCTTTTTATAAAATATTAAATATACTTAATAAAAATTTTATGTATTAAAAAAAGTGATTAATATCAGACAGTTGCTTAAAAAAAGTGGTTGAAGGTTTAATAACCTACATAAGTTGTAAATCTTAATGCAATACAAATCAATGCTATGATAATAGCTCCGATAATAACTTGGTTTGGAGAAAGTTTAATTCCTGCTGTTTCATCATCGAAATATCTAACAATACCAGCTCCACTTGCAGGTAATGTTTTTTTGTTTTTACGTGCCAATAGATTCCCTCCTTAATATCTTTCCCTTATATCATTTAATTCATTATGAATTAATTTCTGTAGTTAATATATAATAAATATTTTTGTTAAAATATTATTTTTTCTCATGATCTTTAACCATTTTTATAGCACAGAAATCTCCACACATACTGCACATTTCATCATCTGAGGTTTCAGCACTTTCATAATATTCTCTTGCCGTTTTGCCATCAATTGCCAATTCAAACTGTTTTTCCCAATCAAAGTTATCTCTGGCTATGGCCATTTCTTTTTCTTTTTTCATGGTACTTGGGATTTCTTTGGCAATATCCGCAACTTCTGCAGCAATTTTTGAAGCGATAACTCCTTGTTTCACATGTTCTATGTTTGGTATGCATAAATGTTCTGCGGGAGTAACGTAACATAAGAAATCTGCACCGCTTGCTCCGGCGATACTGCCTCCGATTGCTGCTGTAATATGATCATATCCTGGAGCACGATCGGTTACCAATGGTCCAAGCACGTAGAATGGAGCTTCATCACAAATAGTTTTCTGTATCTGCATATTTGCTTTAACTTGTGTTATTGGTACATGACCTGGACCTTCTACCATCACTTGTACTCCAGCTTCTTTTGAACGTTTTACTAATCTTCCTAATGTTGTCAATTCTCTGATTTGTGCTATATCTGTTGCATCATGTATGCAGCCAGGTCTTAAACCATCACCTAATGATAATGTTACATCATATTCCCTGCATATTTCTAATAGGTAATCAAAATCTTTATGTAAAGGGTTTTCTTTTTCATTATGCATAATCCAGGCTGCTGTTAATGCTCCACCTCTACTTACTATTCCCATCAACCTTTCAGAATCTTTCACAGTTTCAATGGATTCTCTGGTTATTCCGCAATGTACCGTCATGAAATCTACTCCTTCCTTTGCCTGTTTTGTAATTACTTTGAATATTGCATCTTCGTCCATATCTACAACGGCAAGTCCTTCATTTCTGGTTTCTACTCCGGCCTGGTAGATCGGAACAGTTCCAAGGGGAATGTTTGTTTTTTTTCTTATTGCTTTTCTTATTTCTTCTAGTTTAGAACCAGTACTTAAATCCATCACTGCATCTGCACCATATTTAACAAGTACATCAACTTTTTCTAGTTCTATGTTAATGTCTTCCATTTCTGTTGATGAACCTATATTTGCATTGATTTTTGTATGTAATCCTTTTCCAATACCTGTGGGTAATGTGTCGTAAGTGTTATTTTTAGGGATAACTACTTTACCAGAAGCAACATATTTTCTTAACAATTCAACATTTATATCTTCTTTTTTTGCAACAAATTCCATTTCTGGTGTTATATTTCCGTTTCTTGCTTCTATCAATTGTGTCATTTCACAAACCTTCTACCACTTTTTCAATTATTTGTTATTATTATGTGTATTCTTAAATATTATTTGTTTTATCTTATTAATCAATTTTTTTAAGATTTTACTGTTTATTTCTTCTTAAAACTTTAATTTTAAACCATAAAGTATATATACGTTATTCTACATAAATTATTATGTGCCACGCCGGGGTGGCTCAGCTGGTTAGAGCGCACGGCTCATAGGGTTTTAAGCATAGCTCTGACTTTTTCCTGGGATACCGTGAGGCCGCGGGTTCGAATCCCGCCCCCGGCACTTATACTATTTTAGTATGAGTTATGATAATCTAATTGATTTATTCAGTTAGTATTATTATGTTTTTTTCTTTGTAGGTTTTTTACATTTTTTTTATCCAAAGAAATATAACAATTGTTATATATCTTTAATCACATACTTATTTTTACAAGCATTTTAATAAATGTTATTAGAGGTTAATCTATGACTGATTTATATGATGATATGATTTCTCGACAAATTGAAATATTTACTCCGGAAGAACAGGAAAAATTAAGAACTACGCCAGTACTTATAATTGGCTGCGGTGGACTGGGTGGAACAATTATTGAACAATTTGTTCGTTCAGGATTCGAAAACTTAACTATTGTGGACCAGGATGTCTTTGATCAAACAAACTTAAATAGGCAAGTAAGAAGTAATCTAGATACTATTGGCAAATCCAAGGCTGATTCAACACAAGAAGCGATGAAAAAAATTAATCCTAATGTCAATATTACAGCTTATAATTTATCAGTTAATCAAGAGAATATATCTGAAATTTTTTCAGGCAATAAAATACTAGTTGATGCAGTAGATAATGTTTTTACAAGAGTAATGATTTCTAGAGAAGCTAAAAAACAGAATATGCTCTTTGTACATGCAGCAGTTGACAAAACACAAGGACAACTGACAGTATTTGAACCGGATTCTATTAGTTATGAAGAATTATTTAATCTTAAATCATTTAATAAAGAATTGGATGATGAAGTTAAAAAATATCTGTTAACTATAAGTTCCAAAAAACCACAAGTTTTAGGAACTACTCCTGCAATATTTGCATCATTACAGGTTAATGAAACAATAAAATACATTATAGGACGTGAAGAAATTATATTAGCACCTAAAATTTTATTATGGGACATTTTTGATATTTCTTCTTTCAAAATAGTTGATTTTTAATTTTCTGATTTTATTCTTTTTCCTCTTCTTTGAATTTTTAGATAAGATAAACTTTTTACTTTAATATTATACTAAATAAGAAGTGTACTTCCGACTATTTTTACCTAAAAAGAAATAAGTAAATAATAACAAAATAAATAGTATACTTCTTAACATTGAATAAATTAATAGGAGAATAATTTATGTCCGAAAGAGATGATAAAATCGACCAAATTATCAAACAGATAGATGAATTTGGTTCAAAATTTTTAAGATTACAATTTTCAGATATTCATGGTATCCCAAAAAGTATGGCAGTATCATTAAAAAAACCAGACGATGCAGAAGATATTATTAACGATGGATTATTGTTTGACGGTTCATCAGTACCGGGATTTGTTGGAATAAATGACAGTGATTTGGCATTAAAACCCGATATAACAACCTTTTCAACACTACCGTGGAGACCTGAAGACAAAGGAACCTGCAGGTTCATATGTGACATATACAATACAGACGGATCACCATTTGTAGGAGATCCAAGAGGAGTATTGAAAAAATCCTTAAAAAAAGCAGAAGAAAGAGGATATCAGTTCAATATGGGTCCTGAACCAGAATTCTTCATAATCGAACAGGATGAAAATGGAGAATACATGCCGGCAGACAGTGCAGATTATTTTGACGTAGAACCATTAGACCAAGGAACAGATATAAGACGAGAAATCGTATTAGGTCTTGAAAAATTAGACTTCAATATTGAATTAAGTCATCACGAAGCAGCACCGGGACAGCATGAAATTGACTTCAGATTTGATGATGCATTAAAAACAGCTGATGCAGTAATTACATTCAAACAGGCAATCAAAGCATTAGTGGATAACTTAGGATATAATGTTACATTCATGCCTAAACCATTTTACGGTGTAAACGGTAGTGGAATGCATTGTAATCAGAGTCTATTCAAAGATGGACAAAATATTTTCTACGATCCTGATACAGAAACACAGCTATCACAGGAAGCATATTATTTCATCGGCGGATTATTAAAACATGCAAAAGCATTATCAGCAATTCTTTCACCTACAGTAAATTCATATAAACGTTTAGTACCAGGCTATGAAGCACCTTGTTATATTGCATACGGCTTTAAAAACAGATCAACTTTACTAAGAATACCAGCATCCAGAGGAATAGGAACAAGAATAGAATGCAGATCACCAGACCCATCATGTAATCCATATTTAGCATTCGCTGTATTGTTAGAAGCAGGACTGGATGGTATGGATAATGAAATAGATCCTGGAGCACCTACCGAGTTCAACGCTTTCGCATACTCTCCTGAAGAATTGTTAGAAAAAGGTATTGATACACTACCAACCAGTCTATGGGAAGCATATCACTCCCTGGAAAAAGACGATGTTGTCATCAACGCCCTGGGCGATTACGTATATAATCAATTCTACAACATTAAACGTCAAGAATGGGATGATTATAGGGTCCAGGTATTTGATTATGAACGTGAAAGATACTTAAACATATAATCCTCACCATATTATTTTTTTAATTTTTTTTACTCTTTATTTCCTCAAAAACACTTTATTTTATAAATTAATAATTATATAATAAATAATAAGTCTAAACTATTGGAGATTTGATACTATTACTGTTCAACAAG
>CAZUHM010000130.1:0-5346 GCA_964620575.1 uncultured Methanobacteriaceae archaeon | reverse complement strand
TAATATTGATATCTTCTTTTAATTACTATTATCTTTGTAAACGATAAGTATTATAATCTATGAATTAAATAATATATAATCATAATATAAAGAAAAAATAAAATAGTAATTTACTATAATTTAGGTGATTAAATAATGTGTGGAATAGTCGGATGTATATTAAATAAAGAAGCAGCACCTACAATAATTGATTCTATAAAAAAATTAGAATATAGGGGATATGATTCAGTAGGAATTGCTACCCTCACAGATAAGATCAATGTCAAAAAAGGTAGTGGACAAATCGATGAGGTTGATGAAAAAATTGATTTGAAAGCAATAGATGGAAATATGGGAATTGCACACGTTAGATGGGCAACACATGGAAACCCTACCAAAGAAAATGCACACCCACATAACAGTTGTGACAACAAAATTAGCGTAGTACACAACGGAATCATAGAAAACTACAAAGAGCTCAAAGAACAACTCATACAAGAAGGTCACACATTCAAATCAGAAACAGACACAGAAGTAATCCCCCACTTAATAGAAAAATATATGAAAAAAGGAAATAACCTATTAAAATCCACACAACTAGCAATAAAAGACCTGGTAGGATCATATGCTTTAGCAGTTATCAGTACAGAAGAGCCAAACAAAATAATAGGAGCAAGAAAAGAAAGTCCATTAATTGTAGGAGTAAGCAAAAACGGAAACTTCCTAGCATCAGATGTTCCTGCAATACTCAATGAAACCAAAGAGGTCATATACCTAGACGATGACGAAATAATACAACTGGAAAAGGACAAAGTAACAATAATGGTCAAAGATATTAACACTGTTGAATAATTATTTGTCACGGTAGACTGGACTGATGAAATGGCAGTAAAAGGTGGATATCCAAACTTCATGCTTAAAGAGATAAATGAAGAACCACAGGTAATAAAAGACACGTTATCCGAATCATCCAAAATTAAGGAAATCGTAAGCAAATTCAAAAACTTCAACAGAATCTACTTCGTTGCATGTGGAACAAGCTATCATGCATCACTTGTAGGAGAATATCTCATAGAAACGCAACTGCACAAACCTACAGAAGTAATATTAGCATCAGAATTTGAATACTTTGAAAATACTCTGGATGACCACACACTAGTAATATTCATAACCCAAAGTGGAGAAACAGCAGATACTCTACAGGCACTTAAAAAGGCAAATGAAATATCAGAAACATTAGCTATAGTTAATGTAGTGGGAAGCAGTATCACAAGAGAAGCAGACCATGTAATATATACCAGAGCAGGTCCTGAAATAGGAGTGGCAGCAACAAAAACATATCTCAGTCAATTAATATGTATATACTTACTTGTTGCACACTTAGGAGAAAACGAAGAACTCATAGAAAAACTTTACACAATATCAGACCTTGCAGCAGAATCAATAGCAAGAGAAGGACAACTGATAGAAATTGCTGAAAAATACAAAGATGCAAGAGACTTCTTCTACATAGGACGAGGATTTAACTATCCTACAGCGCTTGAAGGGGCCTTGAAACTTAAGGAAATCACATACATACATGCAGAAGGATATCCTGCAGGAGAACTAAAACATGGTCCTCTAGCTCTAATTGAAGATGGAATTCCTGTAGTTGGAATACTACCACCAGGACCTAGTTATGCAAAAACACTCAGTAATCTTGAAGAAATCAAATCACGTGGAGCAGACATGATTATACTTGCTTCAGAAAATGATAATCTTGGTAATAAAACTGACAAGATACTGTTCAATCCAGAAATTGATGAACTGATAGCACCACTGATATACATTATAGACTTACAATTACTGTCATATCACATCAGTGTTAAAAGAAACATTGATCCGGACAAACCAAAGAACTTAGCTAAATCTGTTACTGTCAGATAATATGTAATGTTCGTGATACTATGAAGAAAAAATCTTATGGTGGACTTGTTGTAATTTTATTCATAAGTATCCTTGCTTTCGGTTGCGGAGCACTTTGTGGAATGTGCCATATTGGAGAGGAATTTAGTCAGGAGCTTGTACCCTTTTCAGTAAGTACTCCTGTTGATACTGTTAGTGTAATTAATGAAAATGACTTTACGCCAACCAATATCAGTATCAATTTAACAATTCCGAAAACTGTAGTTTATACTACACCTTCAAAGAATTATACAAATTATACTAAGAACACCACCAATTCAAGTTCTGGTGGTGGGTCTAATGATAGCTACGATATTAGTTCTCAGTTAAATAGAACCATTAACTAACCTCCAAAATATTTTTTTTAGGAAATTGATTTTCATGTTTAAAACAATAATTACTCCACGAATTGGAGATACCGATGGTATGAGACATATCACAAATACTGCATTACCTCTATGGTTTGAAACTGCACGTAATGACATATTTGAAATTTTTAATCCAACTTATGAATTAACATACAGAAAATGGAATTTAATTCTTGTTCATATGGATTTTAATTATTTGAAGCAGACTTATTTTGGTTATGATGTTGAAATTAGAACATATGTGACTAAGGTAGGTAAAACCTCTTTTACAGTACTTCATGAATCATGGCAGAATGGCCAGTTACGTTCCAATGGTAAGGCAACTATGGTTTACTTTGATTTTATCAGACAGGAAAGTATGGTTATTCCAGAAGATATCAGAAATACACTAAAAAAACATTTTATTAATATCGATGAATTAGAAGAAAAAAACAATAATGAAATGAAGAAAAATAAGAAGGTTAAAGAAATCGATTATGTTGAATCAGATTTATGATTACATCTGATTTCCCATTATGAAGTTAACTATGTCTTCAGGTGATGATCTGTTAACTATTGACAAGTAAGGATCATCAGATTTTCTTTTTATGATGAGAATGTCAGAGATGTTACCTTCCTTTATGCTTATATCTTTACCCAATATCTTGAAGCCGTTGATTGTAGCCATTTTCAGTACATCATATGCTGTTATCTTGTTTTGATAGGAAGCTCTTACTGCTTTTAGTGTATATTCCATTTCTCTGAACATATCCGGCTGATTAAACATTACATTATCGGTTCCTAATGCGACATCTATATCATTTTCCACGTATGCACTCACAGGAGGTATTCCTACAGACAGCATTCCGTTTGAACGTGGACATGCTACAACAATCGGACTTGATGCATCAAGTAAATCCAGGTCCTGTAGTATTGGGTGTGTTGCATGTACCAGTGTTGTGAATCCTGCTTTCAGAGCTCTTTCTATTTCAGTCTGATTTGTTAGCTGTACTGACTGTTCCTGCAGTTGATAATATTCTGCTACGTGAATGACGGCCAACTTATCTTCCTGGTTGCAGACTTCAGCTATTTGTAACATTATTTCAGGATCTACATCTTGCACTCCACTTAATCCTATTCCATCACAGTGCTGCAGTAATTCTCTGGTTATTAGTCTTGCCTCTTCAGGTGTTGTTGTAGGATTATAGTATTTATCACTTCTTCCGAGTATGCATGCATTTATTGGCAGGTCATATATTGCCTGTTTTAAGAGGTTTATTCCTTTTATTCCACCTTCTCTGAAGTCTATGAATGTGCTTGTTCCAGAGTATAACATTTCCTTAGCAGTTTCGTGCATTGATTCTATTATTTCATTATCTGAAGCTTTTCTTAGTATTTGATGTTTTAGTCCGTTTGGTGGTTCTACCAGTTCCTGTATTGATAATCCATCACCTACATCTCTTGATATGGAGTCACCTATGTGAATATGTGCATTTATAAAGGCAGGTAATACTATACAATTTGTAGCATCAATTATTTCACCTTCTTCATAGTTAGGTGATAATTTAATTATTCTTCCTTCATCGTTAATTATAACATTTGTTTCAATTGCTTTCAAGGTATGTCCTGTTAGGACCAACCCATTTTTTATAGTAATCATGACAAAAATCATCTCAAAAAAAGTGTGTAAAAAGGGGGATTAAAAGGGTAAAGTTATTTTGCATATTCATTTAATGATTTGACAGTTAATTCACCATTAATTGCTTCTTCAATAGCTTTAAGTACTGCATTTGCTGCTGCAATTGTGGTTACATATGGTATACCCAATTCAATTGCCAATCTTCTTATGATATATCCATCATCTGCAGACTGTTTTCCGCTAGGAGTATTAATTAAGAATGCAACTTCTCCATTAAGCATTGCATCACGAATGTTTGGAGAACCTTGACTTACTTTTCTGATGATTTCAATGTCAATACCCGGTGCTGCTTCTGCTGTACCTTTTGTTGCTATTAAGTCAAATCCTAATTCTTGAGCTTTCTTGGCTATTGGTGAAATTTTTGGTTTGTCCATGTCACGTACACTGATGAATATTTTACCTTCGGTCGGGAGGTTGTTACTTGCAGATAGCTGTGATTTGTAGTATGCTAATCCGAAGTTCTTATCTATACCCATTGTTTCCCCTGTGGATTTCATTTCCGGACCAAGAACTGAATCTACATCAGGGATTTTAAGGAATGGGAATACTGATTCTTTAACTGCTACGTGGTCAATATCTGCATAGTTTACTAAATCAAAGTCGGAAAGTTTAGAACCTAACATAATTTTTGAAGCGATTTTTGCTAAAGGTATTCCTATTGCTTTACTTACGAATGGAACTGTACGACTTGCTCTAGGGTTTGCTTCGATGATGTACAATTTTGGTTCAGGATTCATCTTGATTGCATATTGTATGTTGATAAGTCCTACTACGCCAAGTCTTAATGCTAATTTACGTGTGTATTCTTCTACTTGGTCTATGATGTCCTGGGAAACTGATTGTGGTGGAATTACACATGCTGAATCACCTGAGTGTATACCTGCTTCTTCGATGTGTTCCATTATACCACATACATATACATCATCACCATCACATAATGCATCCACATCAAGTTCTATGGAGTCTTCCAGGAACTTGTCTACTAGAATTGGATGTTCTTTTGAAACTCTAACAGCTTCTTTCATATATTCTTCCAGTTCATTGTCATCATACACAATTTCCATTGCACGTCCACCAAGTACGTATGATGGTCTTACAAGTACCGGAAATCCAATTTTATGTGCTGCATCTCTTGCTTCGTCATATGAGTTTGCTATACCGTAATCTGCTTGTGGTATACCTAATTCATTCAATACTTCTGTGAATTGTTCCCTGTCTTCTACCATGTCAATACTTTCGAATGGTGTTCCCAGGATTTTTATTCCTGCATCATTAAGACTTTCTGCAAGGTTGATTGATGTTTGTCCACCAAACTGTACAATTACACCTTCAGGTTTTTCTTGTTCAAGAACTGCTAATACATCTTCTTTGGTTAAT
>CAZUHM010000129.1:0-5370 GCA_964620575.1 uncultured Methanobacteriaceae archaeon | reverse complement strand
AAATTAAAACCCCCTACTGACTTTTTCAAAAACACCAAAAAAAAATCAGGTGACCACAATGTACTACTGCCGTTTATCCTGGAAAATACAATGATAGAATAAATCTATTACACATACGAATGCAGTAACTGTCCTTCTAAAGATATATACCTAACAGATAAAATGACAGGAAAAGTATTAACCGATTATGACAAGCGAAGCCAAAGAATTACTAGTATATAAATTTGAAACACCCCGAGGACAAACACAATACAAGAAACGGATGACAATGGTAGAATCACACTTCACATACAATAAATACACACTAAAAGACAGAAAATATCCATTTAATAGGTCTGGAAAATACAAAATGCAGCAAACACTCATGGCCACAGCACAAAACATAGAAAAAATACACAACATAGAACTAAATGAACAAACAAACAACAAAACAATAATAAATATAACATAAAAAAATAGAATAAAAAGTTAAAATTTCAATTCGAATTTAATGAACAACTGTTCTAAAGACGCACACAATTGTCACACACCTCATTGGAGTGTGTATGATATTTTGAGTTAGTTGAAAAATTCTATTGTAGCACTTAACTTCTTAAATTTGTTCCTTTATCTTCCTTTTAATAGTTTCTTTTCCATATTTTTTAAAGCATTAACCATTCTAAATCAATAATGTTTCATTCTTTAATAATGTATGAAAGTTTTAACATATTCGTTGTAAATATTATATTAATTGATACAACACATGTTTTACTTCCATAAATACTTATCTATCTAAATTGGTTAAATTGTTATTATGACTATAGTTAATGGTTTCAAAAAAATATTTTTTTTTCAATAAATTACCTTAATACTGTTTAAATGCAATCATAAATATACTTATAAAATAATAGTTATAATTAAATAAAACTTCAAAACAAAAAACATGACTAAAATATTAAAATATAATAAATATAATTAAAAATAAAGAAATATAAACTAATAAAAAAATGTCATCAATGAATGTTGTCACACAACCTAAAAAATCGTGAAAAATGAGAAAAGAGGTTATTAATATAAAAAAATATAGTATACTGAAATAATTATAATTTTATATTTGTTCGTTCTGTAAATCAGATATGCATGTGTCAGATTCGCTTCCCATACATACATTGCAGTATGTTGGTATGTTTACTTTTTCCTTGTGTAATTGACAGAGTACTTCCTGTGTTTTTATTGTTTTGCATATTTGACAGAATCTTGGTATGAGATCTATTGGTTTTATTTCGCCTGATTGCATATCTTTGGCCATTTTTTTAATGTATGCATCTACTTTTGGTTCGAAATCTATTTCATGGCCTCTTTTATCACTTATGTACTGGCTTACTGCAGGTTGTGTAATGTCTAAAAGTTTCGATATGTCTTTCTGTTTCATTCCAAGTTTAAGTAGTTCTTTTGCGAGTTTTGATCTTATTGATGGTATCACATACCATACTACTATTTCACATGGTGGTTTCATAGTATTTGGCCTCCCTCGTCTCTTTTCTATTTAAATATATCCTTTTATGTAATATGTTTTATTTTTCATAATATATAACATTTCACAATGTTAATTCATTAAATAAAAAAATATATTCTATCTTATTCCTCGTTCTCTTTTTGACTGGGCTTGTCATATAATTCATCAGAGTATTTCATAAGTAAACGTTCAACATTATCAAATTTTGTATCAAGTTTAATATTGGTATAAGCAGAGCTTTTCTCAATGCGAAGATTCATTTCCTCAATCTCTTCAAGCAGTTCATTGTTATGGTTAAACTTTTCTACAAGTATTTGCTGGTTAGAAACTAGTGCTTCAACAATACGTTCATTACTCTCAATTAGATTATTCAATTGTTCTTTCATATTCTTGTTTTCATCATTAAGTCGTTCATAGTTTGTCTTATAAAAACTGTACTTTTTACTTAGCCCTAAAATCTTCTCAGTTATCTTAGAAAACATATTATTAATTCAACCTTTATGTGCATAAAATGTAATTTGCTACTTTTTATTTATGTTCGACATAATATAAAAAATAAATGTACCAACATTTAATTAATGAAAAATACATAAATATAAAATAATATAAATGTGCTGGGAGAACTGATAAAATGAATTTGGAATGGTTTTATATAGTCATAGTACTTGCCTTTTCTGACATACTGCACGGTATAATATGGCACACATTCAGTGACTTCTACATTATACTGGGAGAAGTAATTCACAACATCGTAAAATCATCATTCGTAACATGGATAGTACATGAAGTATTGGAGGCAATATTTCACTTCATCATACTTTCACTCGTATTTCAGTCACTAACAATAGGAGTGCTTGCAGGAACAATACACTTCTGTATTGACGTCTATCATAACTTCTTCGAATTGGAAATGAACTCACTACAGCACAGATCATTACACTTCGTTATAGAATCAATATTTTTCATGATAATACTCTCACTCTAAAAAAATGAACTAAAAACTGACCACCATTTAACTACCCAAAAAAATAATTTTATTTAATATCTTTTCATAAAACAATAGGAATAATATAATATGCCAGTAATAAATTTCACATACAAAGAATTATACAAACAACTAGGAAAAACACTAGAAAATGAAGAACTAATAAACATCCTGCCAATGATATCAAGTGATGTTGAAGGATATACAGACGAAGAAGTAAAAGTAGAATTCTTCCCAAACAGGCCAGACTACTACAGCATAGAAGGGATAGTAAGATCACTAAAAGGATACCTGGAAATAGAAACAGGCCTACCAGAATACGCGATAAAAGAAACAAAACAAACAATAACAGTAGATGACAAACTAGAAAACATAAGACCATATGTCGCAACATGTCTAATAAAAGGAATAACAATAGATGAAGAAGAACTAGTAAACCTAATGGAATTTCAGGAACATCTTCACTGGGTAATAGGAAGAGATAGAAAAAAAGTAGCAATAGGAATACATGATTTGGATAAAGTCACAGGACCATTCTACTACAAAGCAGGAAAACCTGATGAAGACAAATTCATAGCTCTAGACTCACAGGAAGAACTAACACTAAGACAAATACTGGAAACACATGACAAAGGAAAAAAATATTCACACCTACTTGAAGACAAAGAATACTACCCACTAATAGTAGACTCAGAAAATCATATAATGAGCATGCCACCAATAATAAACAGTGACAAAACAAAACTCACAACAGAAACAACAAACCTTTTCATAGACGTAACAGGAACAGACCTAAATGCAGTAACAAACACATTAAACATAATAGCAAGCAATCTCGCAGAACACGAAAATGTGACAATAGAAGAAATGACAGTTGAATACCTTTATCATGAAAACATAAAATATCCCGATTTCAAACCACAAACAATAGAAGTACACACAAGCACAGCATCACAATATATTGGAATGCCACTAACAGCAGAAAAAATAGTGCAAACTCTGGAAAAAACAAGATTCAAAGCAGAAAAAATCGATGAAGAACTGGTAATAGTAACTGTACCAAGATACAGAATAGACATACTACACGAAGTAGACATAATAGAAAACATAGCATTAGGATATGGATTCAACGAACTACCAGCAGATTTACCAAACTTCGCAACAGTAGCACAACCTGATCCAAAAAGAGAATTCGACAAAACACTAGAACAAATAATGATCGGACTGGGATTTACAGAAATAAAAAGCTTAATGCTAACAAGTGAAGAACAACACTACACAAAACTGGGAAAAGATGTGGAAAAAGACAGAGTCACAGTAGCACAACCAATCACACAAGACAGAACAATGATAAGAAAATCATTGGTAAATAGCCTACTAGAATTCCTGCAGAATAACAAACACGAAGAACTGCCACAAAAAATCTTTGAAATAGGTGATGTAGTTTACATAGATGAAACAGCCGAAACAAAGATGAAAACAGTCAAAAAACTAGCAGGAGTAGAAATATCATCCAACGCTAATCTCACAACAATAAAATCATACATAGAATCAATAATTTCTAATCTAGGCTTCAACATACTACTGGAAGATTATGAAGACAGTATATTTATCAAAGGAAGAAGTGCAAAATTCAATGTAGAAGCAATGGATGAAAAAACACCATTCACACTAAGCGGATACTTCGGAGAAGTACACCCACAAATACTCACAAACTTCGAACTAGAATACCCAGTAATACTACTAGAATTAGAATTCAAACAAAATTAATCATTTCTCACCCCTATCTTTTAATCTTTTTTTTCACAAAAAAAATTACGACTAATCAAAACAATACGCGTAAACCAAAACAAAAATCTACTAAAAACAAAATAAAACACACAACAGAACAAACATAACCAAAAAACACAACAACAAACAAAACAGAAAAAACAACAACATTAAACTATTAAAACCATAAAATACACAAAAACACTAAAATTAACTAACACATATACATCAAACAATAAAAAAACAGAAAAACTAAAAATACCACAAAAAAATAACAATAATATAAGTACATTCTAATCAAAACAAACAACAAATAAGAAAATAATAAAGCTACAAACAAAATACTGATGACAAAGAAAACTACAAAAAGGAAAAAACCAAAACAATATTACACACACAAAAAAAATATTATATAAAAACATGAAAAAATATAATCTTTTAATTAGTGATAGTTACTTCTACTAAAAAACAATAAATTTGAGCTTTAAAACACAAAATTATAAGATTCTTTAAGTTATAATGTAGGTTTATTTTTCATATTATTTTTTTGTATTAATTTAAATTATTTGTTTTTGTTAAATTTTTATAGATAAAATTACTCATATACATTATAACCTTTTTTTGCTTGCTTTTTTTAATCTTTATTTCGAATTAATTATTAAAGATAGTAATTATTGGTAATAATGTTTTTATATTTGAAAATAATGCTAAATAAGGTTTATACTAAAAAAAGCAGATTAATTAATATGAAACAAATAAATCAACATACATTAATATGTTGTTACACTTAAGGTCAACAAATATTTTTCAGTTTTGAAGATGAAACTAGAACAATTGAAGCAAATGAAGCTAATTGATTCAAAAGATTAATGAATTATCCAATAATGTTGAAGTATCTTATAAAAAAGGTGTTCCTATTTTAGAAAAAATTATACGTATTTGTCCTAAATGTGGAAGAAGACACGTATATAAACATTATTTAAAATATAGAACTTTGCATTTTTATAGTTTAACGATGTTGAAGTTAAAAGTTATCATTATAAATGTTCGTTATGTAATACTTTTATAACTGATTTATCAAGTACAGTCGTTCGCTAATTATACTAATAAATTTAAAATA
>CAZUHM010000128.1:0-5516 GCA_964620575.1 uncultured Methanobacteriaceae archaeon | reverse complement strand
CCATATTCAAACTTATTATTTTTACACCATAATTATATTTTATTTCATCTATTGCATCAACGATTGAACCGCCCATTAATGAACCTGCCAATACAAGTACTCCAACTCTTGGCAGACCTCCTACAGCTCTTACTGCCTCTGCAAGTTTCTGTTCTCCTGCCAAGGGTATTGTATCCACACTGATGCGTTCTCCTCTGATGTTGTGTCTGTCTGCTTCAGTTATTGCTCCCAGTGCTACCTGTGATACTTGTGCTCCTCCACCTATGATGATTATTCTTTTTCCCCATACCTGATCCATAGATGGTGATTTGTTTACTTCTGTTACCTCTTCAAATTCAATTAATTCGTCAAGTACCTGATTAATATCATCCACATCTTCTAATTCTATGTATGTGTGACCGTGTCCTGTTTCATCCATATGCATATGCGTATAGGTTATGTTTATATTTTTTTTAGCAAGAAAATCTGTCACTTTTCTTAATACGCCCGGTTTATCTATTGTTGTTATATTAATTGCATCTGCCATCATTATCACTTCTTAATTAAGTGGTCCAAAATAATTATGTGTAATTTTTCTAGTTATATAGTATGTTTTAGAATGTTTATAACACTTTATAAAGTTGAAAATAAATGTCATCATAACGAAGAAATAAAAAATCATTTAAAAAAAATAAAGTAATCTTTATATACTATGGGGTAATATATAATAATTGTGGAGAAAAAACCACATCAAATAAAATATTTTCAAAGGATATTGTCTGGATTATAATGTAAAAAATAACTATTGACAATAAAAGACCCCTAAACATATTTCAAGCGTAAAAAAATATAATTCACCATTTGATAATAAATACCCTTGAAGAGACAATATCCAAAAAACACATCCCACAATAATAATTAAACCAAAACATTTCTTTTTTTAATAATTTTTAGATTAAATTCTGTAGAACAATAAAAATAGCAGAATAATAATAATTTCTTTTAAATAAAAATAGATGGAGATTAATAACTATCCATACGGAATCTTTTCATTACTTTTCCAAAGAAGCCCATTTCTTCTTGTTTTTTAACTTTCTTTGGTCGGGCATCATTTGGTAAACGTACTTCATAACCACAATTAGGACAGAGAACTTTATCTCCACCACAGCCACAAGTACAGTCCAGTAATTCTTCCTTTGTTTCATCGAATTCATGTCCACATAATCTACATGATAACATTTTATTATTCCTCCTTGACTGTTTTAATCAATTATCTTAAAGTATTTTTTAATCTGCTTAAGAATGATTCTTTGTCAAAACTTTCCACGTTTTTTCTTAACTCTTTTGGAACCATTACATCAATACCACAGTTTGGACATGGTACATTAGCCCCATGACAGTCAAAACCACAATTACATTGTGCTCTATCTACTTTTTGTTCGTCAAATTTATGTCCACATATCATACATTGTAACATAACTGTTATTCTCCTTAAATATCTTTAAACTAAATCATAAAAAAAATTATTCTCTTAAACTGGAGATGAATGAATATCTATATGACATCTAAATAATGTGTCATAATAGAACATAATATCTTTTAAATCAATACATGATTATTTTTTGTTTTTTCCAGGATATTTCTTAGTATTTACTCCGATTATCATTTTAACACCTCTTTTTAATTTAAAAAAAAATAGTAGGGAGATACTATTTTATTTAGGTAAATCCTAATAATAATCCACCTTGGTAAACGATAAGTGAAAGTACATATGCTATAGCAACACATAACCCTACACATACAAACATCCATTTCCAAGAGTTGGATTCTTCTTTGATTGCACCAAGTGCTGCGAAACATGGAACATATAATAATGTGAATACCATGAATGAAATTGCAGATAATGGTGTGAACATATCACCTAATACACCTGTAATACCTTCCTCATCATCTTCTTCTAATGAGAATAAAGTACCGAATGTACTTACTACAATTTCTTTTGCCATTATACCGAATACTAATGCTACAGCTGCCTGCCAGAATCCAAATCCTAATGGTGCAAATATAGGTGCAACCCAGTTACCGACCATACCGATTATACTGTTAACAGAACCATATTCTACTCCAGGTGGTAAGTTAGCTAATAACCAAACCAATACGGATGTACCAAGTATAATAGTTCCTGCTTTTTTAATGAATAAGAATCCTCTTTCCCACATGTGAAGTACTGCACTTTTAAGTGTAGGTATTCTGTATGGAGGAAGTTCCATGATAAATGGAGCAGATTCTTCTGCAAATACTGATGATTTAAGTATTTTAGCAACAATGATTGCTACAATCATACCCAGTATATATAAAGCAAATGTTACTATTGTCTGATCCAATGGACTTGCAAAGAATGCTGCCGTAAATAATGCATATATAGGTGCTCTTGCACTACAGGAAATAAATGGCACGGCCAACATTGTAGAAATTCTATCGCTTTCATTTGACAATGTTCTTGTAGACATGATACCTGTTACGCTACATCCTAATCCTAAAATCATAGGAATAAATGCTTTACCTGATAATCCCATCAATTTATACATTAATCTGTCTATAACAAATGCTGCTCTTGCCAAGTAACCTATGTCTTCAACAAGACTAAGCAGGAAGAACAGTATGAATATGATTGGTAGGAAAGTTAATATTCCACCTACTCCACCAATTACTCCGTCAATGAGTAATGAGGATACCATTCCTTCACCGAATATTGAGTATAACCATGCACCTAAAATTCCCCAGAATTCATCTATTAAATCCTGGAATGGTGCTCCTATAGTATATGTTATGAAAAAGATTAAGAATATTATGAGCAGGAATATAGGAAGTCCTAATATTTTATGAGTAACTATTCTATCGATTTTATCTGTGATTGATTCTTTTTCACCTGATGGTCTTTGTACACATTCTTTCATTATTGAATTTATTTCTCCATATCTAGCATCAATGAATGCATCATCTACATTACCATCAAATATTCCTTCTAAGTGTTTTCTTATTTCTGTTACTTTTCGTAGGTTTTCTTTATCAGGTGATTGTTCTGCTAAATCCAGTATTTCATCATCACCCTCCAATAGTTTTACTGCAGTCCAACTGTCAGGAGCAGTTCCTACTTTAAGATTTGGGAATAAATTTTTTACCTGATTAATATGGTCGTCTAATTCAAAACCATATGTTAGTTTGTCGGAATTATCTACTGGATTTTTTGCGGATTTTATTGCTGCTTTTACTAAATCGTCTAATCCAATTCCTTCTCTTGCATCAACTACAACTACAGGAATTCCCAATGTTTTTTCTAATTTTTTAATATCTATTTTAAACCCTGCTTCTTCAGCATAATTTAACATATTCAATGCAAGTATGGTATTTGCACCTGTTTCCATGATTTGTAATGTTAAATATAAGTTTCTTTGAATGTTTTCTGCATCAATGACATTGATTACTCCATCATTGTCTTCATGTATGATTGCATCTCTTGAAACTTGTTCTTCTACTGAGTATGGGGTTAAACTGTAATTTCCAGGTAAATCTATTACCTCGATGTCATAGTTATCGAAATTGAAACTACCTGATTTTAATTCTACTGTTTTTCCTGGCCAGTTTCCAACGTGCTGTTTCATACCTGTTAGATGGTTGAATACAGAACTTTTACCTACGTTAGGATTACCGGCAAGTAAAAATTTTAGTTTCTCCATGTCATACCTCTTTTTTTATATTAATTTAGGTTTGCCTAAACAATATTGAATGTGAATATCATAAACAAAATTTATTTCTCAAAAAAATGCTTGTTTAATAAGTTAATAAAATAATAAAAAGATACAATTAATTAGATTATTCTAATTCAATTGCTTGAGCTTCTTCTTTTCTTAAGGCTAAAGAAAACCCTTGAATTCTGATTTCAACAGGATAACCTAATGGTGCTTTCCTTTCAAGTTTTACAGGAATACCATTGATAAGACCCATCTCTCTAAGATGTTTACCAAGAGTTCCTTTAACTGAATGTTTCTTAATTATACCAGTTTCTCCTGGTTGTAAATCATCAACTGTTTTTGCCATGTCTTATTCCTCCTGAGGATAATATAAGTTTATATATCTGATTTTCTCCAAATCAAAAAAATATTTAACGTCTAATTAGGTTAATATAAAAAATTTTTTTAACACATAATTAGTTGTACCTAATTAGGTATACCTAAGTTCTTTATAGTATATAAAGTTTTGGTTAATAAAAATTTATGATAAAAATAGTCGAAAATCAGGAAAAATTGATAGATATATAAAAAAATAATAAAAAAAATGATAGAAAGTAAACTTAATTACTTCCTAATGCTTTTCTTTCTTCATCTAATTTATGTTTAGCCATTTGGAAAGTGACCAAAAAGTCAGAATCATCCATTACTGGAATAACTTCTAAACCTAATGCTTCATGGTCTTCTATCCATTGATCATTAAGAACAGGTACTTCTAATTTAATTGGTTCATCAGAATGATTTACTACAATTAAGTTTCTGAATGAAGTTCTGAGTTCTACAATGTATCCACCTAAACCTATTATATGATGTTCACGTAACACTATTTTCATATTATCACCTTATTATAATAAGATAGTTGTTAAGCAAGCAGTTATAATTCCCACTACTGCAATCATACTTGTTGCAATAACTGTTGGATAGAATTCACGGTTAGTGAATAAAGGTGTGAATGCACTAGTTACAGCAATTGCCATTGTAATGATTATTGAACAAATAATAGGTATAATTATTGATAAATTCAATACCGGTGTGAAAGCAATGAATGGTGGCATTCCTAAGAACAATGTTGAAAAGATACATGCTCCAACAAAGATTAAGGATGCGTGAGCAATTGTATAGAGAGCTCTTGTTTTTGACATGTACTCCATGATAGGACCTTGAATTACATCAGAATGACCTTCTAAGTATGCAAATGGGTTTGCATTTAAGATGATCATGAATCCTATAAAGAACACAATTGCACCGATTATACCTGGTAATGTGAATAAGAATGGACCATTGAGTTGTTGGAATCTTACAATTTCAACTAAGTCAATGCTACCAGCCATTATTACAGGTATAAATAATGCTAAATAGAATGGTAAACTACCGTATGAGATAAGTTTTAATGATCTATTTGCACTTATTTGTTCTAAGAATGATTGTTTAGCATCTAAATGTTTTCCACCTTTAGATTGATCAGGGAAAGGCATTGTTTTAGACATAAGTGACTGTGAGAATGAACTCATGAACAAGTATAAAACTTCTTCCACTTTTAATAAACCTACTACTGCTACTATACTAGCAAATGGACCCCAAGCTACCATTACAGGTGGCATTAATATTAAGAATAATGCTGCTACAACAATTAATGTAACAATAGGTAATGCATTGTATACTCTAGGCATAATTGCTGTTGGTGTTAAAGCCTGTTTAAAGAAGAACTTTAATGTAGAAGTAATGGAGGGAACACAACAGATACTTTTA
>CAZUHM010000127.1:0-5599 GCA_964620575.1 uncultured Methanobacteriaceae archaeon | reverse complement strand
CAGTTCAACTTTTGCATCATCACTAATGCGTTCTGCGCCAGCATTTTTAATCAGTCTACCTACTGGAGCAACTGGTAATTCGCTCATTATTTTTCCACCTCCTTATGCATATATTTTAATATTTTATTAATTTCTTATATAAATGTATGCTTTCTACTTCTCTCTTTTATGCTCTACTATAAGAATTTTCACTTATATTAAAAATGTTTAATGTTTTAACAATATTAATTAATATGAAAAATAAATTCCTATTCATTTAATTTATAAAGATTAATTTGGCCGATTATTTTACTTAAGAAGTATAGTATAAGCTTGTTGAACTATTGAGAACACTTCAATAATTAAAACAATTATTCACAACCTTTCTTTTTAACTATACTATATCTCTAAAGAATTATCTGGAATGTAATATTGAAAAATAATTAAACAATTTTCAATTTATGAATAAAAAAAGGATATATTTTGGGGGTTAATTTATAATGCAATAGGACCATTTCCAGGATCAGACCCATATAATAAATCACATATTTCATAAAGCTGGTCAATACCTCTAACTTCATGAGCCTGTAATGGAAGTTCTGCAATAATCTGTTCACCAAATACGTCATGTATAGTGTCTAAACGTTTCATCTGAATGTCCCTTCTTGCTTTACAGAATTCACAATGGGCACTGTCAGGTTGTATCTTGTTAACAATAATACCGTCAGTACTCATATTACATTTATGTAATGCATCCATTGCTCTGCTGGATTCATAAATGGACATTTCCTCAGGAATAAGAACGGTCTTGAATGAAGTTCTTGACGGATCGGTAAGCACTTCCCTTGCACGTAAAATTCTTTCCTTTGTCTTGTTTAATTCTTCCATTTCTGCAGCGTTTTCTTCATCACTACCCATGAATGGTATAATGTTTTTTAGTTTGCTGGCCATCTGACCTAACTGTGTTCTGGTCTTAATTAATTTTCCCATCCAGGAATCCATCATTTCAGGGAATGAAAGCAGTCTTAGTGTGTGGCCTGTAGGTGCCGTATCGAAGATTACAACATCATACTCGTCACTGGTCATGTATTCCATGAATTTCTCGAAAGCGGCAACTTCATCAATACATGGAGATGAACTCATAACATCTAACTGTTCACTAAACATTCCCAAAGCATCATTATATTTCTGCTGCTGTTCCATCCTATCCTTATATTCATCCATAGCTATGTCAGGATCTATTTCTATTGCTTCCAAATTCTGAGTTATAGGGGTTGGAACATGTTTAATAAGTCTGTCGAAGGAGTCACCAAGAGAGTGTGCAGGGTCTGTTGAAATAATCAGCGTTTTTTTGTTCATTCTGGCACACCATAATGCTGTAGCGGCTGAAACTGTTGTTTTACCAACACCTCCTTTTCCTCCGATGAAAATAAATGTGGTACTTTTCTTATTAAATTTAACTAAATCTGTAAATGCCATTATTTACCTCCAAATGAATAAATTATAACAATATTTTTTTTCAATTATCTTTTTCTGTAAACTATAACTATTAATTTATAGATTTACTTTAATAAACTTTTGTTATTTTAATTCTATTAATTCCATTTCATTAATTTTAATATAAATAAAAATAATATTTAACAATAACAATTAACTGGAAGAAGAAAGAAATGATAAACTTACCTGATTTTGATGCAGACAACTTTATAGAAAAAGCATGTGATTTCATAAGAAACAAAGTAGAACAGACACACACCAACGGCGTCGTACTGGGAATAAGCGGGGGAATAGATTCGGCAGTCGTAGCATACCTTGCAGTAAAGGCATTAGGCTCTTCAAATGTGCATGGATACATACTTCCATCAAACACAACACCCGAACAGGACTTAAAAGATGCAAAAACAGTAGTGAAAAATCTTCAAATCGAAGAAAACATAATAAACATAGGTCAATTACACAACAATTTCCTGACACTCTGTGACAATAAAACACAGCCGGAAACAAACAAAACACTGGCAACACTAAACATCAAACCAAGAATAAGAATGACAATATTATATTACTATGCAGCAATCCACAACTGTCTGGTAATAGGAACAGGAAACAAAACAGAACTAAGCATAGGATACTTCACAAAATATGGTGACGGCGGAATAGACATATCACCAATCGGAGACTTATACAAGCAGGAAGTATTCCGGGTAGCAGAAGCACTCAACATACCTGACACACTAATACAAAAGGCACCAACAGCAGGATTACTTCCTAATCAAACAGATGAAAAAGAATTGGGAATGACCTACCCTCAAATAGACAGACTATTATACTTATACCTGGACGAATCAAAAGACGAAAAAGAAATAGCAGAAATACTGGCAATGGAAAAATCAGAAGTGGAACGAATAATCAGACTATACAATAATTCAGAACATAAAAGAAACACGGCACCAATACTTAAAAAGTAAACAAAGAACAAATAATACTCCTCTCCAACTCTTTCTTTCAGAAAAAATAATTAAATTAAAATATTGTAAATGATATAAATATTAATATTATAAACAATTAATATTATTTTCATTTTTATAACAAAATACAATACACGGAGTTTAATCTATGGTATCCGAACTAGAAAAGAAATGGCAAAAGAAATGGCAAGAAGAAAAATTATTCGAATCAAACCCGGATGACAGGGAAAAAATGTATGTGACAGTAGCATTCCCATACCCAAGTGGAGCAATGCACATAGGACACGGAAGAACATACACAGTACCTGATGTATATGCAAGATTTAAAAGAATGCAGGGATACAACGTCTTATTCCCTATGGCATGGCACGTAACAGGAGCACCAGTAGTGGGAATAGCAAAAAGAATAGAAAGACAGGACCCATGGACCTTAGACATTTACAAAAATGTACACCAAGTACCAGAAGACGAACTGAAAAAATTTGTAGATCCTGAATACATAGTAAAATACTTTAGCTCAGAATACCATGAAGACATGACACACATGGGATATTCCATTGACTGGAGAAGAGAATTCAGAACAATAGACCCACATTATAAACAGTTCGTTAGATGGCAGATAAGACAACTTAAAGACAAAGACCTCGTCAGAAAAGGATCACACCCCGTAAAGTACTGTCCTTCAGATGACAACCCGGTAGGAGACCATGACTTACTTGAAGGGGAAGGAGTAGGAATAAACGAATTAACACTCATCAAATTCCCAATAGAAGATGAATACTTAGTAGCAGCAACATTCAGACCAGAAACACTATATGGAGCAACAAACTTCTGGTTAAACCCGGATGAAGCTTACATAAAAGTAAAATACAATGATGAAATATGGATAATAAGTAAAGATTCATACTCAAACATAATCCATCAAAAAGAATCAATGGAAATCATCGAAGAAGTTGATCCAAAAGATTACATAGGAAAATCAGTAACAAACCCGATAACAAACGATTCACTACCAATATTTCCTGCATCATTCGTAGACCCGGACTATGCAACAGGAGTAGTATTTTCAGTACCGGCACACGCACCGGCAGACTACATAGCACTTGAAGACCTAAAAAATAACCAGGAACTAATACAAAGATACAGCCTACAGGAACAAGTAAACAACATAAAACTTATTAGCTTAGTAAACTTAAAAGGATACTCAGAATTTCCTGCAAGAGATTTCATCAACCAATTCAACGTACAAAGCCAGGATGATGAAAAACTAAAAGAAGCTACCAACGAAGCATATAAAACAGAACATGCAAAAGGAATAATGAACGAAAACACAGGACAATTTGAAGGTCAACGTGTAGCAGATGTCAGAAACGATGTAATAGACAAACTGCTAAATGAAAACATAGCAGACAAGCTATATGAATTTGCTGAAAAACCTGTCATCTGTCGCTGTGGAGCAAAATGTGTAGTAAAAGAACTGGATGACCAATGGTTCGTAAAATACTCCGATGAAGAATGGACAAAGAAAACATATGAATGTTTAGATCAGCTTGAAGTAGTGCCAAAAGAACTGAAATCAAACTTCGAATACTACCTTGGATGGTTAGAAGACTGGGCATGCTCAAGAAGACTTGGACTGGGAACACACATGCCATGGGATGAAAAATGGCTCATAGAACCGTTAACAGACTCAACAATTTACATGTCATATTACACGATAGCAAAATACATGAAAGACATAAATCCTGAAGACTTAAATGATGCATTCTTTAACAAAGTTTTCCTAAACCAGGATGGAGCAAATGACGGTTCAGTAAATAAAATAGATTCTGAACTCACAGAACAAATCAGACAGGAATTCAATTATTGGTATCCACTAAACTGGAGACTATCTGCAAAAGACCTTGTGGGAAATCACTTATCATTCCACATGTTCCACCATGCAGCAATATTCCCTGAAGATAAATGGCCTAAAGGAATCACAGTATTTGGTATGGGACTTCTGGAAGGACAGAAAATGTCCTCATCAAAAGGAAACGTAATTCTATTAAGTGAAGCTATAGATAAATATGGTGCAGACACTGTAAGATTATTCCTGATGTCATCAGCAGAACCATGGCAAGACTTTGACTGGAGAGAAAAAGAAGTAAATGGTATACAAAGAAGACTGGAATTAATTCAGGAATTCCCTGAAAAAATAGAAGCATTAACTGGCGAAAAACTAAAATTAACCCTTGAAAATGAAATTCCAACAGTAGAAAAACCAATCAATAAATGGATAATCAGTCAAATCAACCAGAAAATAGCCGTAGCAACAGAAGCTCTTGAAGGATTCCAAACCAGAAAAGCATTGCAATCCAGTTTATTCCTCTTCAGAAAAGATGTTGATTACTATCTTAACAGAATAACAGAAGTGGAACAAGAGGAAAAAGACACATTAACATACATTATAAACACATGGATAAGATTATTGTCTCCATTTGTACCATACACTGCAGAGGAAATATGGGACAAATACAATGACGATGATGTATTCATGTCATCAATAGCATGGCCTGTACAGGATGAAACGGTCATTGATGCTAAAATAGAAAAAAGTGAAGAAATAATTCAGGATCTTGCAAAAGACATTAAGGAAATTATCAAAATCACAAAATCACAGCCGGAAACAGTACATCTGTACACAGCACCAGACTGGAAATACCAGGTATATGACATAGCTCAGGAAGTTGGAAAACCAAATATCGGTGAAATCATTGGAAGAGCAATGAAAGCAAACCTCTATGATAACAAGAAAGAATTGTCTAAATTTGCAACAAAAGCAGGTAAATCATTTAACAAGATAAACTATGTTGGAAAAATAGATGAAGTATCCATAATTAATGATGCTAAAAACTTCTTGGAATCAGAATTAAATGCTAAAATTGAAGTATATGATGAACCAACATACGATCCACAGAATAAAGCAACAAATGCTTCACCATACAAACCAGCTATCTATTTGGAATGAGGACACTCCTCTAATCCTATTTTTTCAAAATCGAAAAATTTAATATTAATAAACAATAAAAACAATAATAGTATTTTATAATATTTATAATATGCCTTGGTAGTGTAGCGGATATCACGAGGGACTGCGGATCCCTTTACCGGGG
>CAZUHM010000126.1:0-5651 GCA_964620575.1 uncultured Methanobacteriaceae archaeon | reverse complement strand
CATCAGGAAGTGTTTCAACATATTCAGCTACTGCTTTACAGTCTACTACTCCACCGATGTTTACTCCACAGTGGCATGTGTATACTCCTATACGTAATTCTTCATTATTTTCTGCCAAGTTAAATCACCTATTTAGACTATGATGTTCATTGTCTGATTTTTTTAAGGAAAAAACCTCTTAAAAACCTTTTTTTGTTAACTATTAAAAATTTAACAAATTATATCCTATAATGTAAGATTATTAGGACATTATATATATACTTTTATTTTGTTCGTATGAAAACAAATCATTTTATGTGTTAAAAAAAATTAAGTTAATAAGCTTATCAAAGCAGTAAGCGTGAATAATGACAGCACAGTATCAGTGAAAACTATGGAACTCATAAGTTCACTATCCAAATCATATTTGATTGATAATACCAGAGCATTCATAGCAGTACTCATACCTGCCTCCAAGACAGCCACCTGAAAACTTAATCCGCCATAACCCAAAGCAGTTAAGGCATAAAATATTATGATAGGAGCTAATATTAATTTAATAAAAGATACAAACAATGAATCCCCTATTGAATTTTTAATAGCACCAAAATCCAATTTTAAACCAAGTGACATCATAATAAGAGGAACAGTAGCCTGACCCAGATAATTCAAAGTAGTCTCAACAACATAACCATATTCTATACCAGTAACATTAAAGATCAAACCAATAAGAACAGCCCACAAAGGAACAAATGAAATGGACTCTTTAAGAACATCTTTTCTATTTCCACCATAGAATCCGACAAGCACCATACCAAATAAAATAAATGTCAGGGTAGTAGACAAGTCAAAGAATATTGCACGCAGAAAACCAGCATTACCAAAAACTCCCAATGTTATTGGAAAACCTAGAAAACCCGTATTCATCATGGAAGATGCTATCACTATAGTCCATGTTTTCTTCTTAGAATAACCTCTCATTCTACAAAACAAGACAGATATGATAATAAGAACAAAAGTTAATGACAAACCAACAATAGGCAGTTGAAGCATGTCTGGACTGATTGTGGCCTTGGAAATGTTAATGAATATTAATGAAGGCAGACTAACTAAGAGAACAATATCAGATAATATTTTACTGTCCTCTGATTTGAGAACCTTTCTATCCTTTAGCATATAGCCAAGTAAAATCATCACAGTCGGTATTAAAATTATTTCTATAGGACTTGCCATTAGTCTTCACCTCCTTTCTGGTATTATTTTATTAAAATTAAACAGATTTCCTATTCATTACAAAATAGATATTATTACAGGCAACGTTATCAGACTCAAAATAGTCGTCACAAACACTACCGAACTTACAAGTTCAACATCAAGATCATAAGTAATTGCCAGTACAAGGGCATTCATAGCCGTTGGCATAGCAGACTCCAAAACTGAAACCCTCAATATCAGTCCGTCAAAGCCTACCCATAACAGTATCACATATAATATTACGGGTGCAAGTAACAGCCTGAAGAATGATAAACATAGAGTGTCCGAAAGATATGACCTGAATTCCCTGAAGTTTATTGTTAAACCCAATGACAACATAATAAGAGGTATGGCAGAATTACCAAGATAATTTAATGAATTTTCTAAAACATAACCCATTGGAATGTTGAATACATTGAATATTATCCCCAGGACAATAGCCCATAACGGAATAAATGTCAAACCGTTCTTCAGGACTTCACGCTTATCTCCACCAAATACGTTAGATAATGTCACACCGAATATGACAAACATTACTGCAATAGCCAGGTCATAGAAGATTGCATGTAAAAAACCTTCATTACCATATACTCCCAAAACGATTGGATAACCAATAAAAGCAGTGTTCATCATTGCAAGTAATATAATTATCGTCCATGTTTTAACTTTGGAGTAACCTCTGATTTTTGAATAGGCCAGGCCAATCAATATACATATGAAGCTAAGTCCAAAAGATATTATCGGAAGATAAATCATGTCACCGCCAATATCTGCAGTGGCAATATTGGTGAAAATAAGGCTGGGTAAACTGATATTTAAAACTATTTTTGACAGAAGAGAACTATGCTGCTCATTCAAAACATTAAACCTCTTCAACAACATGCCCACAATAATCATCAAAGTAGGCACTAAAACAACTTCAATAGAATTTACCATCACATATCACTATTAATATATTATGACAATAATCTATAATACAATTTAAGAATTAAAAACACAAAAAAGTAAGGGGATTAAAATAAGTTAATCTACCAATCCTTCAGTAGTAACTTTGAATACAGCTTCACCTTCAGGTAAATGAGGACTGTCTACAAGACGGGCAATTCTCTTACCGGACAGACCTTTCTTAAGTAAAATCCTGTAAGTGGAAGCGTGACCTAAAACGTGTCCTCCGACAGCTTTGGTAGGTGTACCAAAGAATGCGTCAGGTTTTGACTGAACCTGGTTAGTGATTAAAACAGCAACATTGTAAGTGTTGGCGATAGTCTGCAAAGTATGTAAATGCTGATTTAACTTCTGCTGACGGGTAGCAAGTGATTCCCTACCAACATATTCAGCCCTGAAATGAGCCATAAGTGAATCGATAATGATAAGCTTTACATTGGTGCCTCCCTGAATCAATTCATTAATTTTTTCTGCCATCAACATTTGGTGACTGCTGTTGAATGCTCTTGCAACATGAATCTTCCTGAGAACTTCTTCAAGATCCAGTCCGAATGCCGTTGCAATCTGTTCTACTCTTTCAGGTCTGAATGTGTTTTCAGTATCTATAAATACGACATCACCTTCAAGACCTCCCTCTTCTATAGGAAGCTGTGTGGTAACGGACAATTCATGTGAAATCTGACTTTTACCTGAACCGAACTCACCGTAAACTTCAGTGATGGACTGTGTTTCAATACCTCCACCGATAAGTTCATCCAATCCTTTACTGCCGGTAGTGATTCTACCGACATCTTCACGTCTTTCCATTACCTCAAATGCTGTTTCGAAGTCAATCTTTTCAGCTTTTCTTGCAGCTTCAATTACCTTGGCAGCTACACCTTCACCAATCTCTACCTTAACACTTAATTCTTTAGGTGTTGCTGTAGCCAAACGCATCATATCTGCAAAACCGGCATCTCTTAATTTTTGTGCTGTTTTTTCTCCTACACTAGGCAAGTCTTCTAATTCTACCATATTAAACAAATCTCCTTTAAACTTATAATGTTATCATTAATTTTCTTACATTTAAACTTACATCTTCGTTATAATCATTATACTGAGCATCAGCAACAATAGTTACCTCATGACCAATAAGGTCTTCTATTTTAGAAGCCATTGATGATTCATCACCTGTCTGTTTGAATATATCTATAACATCCTCGGTGGATGTATCGATCAAGTCTTCTGCAGCTTTTCTGAAGAAAGTTGCATTTATTGTACCTGTATCATCCTGAAGTGTAGTTTGAATAATCATCAGATAATTAGGTTCTTCTATTTTTTCACCACAGTTATCACAGATGTATCCCTCTTCACTCTGTATTATACGGGTGTTACAATTAGGACACATTGCATATAATATTTTATCACCATTGATTTCCTCAATGATACCTTTAACACGAATGTGCTGATCTTCATCTTCAATGTCTTCAATTAATTTGTCAACATAGAGACTGTTTTCAATTTGTCTCAATGAAGGTATTAATTCGGCTTCTTCAGGTCTTGCCTGTCTAAGCGTACTTGAAGCAGATATTGAAAGTCTTATTCTGTTGTTCTGTAACTGTACTGTAGGGTTTTCTATGATTATAGCTGCCCCTTCAGAAAATTTAAGGTCAGTATCATCATCCCATAGGGATACCTGAACTTCTGCTGTTTCATCTGCAACGTAAATTGCCCTTACCTTACCTTCCCGTCCGTCAGTTCTTGTGAAGGTGTTAATCTGGTTTATGTTAGTGATTCTTACTCTTAGCTTGGTGTTTGCTTCGTTTTCTTCAAGTTGACTGATTGTTCTGTCGTTGTACCTGTCCTGTTCCAATGTTTCATATGACGGAAGGTCTGCCATTTCCTCTTCACTTGGCGTTGTTATTCTTGATGATTTTCCGACACTGAGTTCCATTGTTCCCTGTCCAAGCCTGGTTCTTGCATTTTCTATTTTTATTGCATCTCCAAGTCCCTGGTCAATGTCAGCCTTTTCATCCCAGAAGGAAGTTCTTACTATTCCAGTTTCATCTGCCAGTTCGACAGAACGTACTTGTCCTTCTGTTCCGTCAACTCTCTGGAATTCTCTTATATCATGCATTCCAAGAATTCTTCCAATAATGTCTACTTCTCTTCCTTCATCCTGTTGGGTGTCTGTTACGTCCTTGATTTTTGTTATTTCGAAGGTGTTTATGGACTGGAGTTTTTCACGTAACTCGTCATCCATATCAGGATCTAATACTATTGCAGCGTTCCAGCCGGTATTGTATCTGTAACTGTCTCCGGAGTAGTCATCGAATTCTATGTTTCCTCCTTCGATTTTTATGAAGTCTCCCTTGTTCATGGCAATTTCTGTTTCCTTATTCCATAGGGTTACTCTTATTGATCCTGTGTCATCGGTTACTTCTATACTTCTTACCTGACCTTCTGAACCGTCGTTTTTCTGGAAAACTATTGTATCATATATTTTTGTAAGTACTCCCATTATTGTGACATTTTCTTTTTCGGTTGCATTTCCTATTTTGAATATTTCCTGTTCGAATTCCGGTAGGTCGTAATCTCCTTTTGCTATCCTTCCGTTCCAACTGTTTGATAATGAGAATATTCCATTTCTTTCTTGTGCTCTTGCCTTGATTATTTTTATTGTATCGTTTTCTTTGAGTTCTAATGTGTCAACTAGTGCTGTGTCATTGTTCCATAGGGTAAATTCCATTTCTCCTGTTGCATCCATGACGTTTATTGTTATTATTTTTAGTGTTCTGTCTTCTTTCTGGATTTCGCGTAGAGTGGCTATTTTTGTAATTCTTACTATTACGTTATATTCACCGTCCTCTACTATGTCTTCCAGGTTTGTTATTGTTTCTTCGTATTGTGGAAGTTCTGATCCGAGTTCTTCAGGCATTACCTGTATTGATGAATTGCTTCTCATCTGTACTTCAAGATCACCTGTGTATCCTTTTCTTACTTCCAGGTTGTTTATTTTTACTATGTTTCCTTCTTCTATACGGTTCATGTATTTCATGTTGTCTGTCCACATGACGACCCGTATTTTTCCCGTACTGTCTTCGACAGTTAGGTTTGCAACTTTTCCTTCACGACCTTTTTTTGTTGTGAATGTTTTTATGTTGGATATGGAAAGTAATCTTCCCTGTATACTAATATTTCCGTTTCCTTCTACGAGTGAAGAGATATTTTGTACCTGATTTGTGTGTGTCTGCTGTATGTTTTCTCTTCCCGCGTATTTTTCTACTGCCATGTTTACTATCTGTTCTGTTGTTATAAATGGTGAATCACTATTTTCTATTGTTATTTCTTCTATGTCGTTTAAAAAGTCTTTGTATTCGACTTTATCTTTCACTTCTTGATATCTATCTTTATAATATTCTTCATTTTCTGAAGGCATATCGATTCGTCTCCTACGTGGGTTTTTATTATTAATTATTAATAATCATGAAATG
>CAZUHM010000125.1:0-5743 GCA_964620575.1 uncultured Methanobacteriaceae archaeon | reverse complement strand
GGTGTTTCCGCCGTAGCTGAGTGTTACGTTGTTAAGGCCTACTGCGTTTGCTGTTGTTGTTAGGTTGAATGTTCCTGTTTTGTCTGTTTTTGCCTTGTATAATTTGTTATTAATGTATATTAGGGCGTTGATGTTGTAGAGTGCTTTTCCGTTTATGTCGGTTACATTTCCAGTTATGGTTGTTGTGTCTTTATATTTTGTGTTTTGTATTGGTTCGTATGTTATGTTTATGTCTTTTTTCTCTGTATCTTCATTAACCGTTCCTTTTTTACTTTCAATGTTTTGAGCTTTATTAATATTATCATAATTTATTTCATTCAATTCATTGTTTTCAGAAATTTTAGTTTGATATGTTTGAATACTTGTTGTGGTAGTTGTGTTTTCTGCTGTATTGTCTATTTCTGTTGCTGATAGTGTATTTATTATAAATAAAGTGCAAATTATGAGTAATAGTGATAATATTAATCTATTATTTCTTTTTTGTATTGTCAACCCTCCTTTTAATCGATTAAAGGTTTAAATCTCTTTTTTTAAAATTTTTAATTTTTTTTTATATGATTCTATTATTTGAATATTATTATTTAAATTTAATGTTTTTTTATTGGATTTATTATATAAAAAGTATTAAAATTATCGGAAGATTATATTAAATATTTTTAAATTATTATTTTAATGATAAAAGTAAGGATAATGAATAAATATTCCTATAAATTATAATAATATTAATTAACATCAATAAATAAATATAACTTTATATTGATTCAAAGTCAATTGTTATTTTTTATAACATGCTTTCATTTAACAATATAATATAAAATAATGGAGGGAATATTAATGCTTGAACAATTTTGGCAATATGGGATATTAGCCGCAGTATTGGTCTTTGGTGTAAAAATAGGTTTAGCACTGGGATTTTCAGGAATCAAAAGAAAAAATGTGGGATTAATCTTGATTGGATATGCGGTTGGTTTAATTGTACTATCTTATATATGTCAACCATATTCACAACAAGTATATGATATTGTGTATGGTTATAGTGGTGCAATATTTGCAATTATTGCCATTATTATAGTTATCACCGGATTCAAAACAATCTATGACTATAAAGTCACAGAAAAAGATGTGGGATCTGCAACATGTATGGCCGTAGTAGCTCCATGTCCTTGTTGTTTTGGCGCAATCTTAGCTTCAGTAATATTAGTTTCACCTATAGCTGGAGTTTCCTCTGTAACACTAGGAGCATTCTCTGCAGTAGCATTAGTTATTGTCATGGGAGTGACATATTTATTATCATTTGAAATCGTTAAAAGAATCAGCAAACCATATCCAGTAGTATTGGGTAATTTCATGATATTTATTGGGATATATTTTGTATTATGTCTTATGATTTTACCTAACATTTCTTTATTGGTTCAAGGTTCAGCAATTACCATAAATACATCAAGCCAATTATGGGGCATAGTAATAGCAATGATTGGAATGATAATATTTGGTGCAATCATAGCTAAAAAGAGGAGTTATCTGTTAAAATATTAAGGGGGTCAAATTAGATGGTTTCAACAATACCTGGAGGAGATTTTCTTACAGGTACATTAAATGTTATAGCACAAAGTCTATTGCTGCCAGTAATGATTTTACTTATAATTTTCATTATATTTGCAATAATTGAAATTGGAGCATTACTTGCGGAATACACGGGAAGAAAGAAAATTTCAGGTGAAGAAAAAGAGGAAATAATCAAAAAAATAGTTAAATCTAATTCAAAAGAAGATATTTATCAAATAATTAACAGTACTAAATTAAATAAATACGACAAAGAAATTTTAACTGAAATAGCATCATTTGATCAAACAGTTTATAACAAAAATGCTAGGGAAATTTTAGCAAGAAACCTATTAGAAACACATGAATCAAAATTAGTAAATTCTCTAAGAAAAGTAGATATAGTTGCAAAAGTAGGTTCAGGTTGTGGATTGCTAGGTACAATTATTCCTATGGGTCCAGGATTAGCTGCTTTGGGTGCAGGAGATATGATAACTTTAACTACTAATCTTACAACAGCATTCAACACTACTACTGCTGGATTGGCTGCAGGTACAATTTGTTTTGTAATAGCTAAAATCCGTAGGGATTGGTATAATCAGGATATGAATATGTTATATGATTTTGCTGAAGCAATAATAGGGGTGGATTACGTTGTCACTGAAGCGTAGTAGGATAAGGCAGGCAGATGAAGAATTAGATCCGATGTCTTCAATTACTAATATGACTGATTTAATGTTGGTATTGGCTGTTGGATTTTTAATATTTGCAGTAATGTCTACAGGTATGCAGGAAATTCTTGAAAATCAACAAAGTCAACAGGAAACGGTAGAAATTGAACCTGGACAAGAACTTACTGAACAATTAGAAAATATAGATTCTTCAACTTCTGGTTTCACAAAAACGGGTACAGTTTATACTGATCCAAAAACGGGAAAACAATATATGGCTGCTACATAGCCATTTCTTATTTTTATTTTTTCATATTTTTCTTAAACTTTCTTTAACTTAAAATTCAATTTTATTTTATCTTTATTCTACTTTTATAAAATATTAAATAATCTTACTGACAAATATACAAATCAGTATAGAGATTAAATTAAATTTCAATATTAATATATGATTTTTCACATACAGGTGAATAAAATGAAAACAATGATAAAATTATTAGTATTAACTATGGTTTTGTTATTAGTTGGTTTAGGAACAATATCCGCAACAGACGATGTATCAAATACATCACAAACAACTGATATTGCTCATGAAATTACAGATTCACATGTAATAGATGACACAACAGAAGAAAGTGTTCAAACAACTAATCAAAAAACTATTGAAAAAAACAAAATAGTAAATACAAACAAATCTGTCAAAGAGGCTAATCCGATAACAATAACTAACAATAGTTACAGTTTCTTCTTTGAAACAGGTGATGATGGTAAACTAAAAACTACTGATATGATACAAGATGGTGATACTTTAAACCTTAAAGGAACATTTACAAATGTTAATTTTACAGTAGATAAACAGATTGTTCTAACCAGTCTGGATAATGATGCATTATTATACAACTGTTCAGTATGGATAAAAACATCAGGTTCAGGTTCAACAGTTTCTAATCTTGTAATAACTAATAGTAAAGAATATACTTCAGGATTCTTAGTCAGTGATGCAGAAAATTTAACAATAGAAAACAATCATGCAGAAGTATGTGGTCTTCATTCATATGCATTCCAAGCAAATATAAATAGCAGTATGATAAAGTCAAATTACTTTGAAACACATCAATTCAGTCCTGAAACAGAACGTGTTCATACAGCATTAGTAATAAGTGATTCCTTTTATAATACGATAGCTAACAATACGGTAGTAAGTACAGGAGCAAACTGTATATACTTAAGTACATATCCTGGAGTTGAAATCCGTGGAGGTGTCTCAGACTATAATAATGTTACTGGAAACAACGTTACCGGTGTAAATTCAGCATGGAGTTATTCCATCCAAATCATGGGAAGTTATAACAGAATCACATATAACACAGTTACTGGAGGTTATAGGGGAGTATCTACTGCGGGTACCGCTAACTACATAGCAGAAAATGATGTGGATGCAGAAAATAGAGGAATTGATGCAACAGATGATTCAATAGTGGTTCATAACTATGTTCATGTATCTGGAATGTCCACTGGTATTACAGTAGAAGGAAACAACGTACTGGTAGCAAACAATACTGTGATTTCTCAGGATGGAGCTGGTATAGATATTCAATCCATGCAGGGAAGTAACTTAACAATATCAGGTAATGATATAACAACAAATAATTATGGATTATACTCTAAAGGACAATACTCTCAGATAATCATTGAAAACAATAAAATCACTTCTGAAAAGGAAGGAATCTTGTTCAAACAGCAAACAAGAACTAAAAAAATGAATCATATTACGGTTACTAACAATAACATTAAATCTAATGCAGAAAGTGCAATTAATTTCACAGAAGTTGGATCAACTGTAGCATCTGATGTAAACGTAACAGTATCCCAATCAAATGTACTTTCATCAAGCAGAGGAATTGGTCTTGAAGTAGCATATATACCACCAGCAAACGTTAATAGTTCTACAGGTTCAGATTCAGATCAAGTAATAATAATTAATTCAAATAACTACACATCATGGTTTACCAACGGCAGAGCTAATGATGATGTTCTACAAAATGCAACAGTATACCTTCAGGGAACATTTAACAATGTAAGTTTCACATTCCCTAAAAAAGTTCATATTATTGGCGAAAACTGTTTAATAAAAAACGGAACTATAACCATAACTGAAGATGCACATGCATCAACAATTACTGGAGTCACAATCAATAATGAAGGTAACAATAATTTCAATGTTCATGGAATAGAACTATTGGATGTAAATAACTGTAAACTTACAAACATTAATATAAAAAATAACGGTAAATATGAAAGTTTCGGTATATTCTTATACAATTCAAATGGTAATACCATATCCAACTGTACATTAACTACAACCGGGGATTATGTAAACAACGGAATGTTCATATATGCCAGTGATGTCAATATAATACAAAACAATACAGTTAACATCATACAATCAAACATACCTGTTGAATATGCAGATTCAATAATGTTTAATGAAAAAATAGGAACCATACAAGAAATATTACATAACCATGGAATTGTATTGGTATACTCATCAAATAACATAATAGATAACAATAAAATAAATGCAACATCATTGTTTGACAGTTATACTTTCCCAACATCAGAATGTCAGAACAGTATAGTTGGAATAGATGTATACTTTGATTCACAGGGTAACCAGATAACAAATAATGATGTATCAGTAAAAAGTTTCGGACCATTTTCCTATGGTATAGGGGTTCTTGGAGGACAATGGGCCACTAGTATGAGTGCATCAAACGCAAAAGATAATGTATACAGAAACAACAATGTAAGTGTAGATGGAGGATACTATGCAACAGGATTTATTGCAGGAAGTAAAAGTGCAAATACAACAGTAGAATCAAATACATTTGTTGTAAACGCAAATAACAATGCAACTGTTCATGGTGACTATGCATATGGTATTATATTGGAAAACAGTACACAATCCTTAATTAAAAATAACAAATTAACATTAAGCGGTGCTGCAGTATATGGTATGGAATTGTATTACTCTGGAAATAACCAAATATTCAATAACACTGTGGAATCAACAGCAACATATCCTTATGGTATAGCTGGATATGCTTCATCAGATAATAATCTATTAAACAATTCATTAAGCTTAGAAACAGCGGATTATGGAACAGTTAGTTCAGCAAAACATGCAGATTATATACCTGTGGGTGATGAAGGAATATTATTCATGGCAACAAGTAATAATAATAATATCAAATTCAACAAAATCAACACAACCGCTGAATTAACGGTAAACTTAACCGAGTATACATCAGGCAACAATGTCACAGAAAATTCATTGGTTTCAATAAATCAGGTAGGCGATAACTCAGTACTTAATCTTGGAACAGATAACATAGTATCCAATAACTTTGTTCACTTTGTAAATGCCACTGTTAACCCTGTATCAGCATTTATTGGAGATACGATTACAGTAACGGCAAATATTAATACCACGACAACAGATTATAAAAATTTAACGGTATCATTCCAAT
>CAZUHM010000124.1:0-5754 GCA_964620575.1 uncultured Methanobacteriaceae archaeon | reverse complement strand
TAACGTAGTACAAAATGGTTCTTAGTCTATTCATCCAGTGAATTCGTAGATTTCCCTTCTACTAATCCACATCCTCTACCTGTTGTGGTAGTTTAATTTATCACACATCTTTAATAATTATTTTTTAGGTAATATTGAGTATACTTTTTATTGTATTTAAATGTTTATAAAATAGGAAGATTTTATAGACAAAATAATTATATTTTAGCTAAAAAATAGATAATGTATAACGAACGATAAAAAATAATTTTATCTGTGACGTTTTATTAATATTGGTAAAATGACAATAATGAATACAATAAAATATTAGAAAGATAAAACCAAGAGACTTTAAAACCGGTAAAATAACATATAGACTATTACATGCTGGGAATATCAGGAAAACTTGATTACATTGAATTTAAACTAATCGAACTAAAAAAAATCAAAAATTTAGATTAAGAGTGAAAAAACTGAATTTATGCCTACACTCTTTTAATTAAAAATAGAATTTGCTAAAAATAAATGGGGGATTATAATTCACTAATTACCTTTTCAAATTTATCCAAGCTGGATGTTTCAAATACTCTAACTCCCATTTTTTCATAATCTTTCACACAACTTGTTTGGTTGTTCCATCTTATTTTCTTTTCAGGATTGAGAATAATTACATCATGCGCTTTGGTTTTCATTGTTTTCATTAATGAAGCACTTTGCAAAATGCCATTTTCTCTTTTTCCTTTCCAATCACGACAATCTGTTAAAATGATGATATCTGTACGATTAGTTATTTCTGCAATTTCAAGAAATTCTTCGAAGGATTTTGCCATATCGGACTGTCCATAACAGGATATACCCTTGGCACGTTGTGCAACATTTACCTGTCCTATAGTTCTGAATTTTTCCAATTCCAATAAATCCGTAACATCAGTTATTTTATTATCAAAATTGTATACCTTCATTTTATTGAAAGTTCTTTTACATCCATATAACAGTAAGAAGAACCATGCAGTTATCCATTCACATGAACCACTTACATCACACAGGAATATATGATTGGTTTTTTTCATTGGTGGCTTTGACTTAATTAAATTTATACAATGTCCACCATATTTTATATTACTCCTAATTGTCTTAGGCATATCAATATGATGTGAATTGTTTCTTTTTTTCCTTTTTGAACGTTTATTAGCTATTTTACGACCAAGTTTACGACATAGCTCAAATACCCGTGGATCAAATGTGTCTAAAAGCAACATGCTCCCATCCAACATTCGTCCTTCTTTTGCTTTGCTTTCAGCTTTTTCCTTTACCATTTGATCATATAATTCTTGAAGTTCATCCAAGTTTGGTTGAGATGCCGGAGGTTGTTGGGTCATTTCTTCAGTCTGATTATTGTCATATTCTTCAATTGCCTCTTGTGATTCTGGTTGAGGTTCAGGTTTGAGTTCTATTTTATCAAAAACTTTCTTAAAACCTCTTTCAAATTTTTCATTATCCTCAATATCCTTGACATAAACAATTTTTAAAGAATTATATAATTCATCATAAGTCATTAAATCTCTCATATTATTAAAAATATGATGAGCAAGTACGGTACTTCTAATACTTACTGACATTCCTTCATTTCTTAAGTAATTAGAAAGCAAAACAACTTCATCTTTCATAAAATACACCCAACAAATAACTCTGTATTTAAGTATGTTAATACGGATATATATCTTTTAAATAAAATATTAATACGAAAAATAGTTAAAAAAATTAATAAAGGAGAGTATGAAATAAATTAGTTATTCCTCGATATCTACGCCAGCTTTACCAACTAATCTACCGATGAATAATGTTACTACAACTGCAATAATTGTAACTACTACTGCATAGATTAACATACTTGATACTGCAGAACCGGATTCACCTATGAATTCTTTGATTAAAGTTTGAATTGCTTCATTCCATGCAGAACCTGCTACAAATGCAAATGCTGTGGTCATTAGAACAGAAATTGTTTTTAAAATTTCTTTATGTACTTGATCAGCCATTGTTTTCCTCCAAATATTTATTGATATGCATCATACTTGCATAATATATTATATATTATTTTTATTATTTAAAATATAGCAACAATAAAGGATAAAAATAGATAATGAGAAATAATAAGAAATTAAAAATAATTAGAAAGTAATACAAATAATCGG
The DNA here is from genome assembly GCA_964620575.1 of uncultured Methanobacteriaceae archaeon. Classification (GTDB taxonomy): domain Archaea; phylum Methanobacteriota; class Methanobacteria; order Methanobacteriales; family Methanobacteriaceae; genus Methanosphaera. The sequence continues at coordinate 3,580 of CAZUHM010000124.1, read as the reverse complement.
AATTAAAATAATAAACTGTTGTATGTTTAATGTTTCTTTAAACAATTGTTTTATTGATTCCTTAGTTTCTTAACTATACAACATGTGAGTATCTGTTTTGAAAACTGTCCTGTTGAAGCTATTGAAAAAAAGAGAATGATTATTTATTCAGTATTTTAAATAAATTCTTTTCACTTATTATTTTTATTTTTCCATCATTATCCTGTATTTTTTGTGCTTTAACTATTTTTCCACCTATGTTTCCATATTTCCATGCAGGACTTCCCAGATCTCCGACAAAAAGATAATCCACTTTTCCTGATACGGAAGTTTTTGCTTGACATCCTTCTTTCTGAAGTATTCTGGTTATTTTTTCCTTGTTTCCATGTTCAAATTCTCCAGATAGACAGAATGTTTTGTTTTTTAGAGTTATATCTTCATCTGTCTTTTTTATTGGTGTTATTAATTCTTTTAATTGTTCTGAGAGTTTTTCTTGCTCTTCGTATGTTATGAATGATTGTTTCAGTGTTGTGTTTGTTATTTTGAGAATTTTATCGTAGATATATGATCCCCGTAGTGATGTGTTTCTCTTTAACCATTCTTTGAGGTTAGTCATTTCTTCTATTGTGACTTTTCCATCTGCTGTTATTGCTTTTATTATTCCCTGCAATACCTGTATTTTTAGTGTTTGTCTTGTGTATATACTTGATACTGGTACAAAGTCGACTATATCCACCAATGTTTTCTTATCGGTTCCTGTCATGTGGCCATTTTCTATTATTCTTTTTAGTTCCAGGTTGATTTTGTGAAAGATAAGGTATTGGTTAAATTGTCTGTTCTGATAGTACCATTCTTCAAATAGTGCAAACTGTGCTTCTGTCATATATTCTTCAAATATTATCACTCTTAGCATACCATATAGGTTATTTATGTTGGTTGATAGTTTTGGATCGTATTTTTCAACCACTTTTGGCACATAATGATAGTGTTTTGACTCTGTTACTGGTATCTTGTTATGCCTGTTTATGTATTCGAATAGTTCATATGCGGCTCTTGCATCTTCTATTGCATTGTGTGGATTGTAGATTATGTGTAATTTTTTTGCTATGTTTTCGAGTTTGTATGAGGGTAGTTTTAAGTGTTTGCGGCTTAATGATAATGTGCACATGTATTTAAAGTCAGGTGGTGATATGCTGTATCTTTGTAATGATTTTGAAATTACTCTTAAATCGTAGGTGATGTTATGTCCTATTATTATATTGTCTGTGAGTAATTCTTCTATTTCAGGCCAGTATTCAGGTAGTGTTGGACTGTCTTTTACCATGTGTGGTGCTATTTTTGTTATGTCCATGTTTATTCTGTCAAAAGTATCATCTGGGTTGATTAATGAATATTTTTTTTCTATTACTTTGTTGTCTCGTACCAGTATTACTCCTATGGCACATACAGAGTTTTGTCTGAAATTTGGATTTTCTAAATCCAGAACTACGTAATCTTTCAAGTTGATGACCTTCAAAAGTGTTAAAAAGAGTTTTTTGTGGTTAATTATTTAAAATTTTATAAAAAAAGTATTATATACTATTTAAAGTATCCAATGATGATTTTGTCATTTCTTCTGAGAGCTTGTACAAGTCTTCAGCTTCTTCTTCTTTTGAACAGTATATTTTATCGTTTTGAGGATTATAGTATGGGTAGTTTTCTCTTACGTAAACAGTTATACCCTTGTATGTGGTTTCAATGTATTCTCCTGCTTCATCAATTTGATAGATTTTTTGTGTTTCTCCAGAACTATCTTTTGATGACATATTGTGCACTGAGGATGTTCCGTTCACTGTATTATTAAATGTCTTAATAATACCATTGATTTTTGACTTCATTTTAATCCCTCTAAAAAATCATAAATTAATATAATTATAGTTAGTAATTAATATTTTGTAATTAAAAATATATATGATTTTTTCTATTTTATAGTGTTAATAAAATCATGTGACATTCATATATATAAATTATAAAAAATAAAAATATATATGAAAGGTGATAAAATGAAAGAAATTTATGAATATACCATTGCAGACCAAGAAAATGAAGATTTTAACATTAAATGTAGGGTAGAATATGATACAAACAATGCTTATAACACTGATTACTACTTTTATGATGGTGACAAATGGTTGAAAGATTTTATAGATTTATACAGATTATCACCAGATAACGAAGCTGAAAATAAATCATTTGAAGATTTTGTTACAAGAGTACATGATTATATGGTTCATGGTGATATTTGGCAAGAAGTAAAAGAGTTAAAAGATAATGAATCAATAAACAAGGATACTTACAAGTTAAGAATTAATTCAAAAAAGATATGAGGAGTTTATATTGTCTGCAAATAAAGAAATTCAATGTCAAGTTTTGGATGGAAAATATGAAGAAGATGACTTTCAAGTACTTGTTAAATTAATCCTTATAAAACCAAAACAATTTGAAATGTTAGGATGGGATGGACTGTCCTGGACAAAACAGGGATTGAACAGAGTTTACACTGATAAAAATAGTCAATACGAATACGATGAATTCATGGAACGCCTAAATGAGCTGGAAAAAAGCGGATTAATATATGAAATAGCAAAAGATCTTAACGAAGATCAAACATACTACTTTGAAAGAGAAAGAATTTACTTATACATTGAAAGTAAACAAGAAATCTAATTACTTAATCTCCCTTCCAATTAAAACTTTTTTTAAGAAAAAAAAAATAATTATGAAGACTATGGTGTTAATCGTCTTCTATCTCTAGGGAATAATACTGTTTCCCTAATGTTTTTAGCACCTGTTAATACCATGGTGAGTCTGTCTGCACCCATACCCCATCCGGAGTGAGGAGGCATACCATATTTAAATGCCTGTAAGTATTTTTCAAATGAATCAGGGTTTAAATCTTTTGCTTCGATTTGATTGTATAATAAGTCATAATCATGTATACGCTGTGATCCACTGGATAATTCAAGATCACGATACATTAAATCGAATGCTGTACTTTTTTCTGGGTCATCATCTTTTGGCATTACATAGAATGGTTTGATTGCTGTAGGCCATTCGGTAATGAAGTAGTAACTGCCCATGGTTTCTCCTAATACTTTTTCTGCTGCTCTGTTTAAGTCTTCACCATATTCCATTTCAACATCCTGACTGTTTACTATGTCAATGACTTCTTCGTATGGAACAACAGGGAAAGCACCTGATGGTACATCCAATTCATGTCCTAAATCGTTTAATGCTGTTGAACATTTTTCTTGAAGGTTGTTTAAAACGTTTTTAATTACATCTTCAAGTAAGTTCATTACATCTTCCTGGCTTCTGAAGGACATTTCTGCATCAATGGATAATGCTTCGTTTAAGTGTCTTAATGTATCATGTTCTTCTGCCCTGAATATTTGACCTATTTCAAATACGTTGTCCAATCCTGTTGCCATCATCATTTGTTTGTATAACTGAGGGCTTTGTCCAAGGAATGCTTCTTTTTCGAAGTATGTGATAGGGAATAATTCTGTTCCACCTTCTGTTGCTGAAGCTACTAATTTAGGTGTTGTTATTTCAGTAAAAT
>CAZUHM010000123.1:0-5854 GCA_964620575.1 uncultured Methanobacteriaceae archaeon | reverse complement strand
GACGCAGGAGACGGAGCAGGATACCGGAGAGGAAGAACTGATCCTCTATGAAGATGAGGACATGCAGGATTACGCATACGCCGAAGATGAAGAAACGGCGTATGAGGAAGAGGATACCGGTCCGGAACAGGGGACATCAGGGTATGAGGACAGCGCAGGACAGGAGCAGGCGCCGCTCATCGACGAGGACGGCAGTTATACAACAAAAGAGGATGTCGCGCTGTACATCCATACTTATGGAAAACTTCCGCACAATTTTATGACTAAGAAAGAAGCGCAGAAACTCGGATGGTCGGGAGGTTCACTGGAACCGTACGCCCCGGGCATGTGTATCGGCGGAAATTATTTCGGCAATTATGAAGGACTGCTTCCGGACGGCAACTACAAGGAATGCGATATTGATACACTCGGAAAAAAGAGCAGGGGATCAAAACGCATCATTTATTCGGATGACGGAAGAATTTACTATACAGGTGACCATTACAAAACTTTTGAGCAGCTTTACTGAGGATAAGGAGCGCAGACCATGAACAACAGTTATATAATTGATCTGGCGGGAGTGGCAGACCGAACAGAGCTTCACGACCGCGTAGAACAGGGAATTCCGGTTCCCGAGTGGTATGGAAGAAATCTGGATGCGCTATATGACATCCTGACAGAACCGGATTTCGGAGGCGGATGCCTGATCTGCTTTATCGGATGTTCGGAGATCGGAGACAGTATGAAGAGATATCTGTCAGCGATGCAGCATATGTGCAAGGCTGCCTGTGAAGAGAACCGCGGACTTACGATCGAATTTTTGGAATAGCGGCTCGCTTTGCAGGCCTTGAATTCTTTTTACAGATTCTTTTTGTGAGAGGTATTTTTGTGAATAGTGAACGAGTGGTGGTCATTACAGACATCCATGGATGCTTAGACGAATGCATGAAGCTATTGGACAAACTGGAATTTGACAAGTCCCGCGACAGGCTGATCAACCTTGGAGATACGATAGACCGCGGCCCCCAAATATATGAATTGTTCACGTTCTTTCATGAGCTCAAGGAGGAAATGGGAGAGCGCTGTGTTCTGATTATGGGCAACCACGAACGGATGATGCTGGATGCGACGGGCAAATCTGAGAATAAGAAGACTTATAAAGAGCTGTGGTATATGAACAGCGGAGAGAAGACAGTATTTTCATTTATCAGCCACAAGCACAAGATCAATATCCTCATTTGTTGCTCGTCCAGTTGCTTTATTTCCTTCTTCATCTACTGTTATAACAAACACTTCTCCTAATGCGTTTGTTCCACCAGTTATGGCTTCTATGTGGTATTCTTCTAAGTCTATACGGACAATTTCATTAACTAAAGATTGGATTGCATTAAGTGCAGCATCTACCGGACCCACTCCTGTTTCTGCACGATATTTAACAGTTCCATCTATTTCTAATTTAACTGTTGCAGTAGGTAATGTGCTGTCTCCAGTCATGACACTAATACCTAAAAGTTTTATTCTTTCAGTTGTAGGTTTTCCTTGAATAGCTTCAGCAATTGATCTGAAATCAATATCTGTTATTGTTTTACCAGAATCTCCTAATTCTTTAACTTTTGTAAATAATTCGTTAAATTTATCGTCATCTAGATTAATGTTATATTCGTCTAATTTTGATTTTATTGCATTAGCTCCAGTTAATTTACCTAATACAATTCTTCTTTTATGTCCGACTTCTTCTGGGTAGAATGCTTCATAAGTGTTACTGTTTTCAAGTACTCCCTGTACATGAATACCTGCTTCATGTGCAAATGCATTTTCACCAACAATTGCCTTGTTAGGTGGCATTTTAACTCCAGAAATTCTTGCAACAGTTTCAGAAGTATTAACTAATAATTCTGATTTAATGTTTGTTTTGATATTATAAGCTTTGTGTAAGGTCATAACAATTTCTTCAAGTGAAGCATTACCTGCTCTTTCACCTAATCCGTTTATTGTACATTGTGCTTGTTTAGCACCAGCTTCTATGGCTGCAAGAGAGTTTGCTACTGCAAGTCCAAAATCATTGTGACAGTGAACGCTTATTGGTACTGTAATAACTTCTCTTAGATTTGTGATTAGTTCATTCATTTTTCTTGGAATTGTTACACCTACAGTGTCGGGAACATTAATTTTATCTACTCCTGCTTCTTGAACAGCACCGAATACTTCTTTTAGGTAATCAAGTTCCGTTCTTGTGGCGTCTTCACAAGAAAATTCAGCGGTAAGTCCATGATCTTTAATATATTCTACTGCACTTACAGATTTATCTAAAATTTGTTCTTTACTCATTTTTAGCTTATAATCTCTATGGAGGGGTGAAGTTCCAATGAATGTATGTATGTATGTTGCGTTAGCATCTATAGCTTTATCAATGTCTACTGGTAAAGCTCTGGCAAGTCCACTAATTTCTGCATTGAAGTTTCTTTTTGCCGCTTCTTTGAAAGTTTGCTGTTCTCCTGGTGATGCTGCTGGAAAACCCAATTCGATAACATCCACTCCAAGTTTGTCTAATTTTTCTGCGACTACAAGTTTTTCATCAGTTGTTATCGTAACACCAGGTGTTTGTTCACCGTCTCTTAGAGTGGTGTCATAAATCATAACATCTGATGGTGGGTTAAAAGTCATTTTATTTTCACTCCATTTATTTTATAATACTATTATTTTCATTATTTTATATAATATTATTTAATATTTTTTTTATAAATTTAAAAAAGCAAGGCTTCCAACTTTTATTTGCATAATTAAATCATTGAAAGTATTAAAGTTGTAAAATTACGAATACCTGGAGCTAATCCTAAAATAAATACTGCTAACTTAAGCATATGGTTGGTTGTACAATCGTCAATTTCTAAGTCAATCACATATAAAATAATTAGGATTATAACAATTTTCAATGGATACATAACAATTGCCGTGCCGGTCAAATTAATCATAAATGTAGGTAAAACGTGCTGTTCATAATATCCGAAGAAATCCATTGCAACAAAGGTTGAAGTTGCATCCAAAATATGTGCAGAAAGAACAGCTAAATTACCCCTATGATTTAACAGGTTAAATTTATCCTTTAATAAAAGGAAAATTCCGCTGATGGCAATCCATAAAGATATTTCAAACAGCATAATCCAATAGTTAATGCCGTGAAGAATAATTAAAACAATATTCGGAATACTGATTAACGTTCCACAAACTAAAATGATCTTATAATAAGTTAAATTCCAGTGCTTTTCAATTATAACGCTGATTACCAATAGGCATATCGTCATAAGGCCGATTGATATATAAATTCCAGGAGTGGCAAGCAAATAAATACGGGGATACATCTGATTATCCACCAAAGCTCTACTGGTAGAACCAAATATTATTATTGGAATAAGAGGATACATCAAATCAAGAGGATCTTTTCCAAGCTTCTTAAAAATCATGATAATAGCTAAAATAATAAGTCCCAGAATCAATCCAAATATAACAGTATTAAACGTTGTATAACCTGGATGTAAATAGAAAAAATTATCCCTAATAAAATCAATCCACATATACATATCTTTAAAAAATGATTTTAAAATATATTTTGTTAAAAAGCAATCAAATTTATTAGATAAATAATACATAGATAAAATATGATAACATTCCAAAGGGATAATATGACAGAAACAAACACAATATTAATAAAAGACACAACAGTCATCTCTGATGAAATTAAAAAGTCATCCATTCTGATAGTGGACGATACAATCCAAGAAATAAGCACAACATTAAATGATAATGATGCAGAAAAGGTAATAGATGGAACAGATAAAATTACAATGCCTGGATTAGTTAACACACACTCACACGTAGCAATGACATTACTAAGAGGAGTAGGTGATGATCAAAGTCTACAAACATGGTTAAATGATTACATATGGCCAAAAGAAGCAAATCTAAACGAAGAACTGGTATACTCAGGTTCAAAACTGGCAATGGCTGAAATGATTAAAACAGGAACAACAACATTCAACGACATGTACTTCTATATGGAAGAAACAGCAAAGGCAGTGGAAGAATCAGGAATAAGAGCAGTACTTGGATATGGTATGATAGACTTATTTGATGAAGAGAAAATGAAATCAGAACTAAAAGTATCAGAAAAACTGATAAAAAACTGTCATAACACTTGTGATAACAGAATAACAGTGGCAGTAGCACCACATGCACCATACACATGCTCAGAAGAACTACTTATCAAATCAAAAGAACTTGCAAAAAAACATGACCTAAAACTACATATTCACGTATCCGAAACAAAACAGGAAGTAGAAGACATATCCAAGGATAAAAGAGAAACACCATTCAAATACCTTGATAACATAGGAGTTCTGGACTCAAACACAATAGCAGCACATGGTGTATGGACAACACAGGAAGAAATGGATATACTTAAAGAAAAAGAAGTGTCAATAGCACATAATCCGTCAAGTAACATGAAACTGGCATCAGGAATAGCTCCGATAACAGAATACTTGCAAAAAGGAATAAACGTTGGTATAGGAACAGATGGCGTATCTTCAAACAACAACCTGGACATGTTCAGTGAAATGAAATTAACAGCATTCCTACAGAAAGTTAACCTGTTGGATCCACAAGTTTTACCAACAAAAGACACTTTTAATATGGCAACAAAAAACGGCGCAAAAGCATTGGGAATAAATGCGGGAAGTATAGAAGAAGGAAAACTTGCAGATATAATAATGGTGGATACATTAGTGCCACACATGACACCCGTAAGAAATCCATTAAGCAACATCATATACTCCTCATTAGGAACAGATGTTGAAACAGTAATATGTAACGGAAAAATATTACTAGAAAACAAAGAACTTAAAACAATAAATGAACAGGAGATAATACAGGAAGTAAAAGAACGAGCATTTGAATTATAAACTCCCAAATCACCCTATACTTTTTTTTAAATTAAAATAATAAAAAAGAAAATTTGTTCATGAATCCAAAGGGTTCATGAGAATATATTACTGAAACCAGCATAAGCAACTAATTTTTGGAAAACATCCTTAGGAACTACCTGAATATTTCCTTTACCATATTGGTCAGTAATAGTACTTATAAGATCTACCTTTTTACCAGTACTTCTGGTAGCATTGATAATACCATCTGCTAATCCTTCAATAGCATCTCCACGGGTAGCACCATTCTCGTCCTGGTCGTTACGTAAGAAACTAAGAGTGTCATTGGTTACTTCCTGACCATTAGAATAAACAGGACCAACAGTGGCAATCATAGCATCAATTGCATCAGGTGTAACAACCACAACAATATCTGAACTTAAGTTAGTATTATATTTAACAATCTGTTGAGCTCTTTGTGTACCTGCTTCTAAATCAGCAGTCCATAAAGAGTCATGAAGATACCATTGCGATACCCCTTCACTACGTAAGTCTGCAGGAGGATCTAAAGAAGGATCTGTTAAACCTCCCGGATATACTGGTGTAACCTCACCTAAATGTCCATCATTTAATTCAATTACAAATGCCATATCAACAGCACCCACACCTTCACGAGGTTCAGTAGGATCAACACACAATATTAAAATATTATGCGAACCTGCAAAACTTGATTTTCCTTGTTGATAATTATTAAATAATATGACTCCTGTTGCAACAACAGCAACAATCAAAATAAGAATTATCCCAAGAATTATTTTCTTTTTAGATACCATAAAATTTCCTTCTAAAACTTTTTTTTAATAAAATATTATATTATATTCTCTCTTTTTAAATTAATAAATGTATGATTGATTATGATACTTATTTTACTAATGAAATAAAAATATAGATAATAA
>CAZUHM010000122.1:0-5894 GCA_964620575.1 uncultured Methanobacteriaceae archaeon | reverse complement strand
ATTCCTCTGTGCCCTAAAGAGGACACAGTATCCTCGCCGTAAAAAAGATGAATAATATTTTACATTTCTGAAGAAAAAGAATATATTAAAATAATTAACATAATCTCTCGTAAAGATAATTATAAATTATTCTAACAAAGATAAATTTTGATTAGTAATATTTATTATTCTAATTATTATTTTCCATCATTTAAGTTCATTTATTCTAGTAATATATAATATTAGGTGATAAACATGGTTATTTCAATGAATATATATATAAAGGTTTTCAAACAGTTATCCCTTTTGAAATAAGAAAAGAATTAGATGTTAAGGATACGGATATTGTTGATTGGGTTGTAAATAAAAAGAACAATAGTGTTACAGTATATTTTAGAAAAAAATCTAATTTACATGATTTATCCGGTATGGGTAAAATAGATATAGTTACTAATGCTGTCGATTTAAAACATAAAACACAAAATGGTCAATTGTGAAGATATGTTGGATAGTTGTTATTTAATATGTTTGGTATGATAATCACTGTCATCGCTTCATTGAATAGTATCATCCGGCATCCGAAGAGTTGTTTACTTTTAACTTTGCTTTTATATATTCTTTTGGGGGATGTTGTATGTTTCATCTTCATCAACAGAACGTTCATCCAATCGTTCTTCTGCTTTATTTTTGTCACTGGTTGTTTCTTATATGGTTTGTGTTTTAATGCGGTTTATTACTTTAAACATTTTTGACATTTTCTTCACCCAATAAAATTATCTTCGAAAAGATATATTCTAATTTATATATATTCTAATATTAATACATGTTTTTTCTGGTTCAATTTTTCTTTGGAAAAAATAAGAAGGATACCAGACAGATAAGAAACGCAATAAAACATTATAAGCAGAATATGGTATTATAATCTCAGAAACTAGAAAAAAATATTGAAAAAGGGATAATATTATTTATATACCTATTAAAACATTTGCATTATTGTAAATATATTAATATGTGTTCTATGTATTATATTAATATTTTACAATAATCTTAAAGACTTATCAATTATCTTTTGACAATATTTTATTGTACCAAACTTTGGATTTATTATTTAGATGTCAATCAACATATTTTCATCATCAACTTTGATTCCGAGTGAGCTCCATTTGGTATAGTCTTATATCAGTAATTAAACTTTTATTACAGGATTTGGAATGGTATCACTTATTTTTCCTGTAATAAAAGTTTTGGTTTATTGTTCTGGTTCTATAATTGGATTATGTTATCATATTTGCATTGAATTTCATCTGTTAGTATTATGGTTGTCTTATTTTCCATAAGTTTTCTTAAGCTTTGGTAGACTTTTTGTTTTGTTATTTTATCCACGTTTGATATGACATCTTCTATTATCAATACCTTGGATTCTTTTATATAAGCTCTTGTCAGCAGAATTAATTCGCGTTCTCCCTGGCTGAGGTTGTTTTTTTCATCAGATATTACTGTATCATACTGTTTTGGCAGTTTCATTATGAATTCATGACTTCCAATTTCTTTTGCTGCTTTAACTATGTCTTCATGACTAATATTGTTTGTTGAATAGGCTATGTTTTCTTCGACACTTGCCTTGTATAACTGATTGTGCTCTGAGAGGATTGTGCAGATGTCCATGATCTTTTTTTGCGGAATTTTTTCAATATTCTTGCCATCCACAAGTATTTCGCCGGAATCAATTTCATAAAACTTCGTTAACAAATCTATGATTGTTGATTTTCCACTTGCTACTTTACCTTTTACTAAAATCTTGTTTTGGTCACTTATTTTAAAGTTTAAGTTGTCAAATACTTTTTTATCATCATAACTGAATGAAACATTTTTAAACTCTATTTCTCCACGGCTTATGTCTTCCACTTTTTCAAATGTTCCTTCCTGTTCTGGTATGTTTAGTAAGTCATAGATTTTTAAGAAGCTGGCATATACTGTCTGTACGTCCCGGAGTGCTTTTCCAAAGTATTTAAGTTGATTGAGAAGTATCTGCCCATATAATACTAAATCTAGCACGGTTTCAAGTTCTATTGTTTTATCAAATAACATGACTATTGCAATTACATATATTAGAATATAGACTAAATTGGACATGAACAGGGTTATTGGTTCTATAATTACTGTTTTTCTGGTTGCATCAATGAAAGCTTTTTTATCCAGTTTGTTTATATGGTCAAATTCATCTTCACAATAATTATTGTTATCACTCGTGTTTACGGCAGTTTTGTTCAGTAGAGTGTCCGCGATATGGGATATCATTCTGCTCATGTATTCTCGTGATTCTTTCACGTAATCTACACTATACTTGTTTATTAGGGCAATAATTATCAGGGTCACTATCATTATTAACATGTACCATTTGGTTAATTCCCAGTCAATTAGTAACATCATCACTATTGATAGGATAAATAATAGGGTATTGGTAATTATTGTTGATAATTTAGCGCCCATGAAGCCCCGTATGATCATGGCATCATTATTTATTCTTGTCATAACTTCTCCTGAAGGCGTGTCATTTAAGTACTTGTAATTGAGTTTATGAAGTTTATTTTCAATTCTTTCACGTAATCTTAATGTGATTTTATCACTTACCGGAAAGGTTATGTATGTAATGACTATTTTCAGAATATATGTTATCAGGATAAGTATTGTTATATCAAGTATGAGATTGGTGAATTTTGCCGAGAAAAATATTGTACTTCCAGGAGCATATTCTCCAAACATGTTAATTATTTGTCCTAAAATTTTAGGTAGATTAATGGCACATATAGAGTAAGCTAGTAATAATGCGACGATTATTGCATATTGTACTCTGAACGGCTTCAAGAGTTCCATTAAAAAATTTATAAAATCCTTATAATCAGCAAGTCTCTTCATAATACCATACCTCTATCTGTATTAACTAAGTTTTTATAGTATTCTGAATTTTCTATTAATTCTGAATGAGTGCCTATTGTACTAATTTTTCCATCGTCCACTAGGATGATTTTATCCGTATTTTTCAATATTTCAACGTTATCCGTTACAAGAATTATTGTCTTGTTTTTTAAATGTTCTTTAATCCTTTCAAATACAGTATACTGGGAATTCTCATCATAGGTAGTGAAAACATTATCAAATATGTATATGTCGGCTTTTTTAAGAAGACAACGCATAATATTCAACCTATTTTTTATACCTGTAGATAGTTTAAAAAGTCATTAATATCATCAACACATTCATCTAAACCGGATAATTCTGCTGATAATTTGATTTCATCCAGATTTATTGAATTGTCTTTAAAGGTAAGGTTTGATTTTACAGTATCGTTAAATAGGAAAGTTTTTTGTGTAGCTATTGCTAACTTATTTTTTAAGTCTTTTTTGTTGATTTGATTAATTTCATTACCATCTATTTTTATTTCGCCCTGAGTACAAGGATATGATCCATTCAGAAGTGATAAAAGTGTTGATTTTCCACTTGCAATTTTACCTACAATAGCTATTGTAGACTTTTGTTCAATGTTAAATGTCATGTTCTGGAGGATATCCTCTGTTTCATATTTGAAGCTTACATCATTAAATTCAATTATGTTCGGATTATTATTGTTTTTAAATTCATAATCCTCTTTTTCAAGTGTATCTTCAAGAACCAGTACCTCTTCAATTCTTGTCATTGTACCATTTGCTACTGCTAATGAGCTAAATATTGTCGGCAATATGTTTATCGTAGTTAAAATAAACAGTATGAATTGGAAAAAGATTACTAATTCGAATACATCCATTTTAACAGTTATTAATTCTTGGCTGGTGAAAAGTACCATCATCACTATGAACAAATTAAATAATATTAAAAATACCGGATAGAAATAACTTGTCTTTTTATTATAATTTAAACTGGCATTATGTGATGCTTTTATAGCTTTCTTAAATGCTTTTTTTTCATATTGCTGTTTGTTATTAACTCTTACATTGTCGATTAATAATGTTCCTTGCTTAAATAAGTAATTTATAGCAGCAAATGTTACTTTAAGTGAAAAATATTTCTTGCATGCATACTTTAATATTATATAAACAAAGACTACAATCAATGCTATTAAAATCAGATACACATTTCCTAGGAAAGAACTCATATAATTAATATCCAGGTACAGTCCTAAAAACACGAGAGGAACAATTGATACATAACCAAGAACATCAAATATGAATTTTCTCACATTATAAACTTCTCTGGTTGCATGACTAATCAAACTAGTACTTCTAAACTTATTGATTTCCCCAATAGGTGCATTAGAGTATATGTGAAACATTCTTTTTCGAATATTATATGCGGCAGATGAAGCTATATCCACAGCAAAGGCATAAACTGCCAACATGGCAAGGATAGTTACTATAGTTGCCACTATCAATATTATTTCATAATATCCCAGAAATTCGAGATCAGTTCCTTTTAAGGCAAAATTCATTAATTTTCCCACAATATAAATTCCATAAAACTGGGAAAATGATGCAATAACTTGGAAAAACAGTAGTGGAACAATTTTCTTCCAATGAGCTTTAATAAAATACCTTAATAAAATCTTCATTTTATAACCACATTTATTTTTATAATTCTTATCAAGCTTCAATATCCCATAAAACAATATTGGATAGTAGATTAACTAAAGAAAAATGCAATAGTCAAATAACAAAATGAAACCTGACATAATTCTTATATCTGTTTCTCATTAAATAAGAAAGTAATGTATAATGGAAAAATTTACTTCCAAAAAGCATTATGATTGTTTTTTCGTATCCTTATGTCTAAGTTTGAAAAATTAATGATAATAATACAATTTTTTGATTAATATAAAAGGAATAGGTAAAAAAAGATTTGAGCTAAATATATTAAATTACCACTTCAAATACAACGCCGAATAATATCATTGTTCAAAATCTTGTTGAAAATTTATTTTCAAATAATAATTTAAACATTATAATAAATGGTTTCAAGAACAGTTTTTTCAATCAAATGTTTGTGGTCACTTTTAAAAGCAGCAATAGTACTGAAACAGGTGTTGACAACCAGATAGATGAGGTTTAATAATAAATTATTTATATTGAAAAAAAGTAGTTTTAATCAAAAATTAATCTTTAATGGTGTTTGTCGCACACTCACTATTTAATAGAAAAAAAGATTATATATTAAATTGATTATATTTAGAATCAGTGATTTCTATGGTTTATACTATTAGTGAGAGTACTTGACATAATTATATTATTTTATGATTTGTTAATACTTTTTTTATTTTATTGTTGCTGTGAGTTCTGTTTCGAATAGTGTTGATAGTTTTTCTAGGAAATTGTCTATTTCTGTTATTTCGTTGAGTATGTTGTGTTTTATATTGTATAATCTTTTTATGTTGTGTGATAGTGCACATAAGTTCATTATGTTTTCTGTTTGTTGTATTCCATGTGTTCTTATGTTGTTGTAGTTGTAGAATATTTTTAATATTCCGAATGGTGCTTCTACTGTGCTTCCTCGTTTTTTGTATTCATTTTTTGCTTCTTTTGTGTCCATGTATTCTTTTAATTTTAGTGTATTTTCGTTTGCGAATTCGGATATTATTCTGTGGCTGCTTTTGGTACATTTTTGTAGTGCTGGGCAGTTTTTACATGCTTCGTAGTTCATGTATTTGCGTTCTATTCGGTTTGGTTTGCCTTCTTTTTTGGCTGGTCGTTCGTATTGGTATTTGAAATGTAATGTTTGTTTTTCTGGGCAGGTGTATGTGTCTTCTTTGTAATTGTATTGGAAATGGTCTTTATGGTAAGGGTTAGTGCTTATTTTGTCTTGTTCTTTTCGGGTTTGTTTTCTATCTGGTATTATTGGTGTTATTCCTTTTTTATGTAAATATTCAA
>CAZUHM010000121.1:0-6079 GCA_964620575.1 uncultured Methanobacteriaceae archaeon | reverse complement strand
AAAACATTGCCGTTTTAAGTTCTCTTGTAAACTGGTTAATTCTTTCTTCAATAATTTCAGGACTTTCATAAGCATATTTTAAAAATGGTAATGCCATTCCAACACATTCTGCACCTAAACTTATAGCTTTTGCAGCTTCAAGTCCATTACGTATACCACCAGATGATACTACAGGTAATGAAGTATTTTCCAGGACTTCAATAGTACTTACTGCTGTTGGTATTCCCCAATCCCAAAACAAATTACCGAGTGTAGAGTCTTCTGCCCTGTATGTTTCTACGGCAGCCCAACTTGTTCCTCCTACACCCTGAACATCTATTGCATCTACACCTATCTGTTCAAGGATTTTTGCATCTCTTGAATCGATTCCTGCTCCTGTCTCTTTTGCGATGATTGGCGTTTTGGTTCCAGAACATATTTCTTTGATAGATTCAACATAGCTTTTTGCATTTATATCCCCTTCAGGTTGAATAATTTCCTGTAATGGATTTAAATGTATTGCTAATGCATCACAATCTAACATTTCAATAGCTTTTGGTGCATATTCCACTTGTGGTGCTCCTATATTACCTATTATCATTGATCTTCTGGCATAGTCTCTGACAACAGTAAATGTTTCTGCCAGTTCCTCATGAGCTATTCCAGCTCTCTGACTACCTACACCCATTGCAATTCTGGTGTTTTCTGTTGCAATTGCAAGATTGGCATTTATCTGTGTACTTGCTTCATGTCCACCAGTTATCGCAGATATTATTAATGGTGATTCCAGTGTCTTTCCGAGAAATTCAATTGAAGTATCTATTTCATCGAAGTTTACTTCGGGTAATGTTCTATGAACAAGTTCTATGTCTTCAAATCCTGTAGTTCTATGATGTTCGACATCATTATTTTTACAGATTTCCAGGTGTGCTAGTTTTCTGTCCGATATCACAACGGTCGACCTCCCTTATAATCTTGTTTTATTGTTGTTATAATCATGAAATAATAAATGTTATTTAATTAAAGTTCCTTTCACTTTCTTGCATGATACTGCTAATTTAATGTTTCCTTCCTTTTCAGCATTTATGATTAATGATTCTGTTCCATATTCAGCCAAATCCAGTAATTCATTAATCTTTCCCGCCATTCCACCGGTTACATCAGCTTGATTATCATTCTCAGTAAGTGAAAGTTTTGTATCTTTTGTAACTATATCTATCAATTCAGCATCAGGATTGGTTTTCGGATTTTCTGTGTAAATTCCGTCAACATCAGATGATACTATTACCTTATTTGCCTTTAACTGTTTGGCAAAGTATGTTATCAACTGGTCTCCTGATATTATTGCAAATTTTATATCATCATTCAAGTCAAGAACTGCATCCCCATACAAGACTGGTACAAATCCTTCATCAAGATAACGTTTTATTATATCAGTATCACAAACTGTTATTCTCTGATTTTCTGTCATAATAAATGATGAAAGTTTTATTCCTATTGCCGGAATACCCTTTTCTTGAAGTTTGTTAACAACCATGTAATTTAATAATTGTACTGATGCCTGTGTAAGACTTAATCCTTCTACTTTGAATCTCTTATCTTCATCACTTTCTATTTTACTTCCTATAGCATATTTTTTTGCATGTATATGACCATAGGATCCTGCACCATGAACAATTATCAGATCTTCATTGTAGTATGATACTTCTTCTGCAATTCTATCCAAATTAATTTCATCTATAGTTGGCTTGTCTGCATCCTTTACTGTTAATGCACTTCCACCTAATTTTAATATCATCATAGTAATTATGTCCTATTATTAATTTTCAATGATTTTAGCACTTACTCCCTCATCAGACTGTTCACATTTAAATGTAGGGTATTTCTTTGATAGTTCCTCATAGATAGCATCAATATTCTCCGGACAGTATGCAATTATGCATCCTCCACCACCACTACCTGTTAATTTGGAACCTTTTGCCCCATATTCACGTGACAGGTAAACCATGTCTGACAATTCAACAGTATTAACACCTATTGAATCAAGTAATCCCTGGTTCAGATTCATTAAATCTCCAATAATTTCAGAGTTACCACATTCAAGAGCATTCTTTGCATTCTTTGCAATTTCCTGCATAGCATTAAAAATATTTCCTACAATTTCAGGATATTTCACATATTTTTGTCTAACAGATTCTACTAATTTTCCCGTGTTTCCACTTATTTGACAGTCAGAAACAATTAATGGCAAATCCATGTCAAAATTAATTCTTTCAAGTTCAAAGTTTTCATCAATGTAGATTATACCACCATATGTACTCATGGAAGTGTCAATAGGACTGGCAGCTCCCTGAATCTTTATCTCAATATTTCGTGCTTCCTTTGCAATAGTCTTTTTATCCATATCTACACCTGCCAATATGGACAATGCTTTCATACAACTTACTGTAACTGCTGCAGAAGAACCGAGACCTGCTCCCAGGTACATTCGAATATCTACATTAAGATTAAAACCATGTTCAAATTCAAATAAGTTTATGACTTCATAAATATAATCAGTAATCATCTTTTTTTGGCTATCTAACTCAAAATTAAGCTTATTATCAGTTAATTCATTCGTTTGTGAATAGTTTATTAATGGAACATCTACCTGTACAATGTTGTCTTCACGTGATGTTAATAACACGTCAACTCCCCTGTTAATTGCAACAGCAATTGCCGGTCTTTTATGTACAACAGAATGTTCTCCAAACAATATTACTTTTCCAGGTGCAAAAGCTTCTATTTTCATAAATAAATATTCTCCAATAGTCAAATAGGAAGTTAGTATAAAAAATTAGTTTAAAAAAATAATTAAAAAGAATAATAAAAATAATATATTGAATCCTTACATTATTAGTTTCCTTTTATAAATTAAGTTTAGATAGTACAGGTGTAATATTATCAAAAAAGTGATATACTACCAAAGGCCCATATCTAACTTGTTTAATCTAATTCAAATACATTACTCATCCAATAGGATAAGTACCCCTTAATATGATTCTCAAGTATAAAAAAATCCTTTTATACCATTTGTAAAAGTATCAAAAATATACGATTACTTCAATCAATTATCTTATGAGAATCTGTTAATAATATATATTTAAATGCTATATAATAAAGTTTACGGATTTTCAAATAAAATTGAAGAAAATTTCTTTCAAAAATATAAAAAATAGAAATTGAATGTGAAAAAGCTATCCCATCAACCTTTACTGGATTAAATAAGATATTTTAGAATTGAAAAAAACATTTCAGACAATTATAATTATCTAACTTGTCCAATATAAAAAAAAATAACCTTTATGAATCAACAAATTCGTCCATACTATCCAATGGCACAAACTTTTCCCAGTTAATTAAATCATCATCAGTCAAATACTCTTCATCACAATGAGCCTTAACAACCTTTCCAAAGAAAACCTCATGTGTACCAGGTTTAATTGTTTCAATGACCCTGCATTCATAGTTAACAGGACATTCAACTATCAACGGTGCATCAACAATTTCCGCATCACATGTTTTTACATCTTTCAGCTTATCCATATTCCTTCCAGAAAATCTTCCCATATATTCAACTAGTGATGATTGCTGTTTTGTAGGAATGTTAACTACAAATTCTCCCCTTTCCTTGATAATATGATGAGAATATCGCTCCTCCATTACTGCTATCATTATTATTTGTGGATTAAAGCTTACATTTGCTGCAAAGCCTATGCTCAATGCATTATCCCTACCATCATTGTCCCTACAGGATATGATTAAACATGGTTCGGGATTGATGTATTTGTTCTTCTTAACTTCCTTTTTCATTATTAACACCTACATTTAGATATTAGTTGAATTATATAAATATTTATTAATGAAGTGATACTATGATTAGAATACCTAGTGTTAGTGGAATGTTTTATGAATCAAATCCTACATTTTTAAGAGAGGACATTGAAAGTATGTTCTCAAAAATAGATATAAATGATGACAATAATGAGATTGTTGCAGGTGTTGTTCCTCATGCCGGTTACATTTATTCCGGTAAAACTGCCTGTTATACCTTTAATGAAATTGCAAAGGGAGAATTACCAGATACTTTCATAATAATTGGACCAAACCACACCGGCCATGGCACTAAAATTGACGTATGCGACTATGATAAATGGGAAACTCCCCTTGGTTTGGTAGATGTTGACAGAGAATTTATTCAAGAACTGATCAATACTGATTCAAATGTTTACATTGACAATAATGCTCATGTACGAGAACACAGCATTGAAGTTGAACTACCATTTATTCAGTACATCTGTGAAGACCATGATTTTAAAATCGTCCCTATAGTCATCTCACAGCAGATTCCACAGTTATGTGAAATTTTAGCTGAAAGTCTTGATAAAGTCATTCGTAAACTAAACAGAAAATGTGTAATTATTGCCAGCACTGACCTAAATCATTATGATGATGAGGATACCACAAGATTCTTAGATGAAAAAGTAATAAAAAGTGTTGAAGACATGGACATGAAGCAACTTGTAAAGGAGATTATTGATTATGATATTACAATGTGTGGATATGGCCCTGTTATAACAGCAGTTACTTACTCAAAGTTACAGAATGCTAACACCTCAATTGTATTAAATCATACAACCAGTGGTGAAACTAGTGGAGATTATGATTCAGTTGTAGGATACATGTCAAGTATTATCGTAAAATAAATGACTAGATAATACTGATAAACTAGATAAAATACCCAAAAAAAGACACTAACACTTAAAAGTTTAGAAAAAAGCACCACAATACAATGCAATAGATAGATTGTTAAAAAAGAGCAAAAAAAGTAAAATAATAGAAGATAATGTTTCTTCTATTTTCCTTGTTTTAAAAATTATATTTTTAATTCGAAGTCAGTAGGTTCTAAATCGAATTCTTCATCACTAGATAAGATTCCTCTGTTTCTGAGAACCTGTCTAGCAAGTAACCAATATACTAAAGCAATAGCTTTTCTACCTTTGTTGTTTACAGGTATAGCTACGTCAACATTGGATAAAAGATTTTCTGTATCACATAATGCTACTACAGGAATTCCATTTTGTCTTGCTTCAATAACTGCCTGTGAATCGCTTCTAGGGTCAGTTACAACTAATAATTTTGGTTCAATAAATTTGGAATATCTAGGGTTTGTAAGAGTACCAGGAATGAATCTTCCAGGAATTGTTTTACAACCTGTAACCTCTCCGAATTTTTTAACAGGTGCTTGACCGTATTGTCTTGTAGAAACTACAAGAACATCATCAGGGTCATATTTTGATAATAATTTAGCAGCGATTATGATTTTATCGTTACTGCTTTTTACATCTAATACGTGAAGACCATCTGCTCTTACTCTATAGATGTATTTTTCCATATCTTTGGTTTTTTGTACCTCTTATATAATGTTTTAAATTTAATTTTTACGTATTCTATTAATAACTTAGACTTAGAGCATCATAACTACATACTTCCTGACATGCCAGACATAGACAACATGAATCAATGTTACTTATAACCAACCTGTTATCCTTTATGTCAAATACTTGTTTAGGACATAAGTCAAGGCATTCAAGACAGTTTAGGAAGTTACACTTTTCATAGTCGATATTAATATCCATATTAAACTCCACTTATAAATCAGCCATTTTAGGGTTTGGTAATTCTTCTTCTATTCTGACTAATTCGTTAAGTTTTGCTATTCTTTCTCCACCAGCTGCTCCAGTTTTAATGATTGGTGCATTAAATGCTACTGCAATGTGTGCAATTGTTTCATCAGTAGTTTCACCAGATCTGTGAGATACTACTGGAACGTATTTATTTGCTTTTGCTAATTGTATAGAGTTGTAAGTATCTGTTAATGTTCCTATTTGGTTTGGTTTAATAATTAAGGAATTTGCAGCGTTTGCTTCAATACCTTTTGCTAATATTTCAGGATTAGTTACAAATAGGTCATCTCCACAAATTAAACAATCTTTACCTGATTTAGCAGTTAATTCAGCAAATGCTTCGAAGTCGTTTTCTTGAATTGGATCTTCTACAT
>CAZUHM010000120.1:0-6132 GCA_964620575.1 uncultured Methanobacteriaceae archaeon | reverse complement strand
AAAAATAATAAGTCTAAACTATTGGAGATTAGATACTATTACTGTTCAACAAGAAACAGATTTAAAAATGATGGAAATACTAAGAATTCTCTACAATAAGAACGAAACATTAGGTGCCAAAGTAATCTCTGAAGAACTAAACAAAAGAGGATATTATTTAGGTGAAAGAGCAGTCAGATACCATATGCACATTTTGGATGAAAAAGGATTTACAGAAAAAATAGGATATAGGGGAAGAAGGATTACAGATAAGGGATTGGATGAGCTGAAAAAAGGTTTAATTTATGACCAGGTCGATTTCACTTATTCCCGATTCCAAGAAAAAATGTATAACGTTTCATTGGATTACAATACAGGTAACGGTTCTGTTATAGTAAATTTATCTTCCATCAATGAAGTTGGTTCAGAAGACATTATCAATGAATTCTTCAAAGAAGGATTATCAGTAAGCCAAAAATACAATTTCTATGAACGAAATGATCGAACATACATTGAAACAGTTTGTGGAACAACATTTGACGGTATTTTTCAAAAACATGGTATAGTATCAAAACCATTATATGGTGGGTTATTGAAAGTTGAAGATTATATTCCAATCAATTTCATTGAACAAATTGCCTATGAAAAAACATCCATTACACCATTAGAGGCATTCACTAGTCATGACAACACTTCCGTGCTGGATGTTGCAAATGACGGAACAGGTGTTATACCTGCAAACTTCAGAATCATCCCCGCTTCTAAAAAGGAAGATGCTCTTAAAATCATTAAAGAATTGTCTAAAATTGGTGTTGGTGGTGTTATCCACGTGGGAGATTCCGGAAAGTCTGTATTGGGAATTCCAGTACCTGAGGATATGTTGGGCATAGTAATTATCGGTGGTGTCGCTCCATTATGTGCTGCCCAGGAAAGTGGCTACGATCTGAATATTAAATTAGCAGATAGTTTTGCAGAGTACAGTCATATGAAATCGGCCAATCATAATATAAACAGTCCCTTAAAAGCCTGTACTAAAAAACCGGAAAAGAATGTTTCATTTGTTCTTAACAAAATCTATAATTTAATATCCAATGTTGATTTTGATCTGGAAACATTTTCCGGAACAGTAATATCTAACATATCTTATGTTGATAGAACCCAGGTTGATTTCGCATTGGATATATTAAATAATTTATATAAGAAAAAACCGGAATATTGTATTGGAAACCGTTATGCAATTGTTGATGGTGGAGAAGACATGGTTGGCATACAAACTGTTTGTAGCTTAACTATTGATGGTATTCTTACTAGGTATGGTATTAATTCTATTCCTATTTACAGTGGAATACTGGATAATTATGGTGACAAGAAACGTTTCATAGAATTAGTCTCCTACAGGGGTTCTTCCGTTGATCCACATGAAATATTCATCAAGAAAAACATGCATGATATAGATGGTTCATTAAATAATTCCGGAAAAATATTGGCAAGTGTACATACCATACCATATGTGTCACGTGATGCCACTAAAGAAATTTTAGCTTCATTAAACGAATCAGGTTTTGAAGTATTAGGTATTGGTCAGACAAACGAATATATGTATAATGCAAAGATTGAAAAATATCATTTCGGATATGTTGTTGCAGGTGGACTGAATGCAATAGCTGCCATGAAAGAAAAAGGAGTAGATGTTGAAGTAAAATCAATTGAAAAAATAGTAAATTATGATTCATTAGAAGAATTATAACTTACAAATTAATCATTTTTAATATTATATCACTCTTTTTACATTATTGTTCAAGACATTCCTTATTTTTTGTTTTTAAGAAAATTATTACTAAAAATAGAATTTTTATGTATTCCTAAAAATCAATTCATTTAAATAGTCTCATTAATATATTTAGAAACTATACTATGATTGATATGCTATTGTTTTAGGGAGTAAAACGATTCATATTAACTTGTATATTGGTGATTTAATATGGTGACACTTAGTTCATTTTTTTATTAAAATGAACTATGTGACTTTTTTTAATTAGAAAATGAGTGATTTATATGGCAGTAATTATAGATACAACTAAATGTAATGGAGTAGATGCATGTCCATCTAATGGTTTATGCATAGAAATTTGTGCATTAAATGCAATGGAAAATGTGGACGGTAGACCAAAAGTAAATGAAGATGCTTGTCCTGAATGTGGACTTTGTGTTATGAACTGTCCAAACGAAGCAATTTCCAAACCTTAGATGATGGTGAATTAGTCAATGGTTGTGACTGTTTATTCTGATAAATGTAATGGAGTGGATGTATGTCCCAATGATGGTGTATGTCTGACAGTTTGTGCATTGGATGCTATTGAAATTGTTGACAATCGTCCATTTATTTTAGAAGAAGCATGTACCGGTTGTGGACTTTGTGTAATGAATTGTCCCAACGAAGCATTGTCCAAGTAAATACCATCGTACTTTTTAATTTTTTTCAAACTAATCTCCCTACAAAAATAAAAACTATTTTTAATATCATAAATACAATAAAATCTAATTAATTTGATAAAAAAAGAAGAAAAAAAGTGATTCTTTAACTTTCAGAACTATTTTTCCTGTTAAAAAGAATTATACTAATCAATAACAATACCAGACCACTTATAAGTATTAATATGATGTTGGTTACTATTGATTCCAGACCATTTCCATAAATCAGCACCTGTTTAAGAGCAGTTAAAGCCTGATTCCATGGTAACAATTCATATATCTGAGTCGGATGTCCAAGAATATCTCCCACATATGCTTCAGGCAAGGGGAAAAATGATCCTGATAAAAAACTCAGAGGAACAGCTATTATAGCGCTTAAACTGGATGCCTGATCAGAACTGTTACACAATGAAACAATTATTAAGGCTAAGGCAACAGAAGGAATTGTAGCAATAAATCCGATAAGACAGGCTAATAATATTGAATTCAAACCACCAACCCAATGGAAATTCAACATCAAAGCAACAATTAACATGATAATGACCTGAACAATTCCAATAACACACCATGAGAAAAGATTTCCTAAAATATAATCATAACTATTCATATAAGACAGTTTCAAACGATTCAACATCCCATTTTCAGTTTCACTGGAAATATTTGTTGCAACAGTAGTAACAGTCATAAGAATTGCAAATATTATCAGTCCAGGTGCAATATAATCAAAGTCAGTAAACAGGGTAGTGCCACTCAATCCCTCTTCTTTAACATCAATTTCCAATGGAGAACTACCAGTAACCTCCTTTTCTATGGATGAAATATATTCGGATGAAACAGAATTAATTATGTTCATGCCTATTGCATACTTGGTTGATGTAGGATCTCCTTTAAAAATTATCTTCGGAGCATCATTTCTTTCAGTATCAGTTATGGATTCAAAAATATCCCTTGAAAAGTCCTTATCAATTACCATTATCAAATTCACATTACCCTTCTGTAACTCATCCAACGCTTCACTTTCAGACGAACAATCAATCAGATCAAACATCTTTTTTGAAGAATTGGTTTCAACATCAGCCACAGCATCTAAAAGTCCCGTTGAGAAGCTTGTATTATCATTATTGTCTAAGTTAACAACAGCTACATTAATGGAACTATTATCAATGGATTCTGAACCAAAAGCCAGGCCAAATACTAACATGAAAATTGCAGGAAACAGCAATAGGAAAAATAAATTCTTTCTGTCTCGGGTAACCTGTTTGAAGTTCTTAATTATGATATCTGCTATTTTCATATGAATCACTCCCTTAAAGTTCTGCCGGTCAATTCTATAAAAACATCTTCCAATGTGTTCTGTCTAATGGAAATATCTTTAATTCTCAAGTTTTCTTCTTCCAATATCCTTAAAATGTATTGTAATTTACTAATGGAATTCAGCAAGCGTATAGTTATCTTATTGTCACTAATGACAATACTTTTAATCTCGTCAATGGATTCAAGACGCTTTTCAATATTGTCATTAATCGTGTCTACTTCAAATTCAACTATATCTCCTTCACCTATTGATTTTTTTAAGTTTTCGGGAGTGTCTAATTTTAGCAGTTTTCCATAGTCAATAATTGCTATCCTATCGCTTAACTTGTCTGCCTCATCCATCAGGTGGGTAGTTAATATTATGGTATTTCCTATTTTCTTCTGATATTTGATGTAATCCCATAATAATCTTCTTGACTGTGGGTCAAGACCTTCTGAAGGTTCATCCAGTACAATAATTTTGGGGTTATGTATGGTTGCCATGGCAATATTCATTCGCCTTTTCATACCTCCGGACAAGTTGGAAATTTTCTCATCCATTTTATCCTTCAAAAATAATTTTTCAAGAATAAGGGGAATTCTTTCCTTCAATTCCTTAGATGAAACATTGTACATTTTTCCCATCATCATCAAATTTTCATAACACGTTAAATATTCCCATAGAGTTATTTCCTGAGGACATATTCCAATCAATTTTTTTTCAAGTTCACTTAGGGGCAAGTTATTAATCAATATTTCTCCCTCGTTAGCTTTCAGTAATCCTACCATAATATTGATTGAAGTGCTTTTTCCAGCACCATTCGGGCCTAAAAAACCGAATATTTCTCCCTCATTAACTGATAAGGATAAATTGTTCACTACAGGAATATCATCATACCTTTTAACAATATTCTTTACTTCGATAATTGTTCCCATATTAATCACATTTCATTTGTGTTCTACTAATAGATTTTAAATCAGTATTTAAATAGTTGAGTATCTGTTTAACTTGGTGGTTAATTATTGATGTTGAAATGCAAAAAATAACTGATAAAATGTATTTAAAGAAAAATATGATAATTATTTTCAATGAAAAAATAAAACAAAAAAAGTAATGTTGGAGGTTATTTTATGATTAGATTTAAGTTATAATTACATCTAATCTGTCTTCTTTTATAGCATTTTTAATTTCTCTGGAAATTCTACGACCCATACTCATTACTTCTCCAAATTGGATGTAAGAATAAGCAGATCCGTTCATGAATGTGTTTGTACCACCATCGATACGAGCACTCATTTCAAAGATAACTATTTCTCTGTCATCATTTACTAAACATTGTAAACAGAATGGACCGTTCATACCAGGTTTAACTAATTCTTTTGCAGTTTCAACAAGTCTGTCTCCATTTTCAAATACTTGTGGTAATAAGGATTCTCTTATTACAACAGGATGGTTACCACTTACAACATAAGAAGGACTTAAGTTAGCTTCCATTTGTTCTTGTGCAGGAATTCTTACGATACCATCAATGTTTGTTTCATATCTGCTGTCCATACCCAATACTTCAACTTCATCTTTTAATGCTGAATAGAAGTAGTGTATACAGTAGTTTGTTCCACAAACATATTCTTCGATGTGTGCATCAGCTACATCCTCATCATCAATCCAGCCTCTTGATTTCATTTCATCAATTTTCTGTTGGAATTCTTCGTAACTTGAGCAAATGAAGTATCCTTGTCCTCCTCTTGCTCCAGGGAATTTAACCATTACTGCTTTATCAATATCTTCAGGATTTTCATATTTGTTAGGCATTCTGATTCCTGATTCAGTAATCATTTTTCTTTCCTTATCTCTTTCTGCTTCCCATCTTAAAATGTCACGGTTTCCAAACATTGGAACATTGAATTTGTCTTCAACATTGCTAAGTCCAGCATAAGCTACAAATGAACCGTGTGGTACAACAATAGCGTTCATTGCTTTTAATTGTTCTTGCACTTCTTCGTTTACGATATCTTTATATTCGTCTACAAATATAAATTCGTCAGCTACTCCAAATCTTTGATATGGAACTTCTTTTCCTTTTTCACAAACTACGGCTGTTTTAAATCCTTCTTGTTTTGCTCCTCTTAAAATATGTAAAGCAGTATGACTACCTAATGTTGCGATAGTAATGTCTTCTTTATCATATGTATCAAGAATTGCCATAATGTCTTCTTTTTTAACATTTCCCATGTTATAACATCCTTAAATTTACGAAATCATTAATTGTAATGATAATTTATTATAGATATATTTTTGTATTTTCTTATTAAAATACTCATTTAATTTTTTCAAAATTTATTCAGTAAAATACTGGAGATTTAAAAAGTCATTCCATAATGTAAAAT
>CAZUHM010000119.1:0-6269 GCA_964620575.1 uncultured Methanobacteriaceae archaeon | reverse complement strand
ACACAGTAAACAACCTAAACAACACAGTAAACGAACAAAACCAAACAATAAACAATATGAATGATACAATCAAAGACTTAGAAGAAAAAATTGATAAATATCTTGCACCTAAAAGCACTATAATAATATTCGATGAAATCAAGGATGTAAAATATAATACTGAAGTAACAATCAGAGGTACACTCATAACTGAAGATGGTGTCGGATTATACAACCAAAATATAACATTAATAATAGGTGAAACTGAAGTTAATGTTACAACCAAGGGCGAATTTGAATATACAACATTATTCAAAGAACTGGGAGAAAAAACAGCAACAGCAAAATATGCTGGTTTTGACAAATATCTGGCATCTGAGGCAACTATTTCATTCAATGTTGTAAAACAAGACATAACCATAAGCCTCGACCCAATACTAGATACAGTTTACAAAGAAAATGTGACAATAAGTGGAAAAGTAACTGACGTGAATGGTAAAGGATTAAACAACATCAATGCAATCATTAAAATTAATGGTAAATTATTCAAAGCTAAGACCAATAAGACAGGAGCATTTTCATTTACAAAAGTTGCAACTCCTGCTGGTATCAACAATGTAACTGTAAGTTATGCTGGAAATGGTAACTACAATGGATATGCAACTAATACAACATTCAATGTAAAAAAACAAGATATAATCATAACCCTTGATCCGATAGAAGATATAAAATATAAAGAAAATGTGACAATCATGGGTAAAATCACAGACATACATGGTGGTGGACTGTTTAACATTAGTGCAGTAATAAGAATCAATGGAAGAGCATACAAGGCATCAACCGATAAATTAGGAAGATTCATGATTACAGAAACTATGAGACAATTAGGAACAAATAATGTAACAGTAAGTTATGGTGGAAATGACAACTACAATAGTTACACATTCAATACCACATTCAATGTTGAAAAACAGGATATTATCATTACATATGCTCCAATTCAAGATACGATATACAAAGACAATGTAACAATCACGGGTAACATCACAGACATTCATGGAAACGCATTATACAACATTAATGCTCTTATTAGAATTAATGGTAAATTATACAAAGCTAAAACTGATAGTACCGGTTCATATATACTCACAACACCTACTACTACACTAGGAACAAACAATGTAACATTAAGCTATGATGGTAACAGCAACTATAATAGTTATGTAACCAACACCACGTTTAATGTTATTGAAAAAGTTGAATAATTACTATAGTAATTATCTCTTTTCACCTTTTCTTTTTTTATTAGTCTTTAAACATTAGTTTATGTTAAAATAATTCTATTAACCAATTTTCATTATTAGTAACCAGACGATTTTACTTGATTTTGAATTATGAAAAAAATTACCCCAATTAATTTATATTATCTTAACAAATATATTTTTATTAAAATGAGGGTGTCTGCCAAACCTATATTTTGTTTGATTTTAAATAATAGTGAGTTAATACTTATCCTTTAAGTTTTGGATAATAGTAAATTTTGGCCAATCCCCATGATTTTTTTGAAAAATCAGTAGTTGATTTCTATGAAAAAAATACATAAAATATTAATAATCCTATTAATATTTTCCCTTCTTATCATTGGTGGATTATATCTTTCTAAAGGAAATAACATAATAAATCAACATAATACAAATACAACAGAATTAACACAAAAGTTAACAATAAATATGAATGAATGGAAATATGATTCTGAAAATGACATTTATTATCAGTTAGGTCTGGTTTATTGTACAAATCCTGAAACCACAGAATATGAAAGCTTGGGAATATATGTTCCGGGCAAATACTTTGATGCTAAGGATAACGGAAATGGCACATACACCTGTACATTAAAGGATGAAAAAATTGGAAATTACAGCACAAATACTGCTCCAATAGTAATGCCTGTTAAAACTGGTGGATATACCGAATGTAAAGCACCTGCTAAATATAGTAGTTATGAAGCAGCCAATTATACAGGCAGTGGTATGATATATGTATATGCAGGTTGTCGTGGAAAACAAAATAATGAAACGTATAATGGTGGAGCACCATGGGGAGTTACAGACTTAAAAGCAGCAATAAGATACTTACGATTTAATAATGAAACACTTCCCGGAAACACAGACAATATATTTACGTTCGGTCATAGTGCAGGTGGTGGACAAAGTGCATTATTAGGTACTACAGGAGACAATGAATTATACAGACCTTATCTTGAAAGTATAGGAGCTGCAATGGTAGATAAAGATGGAAAGACCATATCAGATAGTGTGGCAGGTTCAATGTGTTGGAATCCTATAACCAGTTTCGATTCTGCGGATTCAGCATATGAATGGAACATGGGACAATATTTTAAAAATGGAATTAGAAGCAATAATACTTGGACTTCCAGCTTATCTGATGATTTAGCCGCCGAATATGCAAGCTATGTTAATGATTTAAAACTAAAAGATTCCAAGGGAAACGAATTAAAATTAGAAAAATCAAAAACAGGAATTTATAATAATGGTAGTTATTATGATTATATAAAATCAGTTATTGAAGAATCATTAAATAACTTCTTAAATATCACTGAATTTCCATACACATCAAACATTACAGGAAAAGACATTAACTATGCTAATGCCCAGGATTATGTGGATTCCTTAAATAATAAAATTCAATGGGTTGAATATGATAACAATACCAATACCGTTCAGGTAAGTAATATTGAAGGCTTTGTAAAAACATGTAAACAAACTACAAAAAGAATTGGAGCATTTGATAATTTGGATCGAAACCAATCACAAAATGATTTATTCGGCCTTAACAACTCGGATTCATTACATTTTAATAAAGTTTTCATTAATTTATTAGAAAATAATAGTGATAAATATTCATCCTATGATGATTATAATCCAGATTACATTAATGATTACAAAAAGGACATATCACAAGTTGATCTTTTTAATAACAGTATTCAAACTCGTGTAAACATGTACAATCCAATGTATTTCATCTGTGATTACTATGAAGGCTATAAAACTTCCAAAATAGCTAAATACTGGAGAATAAATTCAGGCATAGAACAGGGCAACACCGCATTAACCACTGAAATAAACCTTGCTTTAGCCTTAAATCAGACAAGTGATGTTGAAAGAGTTGATTTTGAAACTGTATGGAATAAAGACCATATCCCCGCTGAAAGAAGTGGAAACAGTACCACAAACTTTATTCACTGGATTAACGAGTGTTTAAAATAAGTAAATAGTTTCAATAGTTTAACCATGAAATACTATTGTGTTTTAGTTCTTTGAGTGTAAAGACAAAACTTTTTAATCTTTTATTTTGTCTTTAAAACTATTATTTTTTTCTTGATTGTTGATAAAATCTGTTTATATGATTTATTATTTTAGATTTATGGATTGTTATCATGATTGATTCATGATATACTACCTTAAGAATATATGATTTCCATAAATAATGATACGTTAAAATGAATAGTTATTTATATTTGATTTCATAAACTTTTTTTAGCTAACTGATAATAAATCATTAAAAATAGTTAGTAATAACACGATAATTATGTGATTAAAATGCATAAAAAGTATGTGAAATCATTATTCTTGTTTTTAACATTATTAATGATAATAATAACCATAACAACAGTAAGTGCAACCGATATTAATGAAACAAGTACAATATCACATGATACCAACACACAATCGGTTGTATTATCTGAAAAAACAAGTAATGATTATAATCCGGAAAAGAACAATGAACAAATGTATACTAATGATAATTCGCTAAACACTAAAACCAATGATAACCTGAATGATACTACAAGTGTTGAAACGAAATCATTAAAAAAATATAACAAAACAGAAAACAAGGAATATACCTATAAAACATCCAGTACACTCACAGTAGGAAGTACCAAAACAGTGTATGTTGGTGATAAAGTATCAATCTACGGAAGACTGTCCTCATATTCATCAAGAATACCATACAGCAAAGTTGAAATAGAAATAAACAACAAGTACTATTATGCTACCACTAACGCTTATGGTGACTATAAGTTGAATGTAACAGGCAGTAATCAAGGAACAAACTACATCTATGCTCGTTACTATGGATCAGACAAATATTACAGCTCAAGTACATCAACAACATTCACTGTAAACAAGAAAACCAGTAACCTGACAGTAGGAAGTACAAAGACAACATATGTTGGAGACAAATTATCCATTTATGGTAAACTTTCAGCAAGAGGAATAGGACTTGCATATAAAAACGTTGAAATAGATGTGGATGGAAAGCTATACACTGTTACAACAAGTAAATATGGTAACTATAATCTTAAAGTAACAGCTCTAGATGAGGGTTATAACTATATAACTGCAACCTATTATGGTTCAGACGTTTATACATACGATACAGCTTCAACAAGTTTCACTGCAAATAATAAGAATGTTCTTACCCTAGGCAGTACTAAAAGCGTATATGTTGGGGATAAAGTTTCAGTATATGGAAAACTCACTTCAAAAGGAAAAAATGTGGCAAATGCCAAAATAACAGTAACTCTTGATTATACAACATACACAACATACACCAGCCAGTACGGAAATTACAATCTTAAAGTAACACCAT
This sequence comes from uncultured Methanobacteriaceae archaeon, assembly GCA_964620575.1. Taxonomy (GTDB): domain Archaea; phylum Methanobacteriota; class Methanobacteria; order Methanobacteriales; family Methanobacteriaceae; genus Methanosphaera. Next base: position 1,616 of record CAZUHM010000119.1, on the reverse strand, counting down.
CCACATCTGGAACAAAAACAATAACAGCAAAATACACAGACAATAATTATAATTCAGTATACAATACAACAACATTCCAGGCAAACAAGAAAATAACCAACTTAACAGTAGGAAGTACAAAAAGCGTATACGTTGGAGACAAAGTATCAGTATATGGTAAACTTTCTGCACGTGGAATAGGACTGGCATACAAGGAAGTTGAAATTGATGTCGAAGGAAACAAATATTATGTGACAACAAGTAAATATGGAAACTATAATCTTAAGGTAACAGCAGACAAGGAAGGTTATAATGATATAACAGCTACTTATGCTGGAACAAACATTTATGCTAGTGACAGTGCCTACACTTATGTCTATGCAAGTAAGAAAATAACTTCAATAACCGTGGGAAGTACTAAAAGTACCTATGTAGGAGATACAATCTCAGTATATGGTAAACTTTCAGCTCGTGGAATAGGACTAGCATACAAAGAAGTTGAAATTGATGTCGAAGGTATAAAATACTATGCAACAACCAGTAAGTACGGAAACTATAATATTAAAGTAACAGCAGATTACCTTGGATCTAATGACATCACAGCAACATACTATGGATCTAACATATATACAAAGGATAGTGCCAAAACAACATTCAATGCTTTAAGTAAGAATTCAAAACCAAAAACAATTGAATTAACAACTTATTCAATGAGTTATGCATTCTCAAATCCAAGATATGTGGGTTCTGATCAATTTATTAGTTTCTACACAACAGTCAATGGGCAATGGTATCGTGGAGTCTACGCAACAATCCAACCATATGATATAAATATAGCACCAGATAATAAAATACTTAAAGCAACATTCTACTTTAAAAACAGCAAAGGAAATATTATTACAAGAACAGGTACAATAGACTCTGATATTATAGCATCTACCGATTTAATATCCGGTTATACTCCATACAAGGCTGTTGTAACATATCGTAGAATGACAGAACAGGAAAAATATAATTTATGGTATGGTTATTAAAAATTTATTAAATTCTTTCCTAAATTTTCCTTTTTTATCTGTCCAATTTATCATTGATAATATAGATAGCTTAATACTCATTTCTATTTTTGTATCGTTTTTTAATTATTATAGACTGGTATTTCTCTAGTAATTATCTAATTCTTTTTTTAATTTGATTCTTCATTTATAACATTTTTAGGGGTCTAGAAAATAATCCTATTTTAACCACCAACAAAAGCTTATTTTTGAATATAACATGTCTATTTAATCTTGGTTAAAAATAATACATTTGTTTTATATTTGGATTTTGATTTAAAGGATTATATTATCGAAAATTTTAAACCTTTAATAAACATATTATTAGTGAGATAAATGTTATTAGGTTTAAATTTCGATAATTCCAATCCATATAGCAGTTTGTTAGAAGAAATATTTAATATTATTGATTCAAGAAGAATTCAACAAATAATTGCTTCAAATGGTATAAAACCATTAGATAAGTTTAATTTTTCATTAAAAGTATTTTTTTATTAGTCAATTTTTTAATTTAAAAATCTCATATATCCTTGATGAGATAAATATGAAACCAGAAGTTAAATCTTTTTTTAATGTTAAAACTGT